>JBBRLR010000003.1:0-108865 GCA_038231255.1 Thermomicrobiales bacterium | reverse complement strand
TATCATAGGAAGATCACTCGGAAGGGCGGCAATCGGGTCGCCCTTTCGCTTGCCATATTTTTCTCCCCTTCCCACGCCGAGTGACGGAAGGGGGTTAAGGGTTAGGCCGTTTCCAGTTCCCGCGCTGCCTCCCGAAGTGCCCAAATTGCGCGGTTGCGGGCGCGGACAAGCGACGTGCGGGCGACGCCCGCCGTATGGCTGTCATCCGGTGCTTCGGTAAAGGCGGAGACGGCCGCCGCGAGGTCCGGGAGGGGCGGGACATCGAGGGCGGGTTCTTGCCGGAACCAGCCGCGCTGCGCGAAATTCAGGCCCGTCAGTTCCCGGCCCGCGCGCAATAGGCGGCGGTTCGCTTCCTGCCCGGCGGCGGGGTCGCCCGCACTCGGCGCAAATGCCGATGCGGCGGCAATAAACGCATCCGCCGCCGTGATGGCCTCGCCGAGATCAAAGCGGTCGCCGAGCGCCTGCTGGCAGTGACTCAGGCTTCCCTTAATGTCCGTACCCGCCGCCGCGAGATCGAGTGGCAGCACCGGCGCGTTCGCCAGCCGCCAGACGACTCCACCGTAGACCTTGATGTCCCGCTCCAGATTGTCACGGTCGGCAATTTCGAGGGTGTCGTCCACAGTGTGCCAGGCGATGTTACCGCCGCAGCCGCCGACGGCGTAGTAGGTATGCTCATCCGCGACCGACTGCGGCATCGTCGAGGAGAGCATCAAGGTACCGGAGATGCCGAGGTTGTTGAACGAGTAATCACCCGCGCGCGGCGGTCGCTCGCCCTCCGCCGGGAGGCCCGTGATGTCCCGGATCACCGCCTGTGTGAACGCGCCGAGGTCGGGCGTATACGACAGGTTGCGGTACTCCGTTGCCCAGCGGCAGCCGGGGGAGTCGCAGTTCACCTGCGCGACGCAGTGCTCGATCAGGTCCAATCCGAAGGTGTCTGCGTACCAGGTGCTGCCCGCGTACCGCCCGTGCGAGTGGCCGCTCCACCAGGCGATCCGCACGCTACGCGCGAGGTTCTGCCGGTTTGCGTGCAAGGCGCGGGCGAGTTCGAGCAGCGTCGCGTCGCCCGTCGCATTGTCGCCGATCCCCTCGCCCCACGAATCGAGGTGGCCATGGACGAGCACGAACTCATCCGGCACGACCGTCCCACGGATTTCCGCGACCGTGACGGGGATTTCGCGCCAGCGCGTTTCGAGATTCGCCTGCACCGTCAGCTCGCGCACCATGCCGCCGCGCGCCTGCTCCATCAGCCACGTACCGTCCGGCTTATTAACCTCGGCGATGCTCAAGGTCGGCATCGCGCCGACGGTATCGAGATCGGGCGTCCCCCAGATCGGCGTGCAAATGCCCTCGTGGACATTCGTGCCAGGGCTGGTGAAGACGGCGGCGGCGACACCCGCTTTCGTCAAATCACCGATCCGCGCGGGGAAGGGCATGCCCCCCAACACGACAATCTTGCCAACAAGGTCCTGCCCCTCCAGCGCGCTACCAAGGCCGGAGGTGAAAATCGTGTTGACGCTCGATGCGTGCGCCGCCTCCACCGCGACCGCTTGCCCGGTGATCCCCGCGTCGCCCGTCGGGACGGCAAAACCGGGCGTCGTGCCACGCAGTGTGCGCGACGTGCCATCGGTCAGCGTGACCGACACGGTCGCACCGCGCGGCAGGCTGATGAAGCAGCGTGGATGGTGGACCGTGTATGGGATGCCCCACTCCGTCAACCGCCGCGTGATCGCGTCCACCGCCTGCTGCTCGCCTTCCGTGCCGGACTCGCGCACGTAATTACTAAACTCATGAATCAGTTCCCACGGCATCTCCGTGCTCAACGTACCGAGAAACTTCTTCTCCGCCTCGCCACCCCGCCACTCCGTCGTTGCTGGTGCCATAATTCCCCTCCTCTGCCTAACCCCCGGCCCCTTCCCGAGACGGGAAGGGGTGACTCATCTCAATGCCATACCTGTCCCTTATCACCCCGGCTTCGCGAAGGCTCGCTCCCCTTCCCGTCTCGGGAAGGGATCGGGGGTTAGGCGAATCTACCACTGATCCCAGTGAACGGTGGATGCGAGCGGTTCGCGCGGGGCGGGTTTGAAGTCGGTGCCTTTGGTGTAGGCGACCGGGGTGAGCGCGACCTGCATCACGGTATCGTACGGGATACCGAGCACGTCCGCCGCTTCCTTCTCGTGCATCAGATGGATCGTCGTCCAGCAGGTGCCGAGGCCACGGGCGCGGGCGGCGAGCATGAAACTCCACGCCGCCGGGAGGATCGAGCCGAAGACGCCGCTCTGCGCATTCGCGGGCTGCCCGTCCGTCCGTCCCGTGATGCAGGGGATGAGGAAGACCGGCGCTTCGTGGAAATGGTCCGCGAGATACTGCGCCGAATCGCTGACTCGCTCCTGCGTCGCGGCCCGGTTCGGGTCGTCATAAGTCGGGCGCCCGGCACTCCGATACCGCTCCCATCCCTTGCGGTAGAGATCGGCGATTGCCAGTCGCTTCGCCGCGTCCGTCACGACAACGAACTGCCAGCCCTGGCGGTTGCTCCCCGTCGGCGCTTGCTGCGCGATCCGCAGGCACTCCTCCACCACTTCCCGTTCCACCGGTCGGGAAAAATCGAGCCGTTTCCGCACCGAGCGGGTCGTCGTCAACACTTCGTCGGCAGATAGTGGTAACAGTGGCATTTTCCTACCCCCTGCCCCCTCCCGAAACGGGAAAGGGGTGACTCAGTCCGAATATCGTGGCCTCGTGTCAATCGCCCTGCTGCCGCGAGAGGGCGCATGCAATACGCCCCTACCCTCCCCCTTCCCGTGTCGGGAAGGGGGCCGGGGGGTTAGGCTCCCTCCGCCGCCAACGCCGCCTCCCGCAGCGCGGCGCAAATGGCGTTCCGCTTGCGGACGAGCGCGGTAGCGAGGAAGCGGGCCTCATCGCTCTCCGGTGGCAGTGTCGCGAGAAGCGGCAGATCGCGCAAGAGTTGCAGGGCGGGCGCGGGCATCGCCGGGTCGTGGTCGAAACGGTTGCCCGCCGTGTAGCGGAGCGGTACGAGGGCGCGCGTCACCGCTTTCTGCGCCGCGACGATCCGCCGCGCGACCGGATCGTCCGCCGGGACGTTCTGTTCGGCCAGCACGACGGCGCGGGCGTCCAACCCCTCTGCGGCGCGGATCGCCTCGGCGGCCCGCGCGCGTGCCGGGGCCAAATCAAAGCGGCTCGCCACCTGCTGCTCGTAATCGGCGAGCAGTTCGTCAATCTCGCGCGCAGCATCGGCGAGATTGAAGGGCAGCACCGGCCCACCGCAAAGCCGGGCGAGCGTCGCGGCGTAGATGCGCGTGTCGAGCGCGAGCACCTCACGGTCGGCGGTCTCGACGGTGTCCGCCTCGGTGTGCCACCACCAGTTCATGCCGCAGCCGCCGACCGCCGCCCATTGCTCCTTCGGCAGATTGGAAAGGAGCATGTACAAGGAGGGCACACCCGGCCCCCAGAAAGATTGGTCCCCCGCCCGCGTCGGTCGCTCCGCCTCGGCGTGCTGCCCGGTCAGGTCGCGGACAATCTGCGTCGCGAACCGCTCAGTTTCCGCGCCCATCGTCACGACATCGTAGCGCGTTGCCCCCGAAGCACCGGGCGAATCTATGTTGATATTGATGATCGCGTGCTCGTGCAGGTCCTCCCAGAAATTGTCCGCATACCACGTGCTCCCCGCGTACCGCCCCTGCGAGTGCCCCGTCCACCACGCGACGCGCACGCCGCGCGCCAGTTCGTCCCGCGCCTGCCAAGCGGCGCGGGCGAGTTCGAGGCAGGCAGCATTGCCCGTCGCGTTGTCCGTCGTGCCGTGATACCACGAGTCCACATGCCCATTGGCGAAGGCGAAATCGTCCGAGTATCTTCCAGGGATATGTGCAACAACAATCGGGACGCGTCGCCATTCGGTCTGGACGACGGTGCTGAATGTCCCGCGCAATCCGCCTTGCTTCGCCATCTCAGCGATCCGCAGGCCGTCGTTATGCGTCACGCCGAGCGACGGGATGATCGGCAGCCTGCTAATCGTCTCGGGCGTCGGCGTGCCCCAGATTGTCGTCGTGATCTGCTCATGGATCGCGTCCTCGTCGCTCGCCCAGTAGTGAATGTGGCAGAGGGCCCCGGCTCGCCCGGCGGCGAGGATCGTGTCCGGCCTCCCCCGGTCGGAGATGACGATTTTGCCACGCACATCAACATCGTCGTAGTCGTGCGAGCCGTCGCCGCTGAAGAGCGCGGTGCCTCCCTTGGTCGGCACGAAGACGATCTCGCCGCTGATCTCCTCGCCGTTTGTCGAGGTCGCGAAGGCGCGCGTCTTTGTTTTGACGGGGCCGATGCCGCCTATGGTGAGCGTTCCTTTGATCGGGAAGGAAAGGAACGCATCGAAGGCGTATTCACGCACATCCTCGATCCCCGCCGCGCGGCACTGGTCGGCGATGTACCGGAACGCTTTCGCCTCGTCCTCCGTCCCCGCGTGCCGCTGGAGCGTGCTGAGATATTCCACATCACGCATCATCCGGTCGGCACCTATGGCGTCCAACATCCTGGTTGCGAGCATCTGTATCTACCCCCGGCCCCCTCCCGCGAGGAGGGGGTGACTCAATCCAAATATTCGGGCATTCCACATACTGCTGTGATCTTGCAGCGAATCCCCTCCCCCTTCCCGCGAGGAAGGGGGGTTAGGTTCCCCTCCCTACCTCCAGCCCGATTCGATTTGCCTCCACCGTCGCCGCTTCCAGGGCGTCCACGACGCGATTGCGCTCGCGGACGAGGCGGGTAATAAGGAAACCTGCCGCATCGCTCGCTGGATCGAGAGTCCGCAGGGTGGCGGCGCGGCTGAGGCCGGGCAGGAGCGGCACCTGCAAGGCCGGGTCCTGATCGTATGCGCCGCTCACGGTGTAGAGCGCGGGATTGAGGATGCGGCTGAGGCGCAGGAGGCCCGCGTCGAGCGTACGCCGCTGCTCGATACTCCCTGACGCGGCAAGTTGCTGCCGCGTTTGCTCCAACTGCGCGGCGACCGTGCCGAAGCGGGTCGCGGATTCCTGCGCGGGAGCGAAATCGAAACGGTCGCCGGTTTCGGCGGCGATTTCCGCGAGGCGGGTCGCGAAATCCTGCGCGACGGTGTCGAAGGCGTAGGGCAACACGGGATCGGTCGCGAGCCGCGCGGCGATCGCCGCATACAGTGCAGTGTCGCCGCGCAATACCTCGGCGTCCGCCTTATCCAGCGTATCCTCCGCCGTGTGCCACCACCAGCCACCACCGCTGCCGCCGACCGCCTTACGATCCGGGTGATCGGTCGGTAACATGCGGAACGCGCCGAGCGAGGTGACGCCGATTCCCCAGAAGGATTGGTCGCCCGCTTTCAGGGGGCGACGCGGATTAGCGGGCTGCCCCGTAATTTCGTGGACGATTGTCTCCACGAACCGCTCCGCCTCGCCCATCACGTAGCGGCAATCCCAGACCGTCGCGCCCCGGCAGCCGGGCGAGTCAATATTGAGGTAGCCGATGCAGTGCGCACGCAGGTGCGCGAAACTGTTGTCCGCGAACCATGTGCTGCCCGCGTACCGTCCCGTCGAGTGACCCGGCCACCACGCGAAGACGACGCCGCGCTCCAATTCGCCCCGATGCGCGTTCAGCACCCGCGCAATCTCCAACAAGGCGGCATTGCCCGTAGCGTTGTCCGTCACGCCGACATACCACGAGTCAATGTGCGCGCCGACGAGCAGGTAATCGTCCGTCTTACCGGGGATGGTGGCGAGGGTCACGGGTTGCGACTGCCAGCCGGTCGTCACCTCCGCCTTCAACCGCGCGCGCACCGGCCCCGTCGCGCAGAGGGCGCGCAATCTCTCACCGTCGGCGTTCGTCACCGAGAGCGCGGGGATCGTCGGCATGCTCGGTGCGGATTCGGGCGTCGGCGTGCCCCAGATCGGCGTGACGATCATCTCGTGGATATGCGGCTCGTCGCTCGTCCAGAGATGGATATGCGCCGCCGCCCCCTGCTCCTCTGCCCGCCGCACGCCGTCCGGCCCGCCATCGGGCGTGACGACCGCCGCGCCGCGCACATCGCGGTCGCCATAGGCGGCGGCATTGCTGCGGTGGCTGAAGATCATCGCCCCCTGCGCCAACTGCCGCGCGACATCCACGAAGACCAGATCGAGTTCCACCCCCTCCGGCGCGGTCGAGCGACCGAACGAGCGCGTCCGGCACGGGATCGTGACCTTCTCCGGCGAAAGGATTTCCAGTGACGCCGGGCCGGGCCACGAGATATACCCCTGAAACTCGCGGACTTCGGTCTGAATATTTTCGTACGGCGCGAGCGTGCGCCGAATGTACTCAACCGCCTCGCGCTCGCCCGCCGTGCCGCTCGTGCGATCCACGGTGGCGAAGTACGCGAGGTGCGCCGCGAGCTGTTCCTTGTCCACGGCAGATTGGACGATGGTGATGAGATCAGTCAAGAACCTAACCCCCTGCCCCTTCCGTCACTTGGCGTGGGAAGGGGTGACTCATTGCGATGTGTCGGCGTTCCTCGCAGCGTTTCGGATTTCCGAAAGGCATATGAGGAGATCATTCAGGATACGGTCGTTCGTGAAACGCACGGTGCGTAATCCGCGTAGCGCGAACGCGCTTTCGCGATGACGGTCTTCCTCGGCTGCGCCAAGTGGACTTCACCATCCACTTCCACGACGAGATTACACACATGACAGTAGAAGTCCGCGACAAAGCCATCAATCACTTGTTGCCGTCGAAAGTGAAGACCATCCAGTTTGTTCCCGCGCGACCTCGTTCTTCTCCCCATTGTGTAGCCCTCGCACCACCCAATCCTTACCCATCCGCTGTACCTACCCCCTGGCCCCCTCCGTCCTTCAGCGTGGGAGGGGGTGACGCAATCGTAGCGCCGTGACATACCGTGAACGCCCTACTCTCCAAGAGGCTCGCTCCCCTTCCTCGCGGGAAGGAGGCCGGGGGGTTAGGTTCCCCTCCCTCATCCCCGGTGCCGGTATCGTGGGTCGAATGCGTCGTGCAGGCCATCGCCGAAGAAGTTGTAGGCGAGGACAGTGACGAAGATCAGGACACCGGGATAGATCGCCAGTTCCGGACGGCGAAACAAGTAGTTCTGGGCATTACTGAGCATATTGCCCCACGTTGACGTCGGCGGCTGAACGCCGACGCCGAGGTACGAAAGCGCCGATTCAGTGAGGATCGCGTTCGCGACGCCGAGCGATGTCGAGACGATAATGCTCGGTACGGCGCTCGGCAGGAGATGCCGCAGGAGCACGCGCATCGGCGCTACGCCGAGCGACCGCGCCGCGAGGACGTAATCCATCTGCGCCGCCCGCAGCACCTCGCTGCGGACGACGCGCGCGATCACCATCCAACTAGTGAAGGCGATGACGAGGATCAGGTTGCGGACGGACGACCCGAAGACCGTTACGGTAATCAGGACGAGGAAAAAGGTCGGGATCGCCAGCATCCCGTCCGTGAAGCGCATGATGAGGCTGTCCACCGCGCCGCCGCGATAGCCCGCGACCGCGCCCGTCAGCGTGCCGATCACGACGGAGATGATGACGGAAAGACTACCCACGAGCAGGGAAATTCGCGCGCCATAGATCAGGCGAGAAAGGACATCGCGGCCGTTCTCGTCGGTGCCGAGGACGTAGCCGTCGCCGGGGCGCTGGAACCGCTTGCTGATCGTGATCTGCTCCGGGTCGCGCGGTGCGATTACCGGCGCGGCGATGGCGAGTAGATGGATGCCGACGAGGAAAAGCAGCGCGGCGAAGGCGACACGGTTGCGCACGATGACGCGCAGGCCATCGCGCCACTCGTTCCGCCCGCGCGCCTGCCGTTGGTCGCCGAGCGCGAGGGGGGCGACGCCGGTGATCGCCGCGTTCGGCTCCGAAACCATCTCAGCCTCCCCGCGTTTCGCCCGCGCCGCCGAGCCGGATACGCGGATCGATCCAACCGTACAGCAGGTCCGTCAGGAGGTTGCCAAGAATGACCACGAAGCCGACGAGCAGCGTCACGCCCATCACGACCGGGTAATCGCGCTGGCGGGCCGAGTCCACGGCGAGGCTGCCCATCCCCGGATAGGAAAAGACATTCTCGGTGATCGCCGCCCCGCCGATCAGCCGGGGGATGACGACGCCGATGATCGTCACGACCGGGATGAGCGCGTTCCGCAGCGCGTGCCGGGAAAGGACGATACGCTCCTTCAACCCCTTCGCGCGGGCGGTACGGACATAATCGTCCTGAAGGACCGTCACCATGCTCGAACGCATGTATCGCGTGAACTGCGCCATCGCCGTCGTGCTGAGCACGAGGGTCGGCATAATGAGGTGCTTCGCCCGGTCGAGCAGGTCGAAGCGCGTCACATCGTCCGCCAGCCCGCCGGAGGGCAGGAGGTGCAGCCAGACGGAGCAGAGAATAATCAACAGCAGCCCGTACCAGAAGACGGGCACCGCCACACCGAACAGGCTGATAAACGCGGCAAGATGGTCGAAGATGCTGTTGCGCCGCACCGCCGCCAGCACCCCCAGCGGGATCGCGACAAGGAGGGCAAACAGAAAAGACAACCCCGCCAGCGTCAGCGTTGCCGGGAGCCGCGTGCGGATCACCGCCGTAACATCCCGCTGCTGTGTGTAGGAGACGCCAAGATCGAGCCGCACCAGCCCCGTAAACCATCGGGCGTACTGCACCGGCAAGGGGTCGTTGAGGCCCAGGTTCTGTGCGATCTGCCGCTGCTGATCGCGCGGCGTGTCCGGGCTGAGCAAAATGCTCGGCCCGCCCGGCGCCTTGTGAATGAGCAGGAACGTCACGACGGTCACGAGCAGCAGCAACACCACCGACTGCCCGATCCGCCGGATGAGATAGGCGGTCACTCACCCTCCTTCGTCGGGAGGACTGAGGATTCGGCGGCTTTCCCACTCAGTTCTCAGTCCTCAGTCCTCAGTCCTATTGCTTAATGGACCACTGATACGCGTAGACAATAGCGTCGCGGATGCCGACAGCGGGGACGTTCTGGAGGCGGCTGCGGAGGCCGCGAATCTCCTGCGGGTAGTACAGGAAGGTGATTGGCTCATCCTCCGCGATGATGCCGAGGAACTGCTTGTACAACGCGCCCGCCTTGGTCTGATCGAGTTCGGAGCGCGCTTTCGTCAGCAAATCGTCCACCTGCGGGTTGGAATACAGCCACTGGTTGGACGTGCCACCCGTGCTGTACCACGCGAAGACATCCGGGTCCGGCGGGGTGATGTACCAGTTGACAATCGAGTCGAAATCCCCCGCGATGAACTTCGCCACCGCTGCGTTGAACTCCATCACATTGATCTTCGCGTCAATGCCGACTGCCTTCCACGCCTGCTGCGCGATCTGCGCGACCGACTCGCGGGTCGTGTTGCCCTTGTCCACGAGCAATTCGAAGGAGAACTTCTGGCCGTCCTTCTCGCGAATACCGCCCGAACCGACCTTCCAGCCGGCGGCGTCCAGTTGCGCGGCGGCGGCTTTCGGATCGTAGGCGAGTTTCTTCACATCGTCGGTGTAGGCCCACGACAAGAGCGGGTTGATCGGCCCGTTCGCCACCTGCCCCGCGCCGCCGAGCACGTCCTTGACAATTGCCTGCCGATCGAGCGACATCGTCAGCGCCTGGCGCACCAACTTGTCGCTGAAAAGCGGCTTCTTGTCGTTGTAGGCAATAAAATAGTAGTTCACCTGCGAGGCGTTCTGGATGACGATGTTCGCGTCGCTCTTGACCGTCGCCGCCTGATCCGGCTCCATCAGCATGAAGTCGAGTTCGCCCGTCTTCAGTTGCGCCAGTTGCGCGTTGATGTCCGGCGTCACCTTGAAGGTGATGCGATCCAGCAGCGGCGCGCCGAAATGGAAGTTGTCGTACCGCTCGACGGTCATCGTGCTGCCCGGCGTCGCCTCGACGAATTTGAAGGGGCCGGTGCCGATTGGCTTGGCGAGAAAGTCTTTGGGTGCGTTGATGTCCTGCCCCTGCAAGACGTGCTTCGGGATCATGTGGATGTTGTAGCCGAGTTGGATCGGCAGCGACGGGAGCGGATTCGTCAGTTTAAGCGTCACGGACATCGGGCTGTCGACGACGGCCTCGGTGACGCCCTTGATGTTGGAGCGGAAGCGCGCGTTGACCTTCGGGTCGAGCATCGTGTCGAAGGTGAACTTGACATCATCCGCCGTGAAGGGCTGGCCGTCGTGCCACTTGACGCCCTGGCGGAGCGTGAAGGTGATCGCCTTGCCATCCGGCGCGACTTCCCACTTCTCGGCAAGGTCGCCCTCGGGGTTGAGCGTCTTCGCGTTGAAGCGGATCAGGCCGTTAAAAACGACCTTGTTCGTGAAGATACTGGCGAGGTTGCCGGGCACGACAATCGGGTTCAAGGGACCGTCCGACCCGAGGGGGAACTTGATCGTGCCGCCCTTGGTCCCCGCGACCGCCGGTGCGGCGGCGGAAGCCGCGCCCGTCGTCGGTTGCGCCGCCGCAGCGGTCGTTGGCACGCCGGTCACGGACGATGCCGCAGCCGTGGTTGGTGCGGCGGTCGTCGCGCCGACCTGCGGGACGGCGGTGGGGTTCGGCGTGCCGACGATCTTCGGCGCGGTCGTCCCCTGCGCGGCGGTCGTTGCGGTCGGCGCCGCCGTGCTGCCACCACAGGCGGCGAGCGCTGCCGCCGCGCCAATGGCGCTCATCCCGGCGAGCATCTGCCGCCGCGTCAATCGGGCGCGTTGTGCCTGGTTCTCCGATGCCATAGTGCAAAACCTCCTCTTCACCTACGGTGATGCCGTCCATACCTGTCCTGAGAGGTTTCCCGCATTCTCCCGGCGGACACTTCCCTCGCCAACCGCGTGATGGCGCTCGTTCCTATCCTGTCCCGTACTAATCGCCCGCCATGACGCGCTGATCGCTGCCGCTGTCGCACGCACCGCAGCGATCACGTCGGGCAGCCGCGCATCGGGGAGCCGGATTGCCGGGCCGGCCATGCTGACGGCGGCAATCACACTGCCGCAGCCATCCCCAATTGGCGCAGCAACGCTGACCATCCCATCGTCAATCTCCGAGCGCGAGACGACGTACCCCACGGCGCGCGTCTCGGCAATAGCACGGCGCAACGCGTCAGGGTCGGTGATTGTGTTTGGGGAAAACGACGCGAGTGGTCGCGCGAGATACGCCGCGCGCTCCGCCTCCGACAGATAGGCGAGCAGACAGCGCGGCGAGGAGCCACAATGGAGCGGCACGCGCTCGCCGATCCGGGCGGTCAGGCGCATCGCGTGCGGGCTTTCGATCTTCTCGATACAAAGGGCTGTCGCGCCATCCGCGATCGTGAGAATCGTCGTCTCCCCCATCGTCTCGGTGAGCGCGAGGAGATGCGGGCGGGCGGCGTCGCGCACCAGCGCGTCGAGCGGCACTGCGCGCCCAAGAAGGTAGAGTTTCGGGCCGAGCCGGTAGCGCTGATCCTCTGGCGATTGCTGCACAAAACCGAGTTCGTGCAGGACACTCAGATAGCGCGCGACGGTGCTTCGCGGCAACTGCAACTGCTCGCTCAGGGCGCTGACACCGAGCGCCTCGTGCGAGGCACCCAGCATGTCGAGCAGGCCGCTCGCGCGGTGCCAGGAATCGAGTCCAGTGGACGTAGGCATACCGCGTCGGGCCTCCGCAGATTCACAGTGAATATGTTGCTGAAAGCATGTTTCACTACTAGCTCGACCACGATACCGCACGTCACATTGCGTGTCAATCGCCGCTCACACGATGCAGGTCCTTCCCGTTCGCCGCCAGCGTTCGATCGCCGTGAACTTGCTCATTTTGTGGCACCGGATGTGCGAAGGACGCTGTTGGTATCCGCATCGTTACTCGTGCGATGCCGCCCTTTGGCATCGCATCTATAAAAAGGATTATCAGCGATGAGCACAACGAAAATGAAGGTGCCCGGCAAAAAGAGTATGAATGGCACGGAAGCGACGCCGGTCATGCACCAACGCGGCCACGAGATTCAGCGGTACGGCACGGTGACGGCGATGCCGGTCGGCGTCCCCACTGTGGCGCGACAGGCGAACTGTGCGACGCTCAACCAGTTGCTCGCCGACACGATTACCCTTTACAGCTTGTACAAAAAGGCGCACTGGCAGGTGAAGGGGCATACCTTCTATCAGTTGCACCTCCTGTTCGATAAGCATGCCGAGGAGCAATTGGAATTGGTGGACATGATTGCCGAGCGCATCCAGATGCTCGGTGGCGTCGCGACCGGTATGCCCGCCGCCGTCGCACGTCTTTCCAAAATCGAGAACCCGCCGGACGGTGTCGAGGAAGTGCCGGTCGTCATCTCCCGTCTCCTCGAAGCGCATGAGGCGATCTGCAACGAGGTGAACGAAGCGATTGACCAGACCGAAGAAAACAAGGACTGGGGCACGAACGACATGCTGATGAGCGATGTGCTACGCACCAACCAGATGCAGGTCTGGTTCGTCGGCGAGCACCTCGTGGACACGCCCCTCGTCCACGCGTAATCAGTTCTTCGCCGCGATGTAGGAGGCGGCCTTCGGGTCGCCACTTTTGGTAGATGTGACCTGCGCGAACGCGATTTTGCAACCTTCTTCCGCGAGAAGATTCTAGCCCGGTCACGGACATCCTGAAGATACGATCGAAACCGATCGAACCGCCAAGACGCCAAGGACGCCTAGAGGGAAGAGAGAAAAGAAACATGTTCTTTTCTTTCGCTTTCTCGGCATTCTTGGCGGCTAGATATGTCGTCTTCTCGTGCGTTTGTATGACGTTTCTGACAGGGTATTGTGCAAGCGGTACTTCCCGCGTACATCGTCGGTGCGTTATGCTGCCCGAAGTTGGATGAGTGATGGGAGTGGGGGCGAAGAATGCGCGTCCGTGTCGGATGTGAGTTTCTCTACGAGGCGACGTGGCCGGCGCCAACGGTGCTATTGGTGAAGGCGCGGGACGACGATCCGCACCGCATCCTGCACGAAACGTGGAGGCCGCAACCGGATGTGCCGGCGCACGACTATTACGACCTCTACCACAACCGCTGTCAGCGGCTAACGCTCCCCATTGGCCCCTCCGCGCTGATCTACGACGCGGTCGTGGAGATTTCCGGCGGCCCGGACGAGGTGGACACCACAGCCATCCAGCACCCGGTCGAGGATTTGCCGGATGATGTCGTCATTTTCACGCTGCCGAGCCGGTACTGCCTATCGGACGCGCTCTCGAACACAGCGTGGGAGTTGTTCGGCGGCTCGGAGATGGGCTGGGCGCGCGTACAGGCGGTTTGCGACTGGATTCATCACAACATCGTGTATGGCCTCAAGAGCACGGGATTGACGACCGCCGTGGATGTCTACGAGGCGCGAGGCGGCATCTGCCGGGATTTCGCGCACCTCGGCGTCACCTTCTGCCGCGCACTCAACATCCCGGCGCGCTATGTCTTCGGGTACATGCCGGACATCGGCATTCCGCCACCCTACCCGGCGATGGACTTCCACGCCTGGTTCGAGGTCTACCTCGGTGGTCGCTGGTGGACGTTCGACGCGCGCTTCAACACACCGCGCATCGGCCGCATCCCGATTGGGCGCGGGCGGGACGCGGTGGATGTCGCGATGGTCACGACATACGGCGCGGCGAACTTCCGCCAGATGACCGTCTGGTCGGATGTCGTCACCGACGAGACGGAATACGGGCCAATCGAGGACGCGACGACCGCAGTCAAAACGGATGGGGGTACGATTGCCGCACGACACGATTGATACACAGATCGGGTCGCTCGATATCATTGACCATCGCGGCGTCGAATGGGCAAATGTCCGCAAGACGGCGTATCTCATCCATCAGCGACTGCACTACGCCTATCCGGGCGCGATCCACGACCTCCGCCAGCGGTTGATGATCGTCCCGCCGGGGCGATATGGCGGGCAACGGCTCGTGACGTACAAACTGGAAGTCTCCGCGCCCTCGTACGCGGTCGAGGCAGCCGAGGACGAATTCGGCAACCGCATCCTTAATCTCTTCGTCGCGCATGTCGAGCGGGAGATCGAATTCACCGCGTGGATCGTCGTCGAGCGCGACGCCGCAGCCGATCCGGTGATTCTGCGCGAACCAGGCCTGCGCAGTGCATTCCTCGAATCAACGCCGCTGACGATGCCCGATGACGCGCTCCGCACCGTAGCGGCGACACTCCAGGGCGAAAACGGCGACGGCTTGGCGCTCGCGGAACGGATCAATCTCTGGGTACACCGCGCGATGTCCTACGCGCACGGCGTGACGGGCGTGCGCACCCCGGCGGCGAGCGCGCTGGCGGCGGGCCACGGCGTCTGCCAGGACTACGCCCACATCATGCTCGTCCTTTGCCGCCTTTGTGGCCTGCCCGCGCGGTACGTCTCCGGCCACCTGCTCGGCGAGGGCGGCACGCATGCCTGGGTCGAAGCCCTGCTGCCCGATCCGACCGACGCGGGGCGGCTCGTTGCGCACCCCTTCGACCCGACCAACGGCAACATCCCCGGCCTGAAATACATCACCGTCGCCGTTGGCCGCGACTACGGCGAGGTCGCCCCCACTTCCGGCACCTTCCGCGCCCCCTACGCCGGTTCCCTCTCCGCCCACAAACGCGCCGACGTTACGGCACTGGAATATTTCCCAGAAACGACTTGAACCACGAAGACACGAAGAGCGCGAAGATGGGAAAGAGATGAAGGATTCTCTTTCTTTCCTTCGCGCTCTTCGTGTCTTCGTGGTTCAAAGAATCAAGCAGGCATCGCCGAAAGAGAAGAAGCGGTATCGCTCCCGCACGGCCTCGGCGTAGGCAGCGAGGACGCGCTCGCGACCCGCGAAGGCGCTGACAAGCATGAGCAAGGTGGAGCGCGGCAGGTGGAAGTTCGTAATCAGCGCGTCCACGGCGCGAAAGGTGTAGCCGGGACGGATGAAAAGGCGCGTCCACCCGTCCGCGCCGCGTTCGGTCGCCGCTCCCCAGCCGCCAGGTTGGGCCGCGACGCTTTCCAGGACACGCACGCTCGTCGTGCCGACCGCGACGACGCGGCCCCCGGCGCGCTTCGTCGCCATGATCGCGGCTGCGACGACGGCGGTAGCGGTGTACCATTCCGCATGCATCGGGTGGGCAGTTGGGTCCTCCTCCGTGACCGGGCGGAAGGTGTCGAGACCGACATGGAGTGTGACCGTCGCGGTGCGCACGCCATTCGCCCGCAGTGCTTCGAGCAGCGCAGGCGTGAAGTGCAACCCGGCGGTTGGGGCGGCGGCGGAGCCAGTCACCTGCGCATACGTCGTCTGGTAACGGTCGGCGTCCGCATCCGGCAGGCGACGGTGGATATAGGGCGGCAGCGGCATTTCGCCGAGCCGCGCGAGGGCGGGGTCGAGGGGTCCGTCCACGCGGATGCGCGTCACACCGTCCGGCTCCTTCGCCAGCACCTCGCCTCGCACCGGCTGCTCGCCGATCTGCCCGGTGCGGTCGGTCAGCGTGAAGGTTGTGCCGACGGGCGCGCGACGACCCGGCTTGACGAGCGTTTCCCACGTATCATCCGCCGTGGGTCGGAGGATCAGCAATTCCAGCCGCCCGCCCGAGGGCTTCACCGCCCAGACCCGCGCGGGCCGGACGCGCGAGTCGTTCATGATAAGCAGATCGCCGGGCCGCAGATACGCGCCGAGATTGCTGAAAACATCGTGCGTCGTCCCACCCGTCCACCGATCCAGTAGGAGCAGTCGGGAGCCGTCCCGCTCCGCCAGCGGTTCCTGCGCGATCAGTTCGGGCGGCAGATCGTAGGAGAAGTCGCTGGTGCGAAGTTCGTCTGTCACGAACTCACACATTCTCGGTGATGACATCAAGGTCAGGAACATTAACGAAGTCACGCCAATTATGGGTAATGAGCGGAGCATCATAATAAACGGCACAAGATGCGATCCGTGCGTCATTTTCAGGGATTTGGCGACCTTTACGCTCACATGCAAGGGTGATTTTCACCCAAATGCAACAGATTTCATCATTGGGATAAATGACGAAGTAGTCGCTCAGGAGTGTATCCCTCTCGGATAGCCGACGCTTACCCCAGTTGCGCCTACTCGCCCAGAGAGACAACTCGGCAAGTGTCACAAATGAGATAGCAAGCGTACGATTGTGCAAATGTGGTGCATGCAAGGCGGCACGCGTATCACGCTTCAGTTCGTATGAAAGAATGTTTGTATCAACGACGATAGATGACACTATTGTTCATCCGGCTTTGTTTCTTCTTTCCATCCTCTCCGGGGCTGATTACCATGTCGAAGTTCATCAAGAGATTCGTCGAACCCCTCCCATGCGTCGCGATCATCTTCCGGCCACTTGGAAAGGTCATCCGCCCTTTTAATCGGTTTCACGCCTCGCGCGCGGGCGACTTCTTCCAACGGAATGGGCGACCTCAGCCCTTTATACGGATCATCCTGCTCCATATCATGCTGTAAGTGTGCCATCGGCTGATTTGCTGCTGTGTTGGCGTCGAACATAGATTGCCTCGATTTCCGCACTCGCGGGACACGTTACCGTTCACCATGTTCCCGATCTCATGCCGCGACTTCCTGCTCCCACTGTTCGCGCTCGAACATTTCATAATCATCGGCAGGGTCCAAACCTGTCAAGGGATGCTCCGCGAGTTTCCTTCTCATGAATTCGATTTCGCCCGCGCGCATTTGGGCGCGGTTTACATCGAAGTCTTCGTCGCCGTCCCATTCACCTTCCGACCATGTGGGGATAAGGTCTTCAAATCACTGCGGAATGCGGACGTCCTGCATACGGGCAAGTTCCTCGATCGGCGTCGGTGGTGGCAGGCTCGCAAGGAATTCGCGCATTGCGCGCTCTTCCTCTTCCCATATCCGCTTCTCGGCGTCTCCATGTCAGTTGGCGGTTGACGCACGGCATTCATAACCATCGTAGTGTACTACGTCGGCCCCGACGCCGATCAGCGTTCGGCGTCGGACTCATCGGTGAGGCCGGGGAGGGCGGATTGCCAGGTGTTCGCAGCGGCGGATTGCTGGGCGAGGTGGTCCGGGTACGGGATGCCGAGATGCTGGTAGGCACGGCGGGTGGCGATACGGCCGCGCGGCGTACGCTGCAAGAAGCCGAGTTGGATCAGGTACGGCTCGTACACATCCATGATCGTGTCCGACTCCTCGCTCGTCGCCGCCGCCATCGTCTCGATACCGACCGGGCCACCGTCGAACTTCTCGACGATCGTCGCGAGAATACGGCGGTCGGCATCGTCCAGACCGAGGTCATCTATATCGAGCATGGCGAGGGCGCTGCGGACGACATCCGCCGTCGCGATCCCGTCGGCGCGCACCTGCGCGTAGTCGCGCACACGCTTGAGTAAGCGGTTCGCGATACGAGGGGTACCGCGGGAGCGGCGAGCGATTTCCGCGCCGCCGTTCGCCTCCAACTTCAGGCCAAGGATTCTGGCGGAGCGCCGAATGATCCGGTTCATCGCCGTCTCGTTGTAGAACTCCAGCCGGTGGATTGCGCCGAAGCGGTCGCGCAATGGGGCGGTGAGCAGGGCGAGGCGGGTCGTCGCGCCGACGAGCGTGAAGGGCGGCAGGTTGAGACGCATCGTCCGCGCGGACGGCCCCTTGCCGAGCGTCACGTCCACCGCATAGTCCTCCATCGCCGTGTAGAGCGCCTCCTCGACGGGCCGGGCGAGGCGATGGATTTCGTCAATGAACAGGACGTCTCCCTGCTTCAGGTTGGTCAGGATGGAGACGATGTCGCCGGGCCGCTCGATGGCGGGGCCGGAGGTGATGCGGATGGCGACACCGAGTTCGGCGGCGACGATGGTGGCGAGCGTCGTCTTGCCGAGGCCCGGCGGGCCATAAAACAGCACATGGTCGAGCGCCTCGCCGCGCGCTCGTGCCGCCTCGATGGCGATTTGCAGGTTCGCCTTAACCTTGTCCTGCCCGATGTACTCGGTGATCCGCTTAGGTCGCAGGGTCGCATCGAGATCGAGATCTTCTTCGATCTCATCACTGGATAGGATTCGCTCTTCGTCCATGCCGTTGCTCCTCCGAAGTGCTACGTGCTGCGTGCGCAAGGAGTGTATAGCCGCAGCATTGCTCAACAGTCTAGCAGAAGTAGGGCAAAATTGCGAACGTATGTGCTGTCATGTCGGCCATCGAACGCCCAACCCCGAATTCTCAAACTTCCCTATTCCTCCTTTGCCGCCGTTGAAGTGTGGCCAGTCTGTCGGGTGTCTTCGGCGCGGCCAAGAATGAAAAGGAGAGACGACAGGCGATTGAGGAAACCGAGGACGTGCGGGTTCGCGTTGTGCCCCTCGTGGACGAGGCGGGTCACTAGCCGCTCGCCCCGCCGCACAACAGTCCGCGCGACATCGAGGGCGGCTCCCGCCACGGTATCGCCCGGAATGACGAACTCGCGCTGCACGGGTACCCGCGCGGTGAAGGTATTCGTCAGTTCCTCGACGCGCGCGACATCCACTTCGGTCATCTCATAGGCGCTCGTCTTACCCTCGACGGTCGCCAGTTCGGCCATCAGGCGATACAGGGCGCGCTGCATTTCGAGGATCGCCGCGCGCACTTCGGGCAGCGTCGCGGTGGCACGGGCGAGGCCGAGGGCGGCGGACGCCTCATCGAGCGTGCCGTACGCCTCCGGTCGCGGGTCGTACTTCGCTACTCGCACGCCGCCAATCAGGCTCGTATAGCCGTCGTCGCCGCGCCCGGTGTAGATTTTCTGCATCTGCCTATCTCCCACTGCGCACCGTCGCGCCCAACACCCGATGCTGCTCGCGCGTCGCCGTGCCATCCGCGAAGGCGTCCGGGTGGAGCAGGCGGGCGAGCAGTTCCGTGCCGTCCACGACGCGCGGGCCGGGGCGGGAAATGTGGGCGTTGCCGTCCATCACGAAGACGCGCCCGTTGCGGACGGCGGCCAGATCGTCCCACCACGGCGGCAGCGGCGCGTTGGTGAGATCGGCACGGGCGCGTTCCTCATCGTAGCCGCACGGCGCGACGACGATCACCTCCGGCGCGGCTTCCCGCAGTTGCTCCCAATGGATATGCGCGCTCTTTTCACCGACGACGCCAAGCATGTCCGTGCCGCCCGCGATGGCGATCATCTCCGGCCCCCAGTGGCCTGCGACAAAGGGCGGATCAAGCCATTCGAGGAGTGCGACCCGTGGCCGCTCCCGTCCCGCTGTCGCATGATGCACGTCATCGAGCCGATCCTGGAGTTCGCCGACGACCATTGCCGCACGCTCCGGCGCCCCGGCAATCGCCGCGACACGCTCCATATCGGCGAAGATGTCGGCAATGCAGCCGGGTTCGAGCGAGACGACGGGCGGCGCGGTCGGCAGGGTGCGGGCGGCGCGCAGCACCTCGGGCAGGGCGATGGAGCAGACCTCGCAGAGCGCCTGCGTGACGATCAGCGTTGGTCGCAGTTCGCGCATCAACGCGGCGTCGAGCGCGTACAGCCCCTCACCGCGCGCCAATCGCTCCCGCACGAGCCGGTCCGTCTCGCCGCTCGGCAACCCGGTCGGGATCGCCGCGCTCGTCAGAATCGGCAGCGTGCGGACAGACGGTGGCCAATCACACTCGTGCGAAACACCGACGAGCGCGTCGCCGAGTCCGAGCGCGCAGACGATCTCCGTCGCACTCGGCAGGAGGGAAACGATGCGTGGGAGTGCAGCGACCATTGTCTGCCCCTCTCGGATGCACAATGCTGCGGGGAACGATCGCGACGATGTACGGACACCATCGTACCACAGCGGCGCGGCGCGTTACCCGCCTACTTTGGGACGCAGTCCGTCGCCGGCTGCGTCGTCGGGTCGTTGATAAAGGTCGTCATCACCTTCAGGCCGCAGTCGCCGCCGTTGCCGAGGATCGAGTGGCCGATACCGGGAAAGGTAACGAGATACCCCTTGGTCAGCGTTCCGGCGACCTGCTTGCCGTAATCGGGCGGCGTGGCTGGGTCGTTGTCGCTGGAAAGGACGAGCGCGGGCACACTGCTCGCCACGGGCTGCGTTTCGACCGGATTGACGGGCGACACGGGCCACTGGGCGCAAGCATCGAAATACTGGCGGACATTGGCGAGGAAGATTGCCTGCAACTCCGGCGGCAGCGTCCTGGCGAGCGCGGTGGCGTGCTCCCGACTGTTGAACGGCACTTCTTCGGAGCAAAGGATGGAATAATACGTGCCGACATTGATATCCGGCCCGGTGATCCCCAACGCCTCGATGAGCAGGTTGAGGATCGTCGTATCGCCGCGCCGCACCTGCGCGATCAGTCGCGGGATGAGAGTCGTCGCGGTCTTGTCGTAGAACATCTGCGCGACGACTGAGGTGAAACTATAGCCGTCCACGACGACCGGGACGATCATGCCGCTCTTGTCGTCCTTCACCGGCGTCGTGATCGGCTGCGTATTGAGTTGCGCGACAGTCGCGGCGTAGTCCGCCTGCAAGGTCGGATTTTTCGCGTTGCAGGTCGCGTCCGCCGCGCACGCCGCGAAGAAGAGCCTGAATGAGCGGTCGAAGTTCGCCCCGTCATCTTCGACGAGGTTCGCCTGGAGCGGGACGGACGAGTCGAGCACCGCGCCGCGCACCGCGTCCGGGAAATCGCGCATCATCGTCAAGGCGACGCGCGTGCCGTACGAGACGCCGAGCAAGTCGAGTTTCGCGTAGCCGAGCACGGCGCGGATATCGTTAAGGTCCGCCGCGCCCTCCGCACTCGTGTACGCGCCGAGGTTGATCCCCTGATTCGTCAGCCGGTCCCGGCAGACAGCAATCGCGGCGATGTCGTGGCTCGCCTTGTTATCCGGGCTGAGTTGCGCCTGCGCGTCCGCGAGGTCGCTCGCCGTCACTTCCGGGCACCCGAGATTCGGCTGCGCGAAGCCGACGCCGCGCTGATCGTAGACGATCAGGTCGCGGTTAGCCGTCAAGACCGGCAAATCGCCGGACAGGAGGTAGGTGAGCGTGTCGCCCACAGCACCGCCCGGCCCGCCCTCAATATAGACGAGCGGATCCGGCGCGGGATTGGCGGAGGCGCTCTTGAAAACCGCGACGGGCAGTTTGATCGTCGGCCCGGTCGGGTTGCGGTGCTGCTCCGGCACGACCGCAAACCCGCACTTCACCGTCTGCCCCTCGATCTGCCCGTCCGGCAGTTTCCACACGCAGGCGGACGGTTCGAAGCGCGGCGCGGCGCCGCTGTCCGCCGCTGTCGCCACAAATCCTTGTGTCCCTACACCCAGCAGGGAAAGCACGAAGCTAAAAAGGAGCATCACTGAGCCACGGAAACGTGTCGTTCGTCGCATTGATTGTGTCCCTTGTTCAAAAAACCATTTGCCCATGCACCGCTATGGAGGATAACAGATGAGGGGAAGAACGACCTAACCCCCGGCCCCTTCCGTTCCTCGGCGTGGGAAGGGGCCGGGGGTTAGGTTCTGCGGTACAGTATCCACCGAACAAGCAGACTCGTGGCAGACGGAAGGGAGCGCGGGATGAGCGGGCTACCAACATTCGGCGGGGCGTCGTTGCGAGGGTTGGCGCGGCTACGCGATGCGAAGCGGCGGCGAGCCTCATCGTGGGATCGGACGGGCGGCAACCGGGACTTCATCGCTATCGCGCCGGGCGAGACAGCGACGCTCGCCGACATCGTGGGCGCAGGCAGCATCACGCACCTCTGGTTCACCATCGCCTCGGACGATCCGCTGCATTTGCGCAATCTCGCCCTGCGGATGTACTGGGATAGTGAGGCAACGCCATCGGTGGACGTGCCGGTCGGCGACTTTTTCGGCATGGGCCACGCGATGACGCGCAATTTCGCCACGCCGATGCTCGCGATGAGTCCGCAGGACGGCAAGGGCCTCAATTGCTACTTCCCGATGCCCTTCGCCGACGGCGCGCGAATCACGATCACGAATGACGGCCCGGTCGCCTGCCGCTCCTTTTATTTCTATGTGGACTACGAGGAATATGCCGCTCTGGAGGATGGCCTGGGCCGCTTCCACGCATGCTGGAACCGCGAAAATCCGGCGCAGGCCGAGCCGCATCCACCCACAAGTGGAGACCCGGCGTCTGACGGCAAGAACCTCACCGGCGCGGGAAATTACCTCATCATGGAAGCAACGGGCAAGGGGCACTTCGTCGGCTGCCACCTCGACTACGATAATGCCCACGTCTTTGACCCGACGCAAGAGGGGGCCGGGCTGGCGCCGGACTGGTCGTGGTATGGCGAGGGCGACGACATGATCTTCATTGACGGCGACGAATTGCCGACCCTCACCGGCACCGGCACGGAGGATTACTACGGCTGCGCATGGTGCCCGTCGGAGTTCTATGTCGCGCCGTATCACGGCATCCTGCTACCCGGCGCGGCGAACTGGGGCGGCAAGATCACCGTCTACCGCTACCACATCGAGGACCCGGTGCTGTTCGATACGCGTATCCGCGTGACCATCGAGCACGGCCACGCCAACGACCGGGGGGACGACATCGCCAGCACCGCCTACTGGTACCAGACCGAGCCGCATGCCCCCTTCCCGCCCTTGCCGGGGATTGCCGCCCGCGCCCCGCGCGAGACGCACTACGAGCGGCGGTATCTTCCTTGAGAAGTTCGAGGTTCGAGGTTCGGAGTCTGTCAATCCGCCCCGAACCCCGAACCTCGAACTTCTCAACCATCACCGCGCGGGATTAGGCACCCTGGGCGCGCCGTGCGGCGGATCGGCCTGCTCCTCGATCGGATGCTCGGCCTTCCCGGTTTCCTGCTCCTGCGTCTCCTGCAGCTGCTCGGCGATCTCCGTCGCCACCATCGCGGACTCGACCGCCGAGGTCCCCTGTGCTTGCTCCGCGTACCTCTCCTCGGCATGTGCCTCCTCCACCCGCTCTTCCTTCTCGCCCGGGTGCTCGCCCGGCAGCTCGATCCGGTAGTTCTCGATCAGCACGCGGATGCCCGCCGCCATCGGCAGCGCGAGCAGCGCCCCGACGATCCCAAGCAGTTGCTCGCCGACAAGGAGCGCGACAATCACCGCGAGCGGCGAGAGGCGCAAGCTCTGCCCGTAGACGCGCGGCAGCAGCAGGTGGCTCTCGAACTGGTGATAGATTACCAGCGCGACCAGCACGATCACCGCCTGCGCCGGCCCGACGGTCAGCGCGAACAGGACACAGGGCGCGACCGCCAGCACGGGGCCAACGAGGGGAATCAGGTCCGCGAAGGCCGCGATGATGCCCAGCGGTAGCGCGGCAGGGACACCGACAATTTGCAGGACGATAAAGGCGAACACGCCGATCGAGAGCGACGTAATCGCCTGCCCGCGCATGTACCCCCCGACGACCGTCTCCATGTCGAGCAGCACGCGCGCGGTGCGGATGTGATAGCGGCGGGGAAGGAGGGCGAACAGGAAGCCCTGCACGCGCTCGTGGTCCGCGATCAGATAGAAGGCGATGACGACGGTGGTGAACCCCAGGACGACCAGTTGCGCGGCGGCCCCGGCCGACTTGAGCGCATAGTCGCCGATGGGCGTGAGGATGCGATCGGGCCGAGCCGCACGGATGGTGTCCGCCTGCCCGGCGAGGGGGGGCACGCGGGCGGCGAAGTCGGCTAAACGGGCCTGGATACGGGGCGCATCGGTGGAAAGGGTGCCAAACTGGTGGGCGAACGCGGGGATAATCAGTGCACCGAGGCCGACGATGGAGCCGAGCAGGGCGATGAGGACAAGGCCAAGCGCGAGGGCGCGCGGGACGCGGTGCCGTTCGAGCCAGGTGACGACGGGGCTGAACGTGCCCGCGAGGACGAGCGCGATGAGCAGGATAAGGATGATCTGCCATAGGCGCGCGATGAGCAGGATGCCGGCGATCACGGCGAGGATCAGAAAGATGGAGCGCGGCGAGATCTCGAAGCGTACCGTACGCACCGGCGCGTCATTACGTCTGTCGTCAGAGGAAACCATGGTCATTGGCGCCATTCCTTTGCGGCAGATGCCGCATTGATCGCATCGCTCAAAAATGCCACCACGGGGAGTGTGGTGGCGCTTCGACGCGGATACTATAGGGCAAGAGGGATGCCAGGAGAGACGGGAGCGGATATACGCGAAGCGGGGAACATGCGAATGGCCGGGGCACGGCCGCGCCGCCCCCACCGATGGATCGGCCCTCCCGACTAATCCGTCCGGGAGGGCCGATTTTTCCATGATGGTGATATGGAGATTACCGGGCGAGCGGGCGCCCCTGCGCATCCGGCAGTTTGCCCTGGGCAATCTGGACGATGTCAATGATGGACCAGATGCCGCACCCACCGAGGGTAATCAGCTTTAAAATGCCGAGTTTCGTGTATCCCAGATAAAAGCGATCTACCCCAAGACTGCCGAGAAGAATGCTCAGGATGAGCGTCGTCGTGAATGTCTTGTCGCTGACCTGACCGCTTTGCATCGGATCCATCGGTTTCTCATTCCTTCCCTACACCGCCAACAATCACGGCGCGTCACTCGCGCGCCAATACCCGAAGTATACTACGTTGTGCGAGTTCCAAAAGTTCCTACGGGAGACTTTCGTCGTCCGTCACCGCCTTCGGGACGCCGTCCGGGTCCATCACCGGTGGCGGATGAATGTCGAAGGCATCGGCGAGGCGGACGAAGAGATTGAAAAGCGCGCCGTCGTAGACCGCCTCGGCGATTTGTGCGTCCGTCCAGCCAACCTCCCGCAAGCCCTGCACCTGCTCGTCCGTGATCCGGTAGGCATGCTTCGTCAGCGTGCCGACGAACTCCAGCAGAAGCCGCTCGGCGGGTGTGACGGGCGCGGCATCGAGATCGCCATCACGCAGGGCCTGCGCCGCGTCGTTGTACCGCTCGCCCTGCAACTGCAGGAACCAGGTATGGCTGCTGAGTCAGTAGTGGCAGCGATTGAGGGCAGCAACGTATGAGGCGATCAACTCGTGCTGCGCGCGGGTGAGCGCGCCATCGGTGAAGTGGAGACGCGAGGCGGCGGTGATCGCCTCCATGAAATCGGGCCGGAGACTCATCGTGCGCAGGATCGCCGCGACTTGCCCGCTCGACGACTCCGCCCGCGCCCGCGCGAATGCCGCCGCCGTCTCGCCCGCCGCGTCGTCATCCTCGATCCATGCGATCCGTGGCATCCCGTCTCCCCTCTCGCTGTTGTACATCTTCCATCGTGAAACGCGCGACCGGGCGGTTGGTTGTGTAAAGGAGGAAAAGCGATCGCGCTTGTCCGCTCTTTTCTTTATATCCTTTGCGTCTTCGCGGTTCTTCCCAGTTTGCTCCCCACTTTCGCACTCCCCGCTGCTATACTCCGCGCATTGGTGTCCGTTCCGCACGAAGGAGAAGCAGGATGAGTGGGTTGATTTTTGCCGCCATCGCGCCGCACGGCAGCCTGGCGATCCCCGAAGCGTGTTCCGCCAAGGAGCAGGGCCTCGCGACCGCGACACAGAATGCAATGGCCGAGCTTGGCCGCCGCTTCGCCGCCGCGCGCCCGGACGCGACGATCATCTTCACGCCGCACAATGTCCACGTTGAGGGGGCGATGGCGGTCGTCGTCGCGGGGACACTGGCTGGGTCGCTTTCGGAGTGGACCGACGAAAAGATCGAACTGCGCTGCCCGACCGACCGCGCGCTTGCCCGCGCCGCGATTGACGCCCTGAACGCGGCAAATATCCCGGCGGTCGGCATCTCCTACGGCGGAAACGACGCGGCGGGCGCGACCGCGCCAATGGACTGGGGTGTGCTGATCCCGCTCTGGTTCATGGGCGGCCGCACGGAGCCGCAAGTGCCGGTCGTCGTCATCAGCCCTGCGCGGGACTTGTCGCCCGCCGATCACGTCCGGGCTGGCACGGCACTCGCGGCGATGGTGGCGGCCTCCGGCAAGCGCGTGGCGATGATCGCCAGTTCAGACCACGGCCACGCGCATCTGGCGGACGGCCCCTACGGCTTCGATCCTGCCGCCGCCGAGTACGATGGGCGCGTCGCGGACCTCGTCAAAGCGAACCATCTCACCGGACTGATCGAGATTGACCCCGCACTCGTCGGCAAGGCAAAGGCGGACAGTTTCTGGCAGATGCTGATGCTCGCCGGCGCAATCGGCGACGATTGGCAGGGCGGATTCCTTTCCTACGAAGCGCCGACGTACTTCGGCATGCTCTGCGCCGCCTTCGCGCCGTAGCAAAGAAGCGGTCAGAGAGCGTATTTCTTTTCCCACCCCGCGCTCAGATGTTTCCGTTCTCGTGTAGAATGGCGTGATGAATTACGCTGCGTGGGCGCGGCGACGAGCGAATCTCATGCTCATTGTTCTTTGTTCAGAAGGAGTGATCGGGTGAGCGCAGGTATGCAAACGAGGACAATGCGCGAGGCGACGCACCGCGCATATCGCGGCTATACCTCCTGTGGCGATCTGCGCGCCACGAATGCGGGCGAGCGGGCGACGCTGCGCGGCTGGGTCAACCGGCGGCGCGACCACGGTGGCCTGATCTTCATAGATTTGCGCGATCGCTACGGCATTACCCAATGCACGATCAACCCGACGCACGCGCCCGAGGCGCACGCCGTCGCCGAGGAGGCGCGCGCCGAATATGTCCTCGAAGTGACGGGCGAGGTCGTCCGCCGCCCCACAGGCGCGGAGAACGTGCAGATCGCGACGGGTGAGGTCGAACTGCTCGTTGACGGCGTGAAGATTCTCAACGCCTCAAAGACGCCCCCCTTCGCGATCGCCGAGGGCGCGGAACAGGGCGAGGTGGACGAATCATTGCGCCTCACCTACCGATACCTCGATCTCCGCCGCCGCCCGATGGCCGAGCGAATGATTTTGCGGCACACCGTCGTCAAGTTCATGCGAGACTGGCTTTCGGCGCGCGGATTTCTGGAGATCGAGACGCCGATGCTCATCAAGGCGACGCCTGAGGGCGCGCGGGACTTCCTCGTGCCGAGCCGCGTCCATCCCGGCGAGTTCTACGCGCTGCCGCAGTCCCCGCAGCAGTTGAAGCAGATCCTGATGATCGCGGGGATGGACCGCTACTTCCAGATCGCCCGCTGCATGCGCGACGAGGATCAGCGCGCCGACCGGCAGCTGGAGTTCACGCAGTTGGACCTCGAGATGTCCTTCGTCTCGATGGAGGATGTGCTCAACCTCGCCGAGGACCTGTACACCGAACTGACGGAAAGCGTCACGGACATGCGCGTGATGGAGAAGCCGTGGCCGCGCCTCAGTTACGCCGACAGCATGGAGCGGTACGGCAACGACAGACCCGATCTCCGCTTCGGCATGGAACTCAAAGACATCTCCGACCTTGTGGGCGAAAGCCAGTTCGGCGTTTTCGCCAACACCGTGCGGGGCGGCGGCGCGGTGCGCGGCATCTGTCTGCCCGGCCAGGGCGTCATGACCCGCAAGGAGATCGACGCCCTGATCGCCCTCGCGCAGGGCTTCGGCGCGAAGGGGCTGGCGTACTTCATCGTCGAGGAGCAGGCGGGCATGCCCGCCGCCCGCTCACCGATCGCCAAGTTCTTCGCACCCGGGGCGCAGCGCGCCATCTTCGACCGCTTCGAGGCCAAACCCGGCGATCTGATCGCCTTCGTCGCCGACGAGCGGGTGCGGGCGGGCGACGTGCTATCGCGCCTCCGGCAGCACTTCGGGCAGACGCTCGGCCTCGCCGACCCGAATGTGATGGCCTTCGCCTGGCTCCTCGAACAGCCGTTTGTTGAGTGGAACGCGGATGAGCAGCGCTGGGACGCTGTCCATCACCCCTTCGTGATGCCCTTCGAGCAGGACATCCCGCTGATGCAAACCGATCCGGGGAAGATGCGCGCCCAGCAGTATGACCTCGTCGCCAATGGCTTCGAACTCGGCAGCGGCAGCATCCGCATCGCCCAACGCGACTTGCAGGAGCGCGTCTTCCGCCTCCTGAATCTCGACGAAGAGGAACTACAAACGAAGTTCGGCGGCTTCTTGCGCGCCTTTGAATATGGCGCACCGCCGCATGGCGGCATCGCCCCCGGCATTGACCGCCTGATCATGCTCTACGCGCACGAAGAAAATATCCGCGAGGTAATCGCCTTCCCAAAAAATCAGTCCTTCCAGGACCTGATGCTCGGCGCGCCCTCGACCGTCTCCCAACGGCAGTTGAACGACCTCCACATCGCCATCGTCCCGCCAGAAGAGGGGAAAAATTAACCACGAAGGCGCGAAGAGCGAGAAGAAAGACGAAGCCAAGAGGGAGCAGAGAAATTACTCCCTCATTCTCATCCTTTTCTTTGTGCTCTTCGCGCCTTCGTGGTTCAAAGTCCCTACGCCGTCCAAGAAAGGCCGGAGCGGGCGTCAATGCCTTTTTCGTCGGTCAGTTTGGCGGGCGTGCCGAAGTTGGCGGCGGTGAAGGATGTGCCGGGCAGGGGTGGGCTGACATCCATCACGTAGATGTTGAACTGCGCGCCCTCGAAGGCGGCGAGAAAGGCGATCTTCTTGCCGTCGGGCGACCAGACCGGGGCACGCGCCGCGCCCGTGTTGGTGATCTGCGTCTGGTTCCTGCCATCTCGTGACATGATGAAGAGATCGTTGACGCGGTAGTCGGGACGACCGGCGAAGGCGATCTGCTGCCCGTCCGGCGAGAAGGCGGGGTCGTACGCGCCCCACTTGAACGTCGGCAGGTCGGTCAGTTGCGCATACTTCTTCGTGCCGAAGTCGAGCATATAGATCTGCGACTGTTTGTTAGCGTAGTTGTCCGCCTGCGCCCAGAGGCCGACAAAGGCCATCGCACTGCCATCCGGCGCGACGTCGGTGTTGTCAATGTGGAAGTTGACACCGGTGTTCAGGGCGCTGAAACCTGCAGTCGCGGTGATCACATGCAGCGTCTGGGCGGTCGGCGGTCCATCGGGCTTTTCGAGTGTCCACGGGCGCAACGCGTGATACCCTTTATCGCTGGCGAAAGTGATGAAGTTGCCCCCCTGCGACCACGACAACCCCGCGACGATGGAGCTATCGCCCACATAATCCTTCTCGGCATTCACGTTGTTGTTGTGCGCGATGCCACTCCTGAACTTCGTGATCTGTCGCGGGTTAGAGGTATCCGCATTCATGATCCAAAGGTCGGAATAGATACCGCGATCCCCGGCGCGCGCGAAGGCGATCTGCTTGCCATCCGGCGACCAGCACGGGTACGCCAGGGCGAAGTCACCGTCCGCTTTGGAAAGGACTTTCCGCACCTTAGTGTTGTCGAGGGAATACAGGCCGTCGTCCTTGCCACCGTTATCCGTCATCTGCACCTTGGCGAAGAGGATGCGTCCGTCCGCCTTCGAGGCGGCGGTGTTGCGCCGTGGAGCGCGCTCCGGCAACAGCGGCGATGGTTGCTGCTGCGTGCCGCACGCCGCGAGCGCCGCCGACATCGCCGACATCGCTGAGATTTTCAGTGCCTGCCGCCGTGAAACCACCCTACCTAACCCCCACATACCCGCGCGTCCGGAGCGCGTCGCGAGCAATAGCCGCTTCGTCCCACGGGAGCGCGTCGGCACCGATGATGATCGAATTCTCGTGCCCCTTGCCGACAAGGGCGACGGTATCGCCGGGCGCGGCCCAATCGAGGGCCGCACCAATCGCCTCCGCGCGGTCGGCGATGCAGCGGTACTGCCCGCCCGCGCGCCAATCGGGCCGCTCTACCTCCGCGCCCGCCGCGATGGCGCACAGGATTTCCTCCGGGTCCTCGAAGCGCGGGTCCTCATTCGTGAAGATCGCGAAGTCGGCATATCGCGCGGCGAGGGCGCCTTGCATCGGGCGTTTCGCCACATCGCGCTCCCCAGCGCTCCCGAGCACTACCGCGAGTCTACCCTGCGTTGTCCGACGAAGCAAGCCGAAGAGCGCCTCACACGCCGCCGGCGTGTGCGCGAAATCCACGATCACCGTGTAGGGCTGGCCCATCTCGATCCGTTCCAGATGGCCCGCAACATCCGCAAATTCGCCCAGCCCCACAGCGATTGTTTCAGCGTCAATCCCCTGCGTGTACCCGACCGCCGCCGCCGCCAGCGCGTTGAGGACATTGTACGTGCCGAGCGTGTTCAGTTGGACGGTCGCGCTGCCCGTCGGCGTTTGGAGCGTGAAGGCGACATGCCCCGGCAGTTCCATCACGGTCGTCGCCGCAATCGGCGTGTCGGTCTCGATGCCGTAGCGGAGCGGCGTCGCACCGGGCGCGGCGGCGAGAAAATCGTCCGCGTGCGGATCGTGTGTATTGACGACCGCCCAGCGTTGCGTTCCCCGCTCCGGGGCGGTCGTCAACCGCTCGAACAGCGTGCGTTTCGCGGCCAGATAGGCATCGAACGTCTTGTGGAATTCCAGATGCTCGTGCGAAATGTTGGTGAAGACGGCGACATCCACGGGCAGCGCGTCGAGGCGGTGCATCGCGAGGCCGTGCGAAGTCGCTTCCAATACCGCATGCGTACACCCGGCCGCCACCGCCTGCCGGAGAAAGCGCTGGACATGGAGCGATTCGGGCGTCGTCTGGTGATTCGGGTTCGGCCAGCGATCCGGGCCGAGTTTCACTTCGACCGTGCCGAGCAGCGCGCTCCGCAACCCCGCCGCGTCGAGGACATTTGTAATCATCGTCGTCGTCGTCGTCTTGCCGTTCGTGCCCGTCACGCCGATCACCGTCAGTTCGTTCGCCGGGTGATCGTACCAATTCGCCGCCACGACTGCCAACGCCGCCCGCGTGTCCGGCACGACGACTTGCGCGCGGATGCCATCGGGAGCCGTGACCGTTTCCTCGACGAGCGTCGCAATCGCGCCCCGCTTCGCCGCCTCCCCGATGAAGCGGTGTCCGTCCGCATAGCCACCCCGCAGCGCGACGAACAGGCAGCCCGGCGTCGCGAGGCGTGAATCGTAGACGACATCGGTAATCGTGCAGTCTCGCTCGTCGCCAACCACATAAAATGATAGCCCGTTGAGCAACTCCTGATCCAGGTCGCGCGGCGGCATCAGGGCATCCGGAGGCCCACTTGCGTTCATCCGAGGATCCCCCGCTGGCGATTGATCGCTCGCAGCGCGATGCGCCCAATCAACGGGCGATACTGGCGGACGAAGATGCCGGGATATGACACGACATCGCCGCCGAACCCCTGCTTGAAGCGAAAGACGCCCCAAAGGCCGTCGCGGACATTCTGCTGCTCGCCCTGCGCGGTGTCCGGCGGCGCGTCGGTCGGCGGGATGCCCCACAGGTCGTAGTGCGTGCAGCCGACATCGCGCGCCCACCGTAAGGCGGCGTATTGGAGGGCGTAGGTCGGCATGTGCTCGCGGTGGGTATCGCTCGACGCGCCCGCGAGGTAGATCGCGTTCGGCCCGCCGCACAGCAGGATCGCCGCCGCGACGATTTCGCCGCCATATTCGGCGCAGAGCAGCGCGCCCTGATCCGGCGGCGGGAAGAAGCGGAGCAGATCGGCATAGTAACCGAGCGTATGCACGCCGAAGGCATCGCGCGTCGCCGTCGTTTGCAGCAGGGACCAGAAGGCGGGCAGATCGTCCGCGCTCCCCTGCCGTACCGTCACACCCCGCTTCGCCGCGAGGCGGACGTTGTAGCGCGTTTTCTGCTTCATCGCAGCCAGCAGCGCGTCATCATCCTGGTCGCAGCGCACGGTGATCGTCCTGAGCGGCTGCACGGAGAGGTTCGACAGCGACAAGCCGTACCGTCGGCAATCGAAATCCGCAGGAAGCATCGCATCCGGCTCGATCAGCGCGAGGGCGACGCCTTCGCGTTTGCACAAGGCATCGAGCGCGCCGATGCAGCGGGCAACTGCATCGGCGTCATGCCAATCCACCGCCGGGCCGCGCGGCACGTAGCCAATCGTGATGCCGAACTTACGCTTCAGCAGCACCTGCGCTGCGAATCCGTCGCCCGCGTCCCGCGCGACCTGCCAGCCGTGCCGCTCCTTAAACATGCCCCATGCATGCCGTTGCAGCACACTCGCGCGGGCGGTATCCGCCCGCACATCGTAGTGCGACGCCGGATCGAGTTCGGTTTCATCGGCGGGTGTGAAGGGACTAGTCGCACTCGTCATCCGTGTGCTCAGGCCGGGCGGGGGCGGTTGAGCGCGAACGAACTTCCGTTCAGGACATCGCGCGAGGCGGCGGGGACATCGCCATTCGTCGGTTGCGGCGCGCTGCTGTTGCGGAAGATTTCGGGGATCGTGCTGATCTCGGTGAACTGGTCGGCCATCGCGATCAGGTCGCTCGATGTGCTCGCGCCAAAGCCGACGATCTCGACCCGCACGCCCTTCTGCTGCACGACCTCGACGAGCCGCTTGAAATCACCGTCGCCCGTGATCAGCACGACGACCTCGAACTTTTCGGACATCATGTAGACATCCAGCGTCATCTCGACATCGAGGTCCGCCTTAATGCGTCCGCTCTCGTGCTTCTGGATGTCCTTGCAAACGACGCGGTAGCCATTGGCGCTGAGAAAGTCCACGAACCGCCGCTGGCTGCCATTCTCCGGGTCAATGCCGGTGTACGCACTCGCCCGGATCAGATGCCGATTGCGCGTCACATGCTCCAACAGACGGATGTAGTTCACCTCCACGCCCATGCTGCGTGCGGAATAGAAAAGATTCGATACATCAATAAACACGCCCACATTAACGCTCATCGCGAGCCCCCTAATAAGCGATGAGGACTGAGGACTGAGGGGTTTGGCTCTCAGTCCTCAGTCCTCAGTCCTGTGTTTTCCCTGACATCGCGCGGTGAATGAGTCTGCCGAGACGCGCGATGCCCTCACGGATCTGTTCTTCCGTCATCACACTGAAGGAAAGCCGGATGGCGTTCGTTCCCGCGCCGCCGAAGCGGCAGGCGACGCCCGGCAGGTAGTCAATCCCTTCCTGTGCGGCGAGCGGCATCAGTTTCGCCGTATTAATATTTTCCGGCAGCGTCAACCACATGAAGAAGCCGCCGTCCGGCACCGTCCACGTCACATCTTCCGGCATATGCTCTTCGAGCGCGCCGACCATCGCGTCGCGCTTGCGGTGGTAGATACCTTTGAGCGTTTCGATGTGCGGCTCCAACTTGCCCGCCAGGCAGAACTCCGCTGTCGCTGTCGTCGCGAACGGACTGACACCGCCATCGCCCTTCAGTCCGCCAATCTTGCCTATCAGTTGCGGCGGCGCGACGACCCAGCCGATACGCATCCCCGCGCCGAGGATTTTCGAGAAGGTACCGATCGAGATGACGCGGTTACCGCCCCGCTGCCGATCGAGGGCATAGATCGCGGGCAACGGTTCGCCGTCGAAGCGCAGATCATTGTAGGCATCGTCCTCGAAAACAAAGGTATTGTATTCCTCGGCGAGATCGAGGAGGCGCAGACGGCGCTCGACGGGCGCAGTGACGCCGACCGGATTCTGGAAGGTCGGCAGGGTGTAGATGAACTTGGGCCGGATGCCCTGCGCCTTGAGCGCCGCCAGCCGTTCCGCCAGCACGTCCACCCGCATACCCTGATCGTCCAGCGGCACGGTGACGATCTTCGCACCGATCATATTAAAAAGGCCGACGCCGCCCGGCCAGACCGGGTCCTCGCTGATGATCGTGTCGCCGCGATCCACGAGCAGATTGACGACAAAGGTGAGCGCCTGCATCGAACCGGCGGTGAGCAGGATGCCATCCGCCGGGATGTCCATCATCTGCGTGCGCTTCAGTTTGTCGCGCAGGAAGTCCACGAGCGGGAGGTAGCCGCCGACGCGACCATATTGGAGGGCGGTCGTGCCGTGTTCGGCGAGCGCCTTCACCGTTGCCTGCGCCACATCGTCGGTCGGCAGCGATGCCGGGTCCGGCAAGCCACCGGCGAACGAAATCCGGGTATCAGTGGGGTCGTAGTTAAAGTAGTTGACATCCACACTGCGAGCCGCCTGCCCCGTTAGCCCGAGCAAGTCCATCGGTGGTTCATTCGTCCGTGTGACGGTCTCCGCCATCCTATCCATCCCTTCCCCGTAAAACCCCCACAACGACGGGCTACCGCGGGGTGCCGGATGCGCCAGGGGATGCATGCAACCATTCCGCGCAGTGTACATCGCCGCACGAACCCCTGCCAAATGAGGGAATGAGATTTGAACCACGAAGGCACGAAGGCACGAAGAAGAGGAAGAGGAGAGAAAAATATTCTTCTTTCTCTATCTTTCCTTCGTGTCCTTCGCGCCTTCATGATTCAAATCCCGTTGAATCGCGGCGCGATTGTGATAGAATGCACAATAGCGCGAGACATGGGAGAGACAGCGCGGTCGCTCCCCTCGTGCGACTTTTCTCACCTAAACCGAATCAGGGCACGCGATCCCCGACGCCGAGTAGGAAGCAAAGTAGGGCTTTCTGAACGTGCAGACGGTTCTCGGCCTGATCCCAGACGCGAGAGCGCGGCCCCTCGATCACCCCGTCGCTGATCTCCTCGCCCCGATGCGCGGGGAGGCAGTGCAGCACAATCGCGTGCGGCGGCGCGACCGAAACGAGTTCACTATCTACGGTCCAGTCGGAAAAGGTCGCGCGCATAACGGCTGGGTCCATCTCCCGGCCCATATCTCGCCAGACATCGGTATAGATCACATCCGCATCCCGCACCGCCGTCAGTGAGGAACGAAAGATCACATGCTCGCCAGTCACGGCGATCTCATCCGCCGGCGGGCGATATCCCTCTGGCGAGGCGACCGTGAGATGGAAGTCGAAAAGCCGGGCAGCCTCCATCAAAGAACGGACGGTGTTTGACGTCCCATTGCCAATGAAGGCGACCCGGCAGCCAGCGAGGGTCGGCGTGTTTAGCCCCTCCATCGCCTGAAACGCCTCGATAATCGTAAACATGTCGCAGAGAATCTGACCGGGCTGTCCGTCGTCGGTCAAGGCGTTGACGACAGGAACCGGCGCGGTCGCCATTTCCAGCAACCGATCCGTCCCAAAGGTCCGATACACAATCGCGTCGCAATAGCGCGCCAGGACGCGCGCACCGTCCCGGATCGGCTCACGCGCGCCGAGTTGCATCTCATCGCCGATTGATAGTGGATAGCCACCGAGTTGCGCGATGCCGACATTGTAGGAACCGCGTGTTCGAAGGCTCGGCTTTTCCAGAATGACGGCGACCGCCCGCCCAGCGAGGACGTGCGTGTGGCTTCCCTTCGGCGCCGCCTTCAGCCGCGTCGCCAGATCGAAGACCGCGTATGCCTCGTCCCGCGAAAGGTCCGTCAGTTTCAGAAAATCGCGCTTGGTCAAGAACCTAACCCCCCGGCACACGATACCCCCAGAAGATGCACGCAGGCAACTCGTTTACCGAAACTGCACCGTCGCGACCGAATGCGGCGGTAGCGCGACACGCCAACCGTCACCCGCGTCGCCACTGACCGCAAGCGGGATAGGCGCGACACGGTTCGGGTTCTCCGCACTGTTCTGCTCGTGTGGATCGGCAGTGAGCATGTGCCCCTGTGCCGTCGCCGCGCCCATTACGCCGCGAATCGAGACCGTGGCCACCTCCGTGAGATGGCGGTTGATGAGCGTCACGGCTATCTCTTGCCCACGTACCGAGGCCGTGCCGCTGACGGCGGGCGCGCCGCTCGGCACGGTCGCTCCCCCGCCAGATTCCACCGCGAGCGCCGTCGCGCCGATGTGCGGAGCGTGCAACCGGAGGACATGATAGGTCGGCGTCACCCACATCGGCCCGCCGTCCCGCCCAGTCATCACGGGAGCGTGGAGGACATTGACGATCTGAGCGAGGTTCGCCATCGAAAGGATGTTGCACTGCCGGTGAAAGCCCTCCAGCGCAATCGCCGCTGCCAGCGCATCGCGCAGCGTGCCCGCCTGCTCATAGGTAATCGGGCGACGACCGGGGATGTCGCCCCAACCATTGCGGCGCGCTTCAGGATGCCAAACACCCCACTCATCGAGGGCGATACCAATCTGTCGCTGCCCGCCCGTCGCACGGGCGATGATCGCCGCCGTGCGTTGGACAAATACCTCGGTCGCGTCCGCCTGGGCAAGCAGCATGTAGTACTGCTCCTCATTGAAATCCGTTTCCGGCCCACCGGCCGACCAGTAATCGTGGATGGAGAGGTGATCAACGAGATCGAGCCGGTTGCCGAGGGTGTCGAGCAGCGCGCCGTTCCACTCGTCTTCGAGGCCGCAGGCGACGAGTTCCGCGTTGGGGTCTATGTGGCGCAGCATCGTCGCATAGCGCCGGTACTCGCGCGCGTAGGTCACGGCGTCGTAGTTGCCTCCGCAGCCCCAGTTCTCGTTGCCGACGCCCCAAAGTCGCACGTCGAAGGGGGCAGGAGTGCCGTTCGCGGCCCGCTCGCGCGTCAGGGTAGTGTCGAGCGCGCTGTTGCAGTATTCCAGCCAGTCGCACAGCTCCTGCGGCGTGCCCGTGCCGACGTTGCCCGCGAGGTACGGCTCCGCGCCGATCAGCGCGCAGAGTCGCAGAAACTCGTGCGTGCCGAGCGTGTTGTCGTCCTCGACCGTCAGTCCGCAGGACATGCCGAGCCGCCGGGGGCGCGTTCCCGCTGGCCCGATGCCGTCTCGCCAGTGGTAATGATCGGCGTAGCAGCCGCCGGGCCAGCGCAGCAACGGCACGGGCAACGCGCGTAAAGCATCGAGCACGTCCGCCCGGAACCCCACCTCGTGCGGGGTACCTGCCGCATCTGCGCCGACCCAGAGACCATCGTAGCAACAGCGCCCCAGATGCTCCGCGAAGTGCCCGTACAGCCGGGGCGAAATCGTACCAATCGGCGCGTCGGTACGGATGTGCATTGTTGTATCGACCAACAAACCTCTCCCCCAACCCCTCCTCGAAAAGGGAGGGCTTGACTCGTCACGAATGTTGTAACGTCCTGACCGCGAAAAGGCTCACTCCCCTTCCCTTGGAAGGAAGCCGAGTGACCGCCGGGCAGGCAGAGATTTCGGCCCCTATTTCACGCCGCCGACCGTCAGCCCGGCGACAAGATACCGCTGCACGGCGAGGGCAAGCAAGATGATCGGCAAAGTGATGAGCACGGCAGTCGCGGTGAGGCCGCCGTAACTGAAGGAGGAAAAGTTCAGCAGTTTGTACGCGGCGAGCGGTAGCGTGCGCGTCCGCGACCCCGCTAGGACGACCGAGAAGATGAAGTTATTCCACGAGAAGATGAAACTGATAATCGTCGCGGCGATGATGCCGGGGCGCGCGAGCGGCACGGCAATCTTCATGAACGCGCCGTAGAGCGAGCAGCCATCAATCCGCGCGGACTCCTCCAACTCCGGCGGCAAATCCTCGAAAAAACCGATCATGATCCAGGTAATCAACGGCAGGGCGACGATGAGGTGCGTGACGATCAAGGCGACATAGGTATCCACCAGTTTTGCGCGGCTGAAAAGGATATACCACGGCACGAGAAAACTGATCGCCGGGATGATGCGCGAGATAAGGATGACGAGCGCGAGCCGTTGCTGCCGCCAGCGCGCGATGCTGTACGCTGCGGGGACGCCGAGCACCATACCAATCGCCGTCGAGCCGACCGCGACGATCAGGCTGTTCAACCCATCATGGAGGATGGCGTTCTCCTCCAGCACCTGCTTGTAGTTGTTCAGGGTCAGGCTGCGCGGCACGAAGACGGGAGGATACGCGTTGTTGATGAGGTCCGAGCGCAGCGAGATCAGCAGCATCCAATAGAAGAAAGCGACGACGGGGAACAACATGACAACGAGCGCCAGCGTGTAGAGGATATTCCGCACCACCTTGCGCGACATCACTGGCCGCCGGTCGGATCGCGAGCGGGCTATGCTTGCCATGACGACGCCCTCCGCAGCCGGATCAATAGGAGCGAGAAACCCATCACGATCGCGAAGAAAATGACGAGCAAGGACGACGCGTAACCGATCTTCTGGTAGTTAAAGGCGGTCTGGAAGGTGTAGACATTCAGCGTCTCGGAGGCATTGCCGGGGCCGCCGCCAGTCATCGCGAAGATGATGTCGAACGTCTTGATCGCGTCAATCGCGCGAAAAAGCACCGCAACCATGATCGCGGGCCGGAGGAGCGGCAGGGTGATCCGCCAGAATGACTGCCACGCCGTTGCGCCGTCAATGCGCGCGGCCTCAATCGGCTCGGTCGGCAGGGCGGCGAGGCCGGCCAGCGTAATCAACATGATGAGCGGCGTCCATTCCCACGTATCTACCATCACCAGCGCGGGGATGACGATATGCGGGTCGCTCAGCCAGAGCACCTGCGGCAGATGCAATCGCGAGAAGATATACGGCAACGCGCCCTGCGTCGGGTTGAGGATCAGCGTCCACATCACTGCGATGACGACGGGCGTCGTCACCATCGGCAACAGCGCGATCGTGCGGGCGATGCTCTTGCCCCGGAATTCGCGATTCAGCAGCAATGCGAGCGAGACGCCGAAGAAGGTCTGCAAGACGATTGCCAGCCCGGCGAAAATCAGGGTGCGCCAAACGGCGAGCCAGGAGCGCGTATCTTCGGCGACAAAACGCTTAAAGTTTTCCAAGCCGATCCACTGCGGCGCGTCCGTGATCGAGCCGGACCACGCGTGCAGGCTCATCCACGCGGTGTAGGCGAGCGGGAAGACGACAAGAATGCCCACCGCCAGCACTGCGGGGATCGGGAAGATCCAGCGCGCGCGGCTGTCCCACCAGGTGGCCGTGAAGCGTCGGTTCGTTTGTTGCAGACCCTCCCGCGCGGTCGTCAGCCGCGCGGGGACTGTGGAGTGTGCCATCTCAATTCTTGTCCCGCGCCAGGAAGGCGACAAACTCCTGCTGCACGCGGTTCATCACGGTCTTGGCGTCCTGCCCATTGATGACATCAATGACGCCGACGCTGATGATGTCGCGCGATTCCGCGACATGGATCACGGGCGGCAAGCCGGGCACGGAAGCCTTAAGCATAGCGAATGTCGAATCGAAGTACTCGCCGGGCAGTGCCGAACTCGACCGGGCCGCCGGGTTGCTCCACGCTGAGTTGCGCCCGACGGCGGTGCCGCCCGCGAGTACCTTGAGGACGTTTGCCTTGTTCGTCGCCCACTGGCAGAAGAACCACGCGGCTTCCTTGTTTTTGGAGCCGGAGTAAATCGAGTAGGAATTGCCGTAGAGCGGTGGGAAGTTGCCTGCGGGGCCGGCGGGGAAAATGCCATAACCCATCTTCCCCGCGACGGTGGACTTCGTCTTATCCTCGAACGGCCCCGCGAAGCCCGCGCCATCGGTATAGATCGCCACGCGCCCCTGCTGGAAGAGCGCGCTCGCCTCGGGCCAGTTGAAGTTGGTCACACCGGGCGGGCCATACTTCTTGAGCAGCGAGGCGTAGTAATCCACCGCCTTGATGTCGCCTTCGCTGTTCATGATCGGCTGGCCGCTCTTGTCGAAGTAGCCGCCGCCGAAGTTGCGGAAGTACGGGTCAATCTGCGTCGCGTTCTGCGTCTTCTGCCCACGCGCAACGAAGCCGTAGACGGTCGGCGGGTTGTGCAGTTTCTTGGCCGCCGCCTCCATCTCGTCCATGTTCTGCGGCGGCTTCAGCCCCGCCGCATCGAAGAGGTCCTTGCGATAATAGGTGATGTTGGTGTCCATGTTTTCGGGCGTGCCGATTAGTTTGCCATTGACGCTGGCGATGTCTTTCGCACCCTGAAAGAAGTCGTTCCAGTCATAATCCGGCGCGGTCAGCGTCGGGCTGTTGAGATACTCATCGAGCGGGGTATACCAGCCATTCTTGGCGAACAAAAGCCGTTCCTGATGCAAACTGGAGACGAAGACATCAATCGTACTGCTCCCGGCGGTGAACTCCACCGTCAGTTTCTCGCGCGCGTTCGCCTCGGGCAGTTCCTCATAATTGACTTTCATGCCGGTCAATTTCTCGAACTCCGGCAGGACATTCTTGATCGTCGTATGCGAGGGATTGACCGGCACGAACAACCGCAGCGTTGTGCCCTTATATTTCTGCCAGTCGAACGACCCACTCGTCGCCGGTGCAGCCGCCGAACCGCTCGCTGCGGTCGTTCCGGCCGGCGCCGAACCACTCGCTGTCGTGCCGACGGGCGCGGAGGTCGCGACCGAGAACCCGGCGGGTGACGGGGCAACAGTCCCGGCAGCTGCGGCAGTCGTCGGCGCCCCACCACTGGCGGCGGGCGCTTTGGTTGCCGCGCCAGCCGACCCCGTCGCGGTTGAGAGATTGCCGGCATTGGACGACCCGCCCCCACCGCAGGCCGCGAGCGCCACAGCGGCAACCGCCGCGCCTGCCGCCGCCACGCCCCGCTGGAGCGCCTGCCGCCGGGAAAGGAACAATCCGGTCGGGCCACCGTCCATTCGCGCGCGCGTCATCCTCATCCTCCTCAAATCACCTCACACATCGGCTACCGATACGACCGATGAATAGTGAACGGTGAGGACGCTTTTGTTCCCTCACCCGCATCGTCGGTCCCATAATGCCTGTCTGTACGCGCACTCTACGTTTTCACTACGGCACTGTCAATAAAGTTCTGAGTTCGAAATACCAGGATCGAGCCTTCCTCGACTTCGGCCCTCGAACTGCGAACTTCCTCGTGCGCTATACTGCGCCCCTGAATGGAAAGGAGTGACCATCGAATGGCGCATGACGACTCACTGGCGATCCGCGTTCCGCCCCGGACCAAGGTGCGCCTGCGCGACCACGATCCCGCCGACACAGGCACCCTGAAGCGCGAAGAGGCGGAGGCGCGGACGCAGGCGCGGTGGGCGGAGTTCACGGAGATGCAGGAACTGCTCTACGGCGCGGCGCGGCAGAGCGTGCTGATCGTCCTGCAAGGGATGGACACGAGTGGCAAGGACGGCACGATCCGCAAGGTGATGGCGCCGATCAACCCGCAGGGGTGCGATGTCGTCGCTTTCAAAGAGCCGACCGCCACCGACCTCGCGCACGATTTCCTGTGGCGCATCCACCCGTATACACCCGCGAAGGGGATGATCGGCATTTTCAATCGCTCGCACTACGAAGATGTACTCATCGTGCGCGTCCACGATCTCGTCCCGAAGGCGGTCTGGAAGCGGCGATACGATGCCATCAATCACTTCGAGCAACTGCTGGCGGAAAACGATACGATCGTCCTCAAATTCTTCCTCCACATCAGCAAGGATGAGCAGCGCGAGCGACTTTTGGCGCGGGAAAAGGACCCGACAAAAGCGTGGAAACTCGCGCCGGGCGATTGGATCGAGCGCGAAAAATGGGACGATTATCAGGAAGGGTATGAAGCCGCCCTGAGCAAGTGCAGCACAAAGGAAGCGCCGTGGTACATCGTTCCGGCGGATAAGAAGTGGTTCCGCGACCTCGTCATCACCGAAACGATCCTCGCCACGCTGCGCCCGTACGTCCCATCATGGCGGGAGGCGTTGGCCGAGCGCGGCAAGCAACAACTCGCCGCCATCGCCCAACTGCGGGCACGAAACACGACCGATCATCCGTAGGGAAGTTCGAGGTTCGAGGAAATCCGCCCCGAATCTCGAACTCCGAGCCTTGAGCCCGTAAAGGAGCAACCGATGCGACTGTATCTCTTTGTGTACGGCGTCAACTCAGCGAATGGCACCCCCTACCCCGGCTACCTGATCCAAGCGGACGACGGCACGAATGTGCTCGTGGATACCGGCTTCGGCAAGGAGATGATCGGCGCATTTAAACAATCGAGCGAGCCGGGACCGAAGATTGACGAGGCGGATTACGTCGTTAACCAGTTGGCGGCGCTCGGCCTCGCCCCGCGCGACATCCGCTACCTCATCGCCACCCATCTCGATGGCGACCACGCCGGTGGCCACGATGAGTTCCCGGACGCGGAAATCGCCATCCAAAAAGAGCATCTGGACATGGCGCGGGAGCATCCCCGCTTCCAGGCGATGCGCGAGCATTGGGATGCGCCCGGCCTCCACTACCGCACCGTGGACGGCGACACCGAACTGCTACCGGGCATCGAACTGATCGCGACGACCGGCCACAAGCCGGGCCATCAGTCCGTCCTCGTCCGCCTGCCGGACACCGGCCCGGTGCTGTTGGCGATTGACGCCATCCCGCGCATGGACCAACGCGACCCGGCGACGCGCACGATCGGCCCCGCCGACATGGACGAAGCGGCCACCCGCGCCAGCACCCGCAAACTGATGGACCTTGCCGCTCGCGAAGGCGTCACCCTCATCATCCACGGCCACGACCCGGACCAGTGGAAGACGCTCAAGAAATCTCCGGACTACTATTCGTAGGAATCAGGGAGGAGCGCAGAGGGCGCAGAGGGCGCAAAGAAGGGAAAGGGATTGAGATAACGGAGAGATTATCTCGTCCTTCCTTCTTTTCTTCCTCTGCGCTCCTCCCCGGTCGCTACCCGTTCCGCAACCGGGCGAGGGCTTCGGCCTGCTTTGATGTGGGGGACATCTCCATCAGTTCGAGCCGGTTTCCCTCCGGGTCCTCGATCCAGGCCTGGCGGTTGCCGTCCTTGCCGGTAATGAGCGGGCGAGTGAGCGGGACGCCGCGTTCGGTCAGTTGCGCGACGACCGCGTCGAGATCATCCACCGTCAGACAAACATGGTTGAGGCCGACCGCCTCGCGCGGTGCGGGGCCGTCGCCCGTGCCATTCGGGAAGAACTCCAGATACTGCGTCTCGGTGACGCGGACATAGACGAGCATCAGGTCGCCGTTGTCCTGATGGAGGCGGAACATCTCCGCGAGGCCGAGGGTTTGCGTGTAGAAATCGAGCATCGGGTCGAGGTCCCGCGCTCGAATCGCGATGTGGCCAATACCAGTGAAACCTTGCATAGTGCCTCCTTGAGTAGCAATTGGACAGAAGAGAAGTCCACGAAACCGGATGTAGTATCGCAACCTTGCCACACGTAGCCAACCAGGCTCGTGCAATAATCTGGCTCAACAACCGAGAAAACGTCCAAGGCGACATGTGCGATGCTGGACTATCGCGACGTTTTCTTCGTCTAATCCCCCTTAGACGAAGAAAAGCCGCCTATGCGTCGTCTTCCTTCCATAGAATCGGGACTTGTCAGGGGAATAGACGAAGGTGCGTCGTGAAGGGGATGGACTAACGTCTCCAGCGCGTCAGCGACACGCCAAGCGCGTAGCCACCGAGATGCTCGATATTCCAAACATGCCGCTCGTGAACGATCGCGAGAACGAGCCACGCCGCCATACCTGCGAGGGCGACCCAACGCAGCGGACGCGGCAGGAGCGCGAGCAGGAAGCCGAGCGTGCCGTAGATGCCGACGGACGCGCCGGAATCGGGTTCCGTCGCCCAGCGGTGTGCGAACGCGAAGCCTGCCGCGTCGAGCGGCCAGATGATGCCGAGCGAGAGGAGCGCCGTCCCAACGAGGTTCGGCAGACAGAACGCGGCGACCGCCTGCCACGCCCCCGCACACCACCCGGCGAGCGCGGCGCACGGTTCTCCGCGCCGCGTCTCGACAGCGACGGGCGATTCCGGTATTGTCACGCGAGTTGTGGCGGATTGTCGTGGAGTGGGAAAGAGGGGGAACATGCATCGGAGCCGGGTGATCTTCGTGGCTGTGCTGGCTATCGCGCTCGTGACGGCGTCCACGGGGGCGCAGGCGGCCTCCGGGTACGCCACTTCGGCCTTCCAGGGCCAGTGGCAGCAAGGCGAGGCAGTAACGCCAAACTTCTGGGGGCCGCTCGAAACGGCGAAGGACGGTCAGCAGGAAGCATACAAAGAAGCGAGCGGCGGGCAGCGCCTCGTCCAATACTTCGATAAAGGGCGGATGGAGCTGACGAACGGCGCGGTGACCAACGGCCTGCTCGCCACCGAGATCATCACGGGCCGCATCCAGATCGGCGATAATTCTTTCCAGAATCAAGCGCCACCGAACATCTCCATCGCGGGCGATGCAAGCAACCCGGCCCCGACTTACGCCGGGCTGGCGAGCAAGGGTGCGAGCCTTCTCCAACCGGCGACAAGCAAGCCCGGCGTACCCATCAACACCGTGATCGGGGCAGATGGAACAGTCGGCGCAACCGACGCGGTGCTCCCCGACCCGGCAATACAGGTCGGCGCGTTCGACGGCCCGACGCGGCATAACGTCGCCGCCGGTTTCGCGGACTACCGCGCGAAGGCGGGGCTGCCGACCATTGGCTATGCGATTTCCGAGCCGTTTCTCGCGACGGTGAAGGTCGGCGGCGCGCCGAAGGACGTGATGGTGCAGATCTTCGAGCGGCGCGCCCTCACCTATACCCCGAGTAACCCAGCCGCCTTCAAGGTCGAGATGGGCAACATCGGCCAGCATTATTTCGCCTGGCGCTACCCAAATGGCGCGACCGCCGCCCCGCCTACTGACACCGGTGGCAGCGCCGGGCAGCAATATCTCGTCCTCAACGGTACCGTCGCCTTCAGCTTCCCCGCGAACTGGAAACTGGACACGACACCCGTGACCGCCGGGCCACCGCGCGCGACGATCTTCGGCCCGGGGCCGAAGCAGCAACTGGTGGTGCAGATTGATGACCAATCGGATCCACCCACCAGCCTGACGGACATCCTCACGGGGTACATCACATCGGCGCACATGCTCGTCAACGGCAGCACCACGGATGAGTCCGCCCTGAAGACGACGATCGGCGGCGAGCCGGCGCAGGCATACCGGGTCGCCGGCACCCGCCAGGACGGATCGCCCGTATCAAGCATTATTGTCGTCGTCATCCACAAGGACAAAATCTACTCCTTCATTGCACTCGCCGACGCCAACCCGATGCCGAACTATAACGACATCCAGGCGATTCTCGCCACGGTAACGTTCCAGACGTAGTGTTGCTCCCCTCTCCATTGCTTGTCAGCAATGGAGAGGGGTTGGGGGTGAGGACAAACCATGCGATAATCTCCTGAGACGTGCAGCGAGAAGGAGGCAAGCCGTGGCCCAAACCCTGACGCGAACACCGACACGAGCGCGCACCAAGGCGCAGGTCGTGGATGGCGACATCCACAACGCCGTCGCTTCGGACAAGGACCTGTATCCGTACCTGCCGGAACGATGGCGGCAGTATCACGCGCAGTATGGGATGCGCGCCTACACCGGCAGCATCTATCCGCGAGCCAACCCGAACGCCGCGCGCACCGACGCCTGGCCACCGTCCGGTCGCCCCCCCGGCGCCGATCTCCCCTTCCTCCAGAAGCAGTTGCTCGACGCGTGGAATATCGAGTACGGCATTTGCAACCCGCTCGTCGCCATTCAGGGGCCGTATGTCGAGTACACTGCCGCACTCGCCCGCGCCGTCAACGAATGGCAGGTGGCGGAATGGCTGGAACCCGAACCGCGTCTCAAAGGCTCGATCGTCATCCCCTATGAGGACGGCGATCTCGCGGCGGCGGAGATTGACCGGGCGGCGCGCGATTCCCGTTTCGCGCAGGTGCTAATGCTGATCCGCTCGCGCGAGCCGCTCGGCAAGCGGCGCTTTTGGAAGATCTACGAAGCGGCGGAGCGCAACGGCCTGCCCGTCGGCATCCACTTCGGCGGCGCGGGCGGCAATCCCTTCACCGGTGCGGGCTGGCCTTCATTCTATCTCGAAGATCACGGCGGCACGTCGCAGGTCTTCCAGGCGCAGATCGCCAGTTTCGTCTGCGAGGGAGTTTTCGAGCGCTTCCCGGATCTGAATATCGTCCTGATCGAGGGCGGCTTCGCCTGGCTCGCCCCGCTGATGTGGCGGCTGGATACGGCGTGGAAGCGGCTGAAGTCCGAAGTGCCCGACCTGAAGCGCGCCCCGTCCGAGCAGATCCGCCAGCACGTCTGGCTGACGACGCAGCCGATGGAGGAACCGGCCAAGCCGGAGCACTTCGTCCAACTGCTCGACCACCTCGGCATGGCCGATCACCTGATGTTCGCGACCGATTACCCGCACTGGGACTTCGATGCGCCCGATCAGGCGATCCCTGCCCGCCTCGCCCCTGCTGTCGAAGCAGGTATCATGGCTAGCAACGCGAAGCGGCTGTATCGGCTAGGGTAGTTCGGAGTTCGAACTCATCAGGGGGTTAGGGCAATCAAGCACATCGTCGCACCCGTGGACGAAATACCGCCCGGCAGGCACAAGATCGTCGAGGTGGCGGGGCGATCCATCGGAGTGTTCAACGTCGGCGGGGAGTTCTTCGCGCTACGTAACAGTTGCCCGCATCAGGGCGGGCCGCTCTGCACCGGGCGCGTCTCCGGCTTCGTGATCGCCGAAACGCCGGGCGAGTACCAGTACAGCCGCCAGGGCGAAATCCTGCGCTGCCCGTGGCATGGTTGGGAGTTCGACATCCGCACCGGGCAGTCGTGGTTTGACCCGGCGAAGGTGCGCGTCCGCCGCTACGACGTGACCGTCGCGCCGGGCGGTGTCGCCACCGACGAACCGCCCCCCGCCCCCGGCCTCGCACCCGGCCCCTACGTTGCCGAGACGTACGACGTCTCGGTCGAGCAGCAAATGGTCATGGTGGACGTGCCGGGGTAATCTGCTCGGTCCAGCCTCCTCCTACCGCCATGGAGCGATTATTCCTGTCTCGGCCATGGCTCCGACGCTTGCCGATGAAACCAGAACTCGTCATCACGCCAGTCGAGCGATCCTGTCCAAATACGGACAACATTGGGGGGTAGCGATTTTTCGTTCGGGAGTGGGACACCAAACTCTTGCCTAGAGCGGTTCGCATAGTTACTGATCCGTTATGAGCGGATAGCCGCACGCGGCAAACCAGCCTGCGACGTCGGTCGCCGTGATCGTCGCGAGTGCCGTCGTGATCGCTGTCGCCAATCCTTCCCGTGTCCGCGCCTCCGCACGCCGCAGGAAGGTCTTGAGCTTGCTGAACGCCTGCTCGATCGGCGTGAAATCTGGCGAGTAGGCGGGCAAATAGACCAGGCGGCACTGCGCCCCCGCAATCAGTGGCGCGACGCGCTTGTCCTTGTGCACGCTCAGATTGTCTATCACCACGATCTGCCCTGGCGTCAGGGTTGGCACGAGGAAATGAGTCATGCTGCCCAGAGGGCGCCCGGCGACGAAGGCGTCCGCATCCGCCGCCCCTTCCAGCGTCATCGCCGCTCCGATCCCTTCCGCAGACACTGCCGCGATCAGCGTCGTGTTCTTGCCGTGGTTGCGCGGGGCTACCCCCGCCGCCCGCTGTCCGCGTGGTGCTCGACTGTACCGAGGGGTCATATTCGTCTGCGTGCCGCTCTCGTCCACGAACACGAGTGAATCCGCCTCCCACCGTGCCGCTCATCGCTCGCCACATCGCACGGGCGGCTTCATCTCGCTCGCTGGCGATCAAGGACTTTTTTTACCGTCCATCCTACCCGCCGCTGGGCGCGACACATCGTGCTCTGGCTCACCACAATGCCCGTCTCCCGCTCCCATCGCGCGCAATAGGCGGCGAGGGGGGCGTCGGGATCGTCGGCGAACACTGCGACGAGGCGGTCCTGGGCAGCAGGCGGGATGGCGCGGGGCCTGCCGGGGTGGGGACGGGGTGCGAGGTCACGGGTGGTCCGCCACTGGCGCAGATAGCGCTTGACGCTGGCGAGGCCAACGGCGAAACGGACAGCCGCTGCGGACTGGCTCATTCCTTCGTCCTCGACCGCCCGGACGATGCGAAACCGGAGATCGTCACTGTATGCTTTGCTCATACGCCCTAGTCTCGCACCGGCTCAGTAATTCCACAAACCGCTGTAAAATAATGGGGGAGATTGAAGCCGTAATAGATGATGTCCGTCTGATGGAATGAGAAAACCGGATTGCCTGCATCTAGCGGCTCATTCGGCATGAACCGATGAGCATAGACGGGGATGAGCGTCGGCGCCTTCGCCAATTCCTGCCGCGCGACATCACATGCATCGGCAATATCAGGTGGCCGAGTCCCCCATGCAGGATTCCAGAAGCCATGTTCAATATCGAAGGTGATACCGTGAAGAACGCCCTCAAACCGCAGTTGAATGTAGTCATCCGGTGCATTCCGCCAATCGGGGAACGGGCCACCAACAACGATTGTATTCGGCGGGGATGTCTCCCTTCCCAGCGGATGAACGCGTTGAAGGAAGGCCCGTAGATCGGGCGGGAAGCGAAACGCACACCGGCACTCGATTGCGTCCACCTCATTATCCTTTAGACCGGGACCAAGTTCGACGCCACGCATGAAGAGATAATCAACGACGGTATCGAGATATGCATCATCCATCATTGTTTCGGCACTCTCGTCCACTATCTCCATGCTATTGAAGTTGGTGCGCGGGACAGCATCAAAAACCTCACGAGCGAGGAGGTATGTCACCGATCGGTAGGTCATTCCCTGTTCGAGGTAATGATGATCGAGGACGAAGTCGGGCATCGGGTCGAGACAATCCCTCAGCATGCGGAGGATAAATTGGGCGCGACCCTTTGCATCGAAATGCAACCATCGCTCCCGGTCAGATTCGCTCAATATTCGCAAGCTCACTTGATCAGTACCCGCGTTAGTCCCGAACCATGCCCACCAATCGCCGTGTCGGATTCCACGGTGCCAGTCACCGACGCGGTAGCCATATTCGAGCGCTTCGATGAGCAAGTCTTGAACGGACGTTGGGCCATCCTGAGACGCCAGCCAGTAGGTCACCGTTACCCCCATTCAAGACGATAAGCGTAGTATCCCCCACGGGAACTGCGACATATATGTAGCCCACCCCCTTCTCATGCCGAGGAACAGAAAGGAGGCCAGGAGGTTAGGCTCTTACAGCCATTCCTTCAGTTGCGCCGGGGCGACGTTGCCGCCGCTGACGATGATCGCGACCTTTTCACCGGGGCGGAGGGGGAACTTGCCGAGCAGGACGGCTGCGGTGGCCGCCGCGCCCGCTGGCTCGGCAACAAGTTTGCAGCGCTCGATCAGGAAGCGCATCCCCTGCTTGATCTCGTCGTCGGTGAGGCTGACCACGTCTTCGACGTACCGGCGCACCTGGGCGAGCGGCAGTTCGCCGACGAAGGGGGGCGCGAGTCCATCCGCGATGGTGTCAACGCGGTCGAGGTGGACGACCGAACCGGCGGCGAGGCTGCGCGTCATCGCATCCGCGCCAGTCGGCTCGACACCGATCACGCGCGCCGACGGTTTCCCCTCGCCGATGGCGGTCGCGACGCCGCCGATCAGCCCGCCGCCGCCGATGCCGACGACGACCGTGTCCACATCGGGCACGTCTTCGAGGATTTCCAGCCCAATCGTACCCGTCCCGGCGAGCGTGCGACCCGAATCGAAGGGGTGGATGAAGGTCAGGTTCCGCTCCTCACGCAGCCGGTACATCTCGGCGAAGGCTTCGGTGGCGGTCGGGCCGTGCAAAATGACCTCCGCGCCGTAGCCGCGCGTCGCCGCGACCTTGATCGGGCTTGCCGACTCGGCCATCACAATCGTCGCCGCGACGCCCGCCGCCCGCGCCGCCCAAGCAACCGCCGCCGCGTGGTTGCCGGACGAGACCGTGATAACGCCGCGCGCCTTTTCATCGTCCGAAAGTTGCACGATGTTGTTGTACGCGCCGCGCGCCTTGAACGAACCCGTCTTCTGGAAGTTCTCGGCCTTCAGATAGATTTCCACGCCCAGTCGCTCCCCGAGCGTCTGGGACGTGAACAGCGGCGTGCGATGCACCGTGCCCGCGATCCTCGTCCGAGCGCGCTCGATGTCCTGCAATGTCGGTGCGTCCATGTCGCTCCCCTTCCTTGCGATCGTTGCTTTGTCGAAAGGGTAGTATACCCGGAAACGGCCTCTCCCCACTGCCCGGAGGATGCCCGCCGCTCCGCTTCCCACGAACCATGGGAACGTATACGCACTGTTCTTTATCCGCGATTGGAAAGCGACGCAATAGCCGACGAATCCCCCGTGTCGTGTCAGGAGCCGTCGCCTCCCAAACGACTTGGCGCATCTCCGCTGCACTTGCCATAACGTACGCGCTCAGTGTACGGTGACGCGCGTGAGGTGGGGTCTCCTAGTGGAAGGATACGGGATTCATGCGACGCTGGTTCATGCTTGCTCTAATTGCACTACTCGTCGGCTGCGGCGGTAGTGCCACACCGACGCCAACGACCGCACCACCGACCGCTGTGCCAACGACCGCACCGCCCACCGTCGCGCCGCAGGCCACCCTACCGGCGACCGCGACAGCGGCGCCAACGACCGCGCCGCCGACCGTCGCGCCGACGAACACCGCCGCCGCGACAACCGCTGCCACGAGCGCGAGCAGCACTGCCGCCCCCACGACGGCCGCGACAAAAGCGCCCGCAGCGGCGAATGGCGATCTCACGCAACTTCACGTCGGCGACAACGGCGACGGGTACGGCTTCAATGTCTGGGGATTGAGCGGCGACCCCGCCTTCCGCGACAAGGTCTACGCCAATGTGCAGGGCGCCGGATTCGGTTGGGTCCGCCAGCAGGCGCAGTGGGCCGCGATGGAACCGCAAAAAGGTAGCTACGGCAACGACACGACAGCGCAACTCGACCAGTTCGTTAACGGCGCGAACGCGAAGGGACTGAAAATCCTCCTCAGCGTCGTCAAGTCGCCCGATTGGGTCGGCGCGAAGGGTGGCCTGCCAACGAAGACGCAGGATTTCACGGACTTCATGTCCTTCCTCACCCAACGGTACAAGGGCAAGGTACAGGCGTACGAGATCTGGAACGAGCAGAACTACGCCGTCGAGACGGGGGGCAAGGTGAATGTGACAGCCTATCCGCCCGTCCTCAAAGCAGGCTTCCAGGCGGTCAAGAAGACCGACCCGAAGGCGGTCGTCGTCTTCGGTGGCATGACGCCGACCGGCGTGAACGACCCGTCCATCGCGCTCAATGAGGTTGACTATCTGCGGCAGATCTACGCCTACAACAACGGCGAGATCAAGCAATACTACGACGTGCTCGGCGCGCACCCCGGCTCAAACTGCAACGACCCCGACCACTCATACCCCGCCAACCCGCAAGGCTGCGATGTGAGCGGCACGGGTAAGGCCGATTTTTCGACGGATAACTCCTTCTACTTCCAGCGCGTCGTCGAGTTGCACCAGGTGATGCAGGACGCCGGCGAGGGCAATACGAAGATGTGGCTGACCGAGTTCGGCTGGACGACCGCGAATGAGGCGAAGGGGTACGAGTACGGGAAGTTCGTTTCCGAGGCGCAGCAGGCGCAATATCTTGTGCGCGCTTTCGAGTTGGGCAAATCGTACCCGTGGATGGGCGTGATGTTCGTCTGGAACCTCAACTTCTCCACTATCACGCCACCCAGCGACGAGAAGTACCCGTGGGCCGTCCTCAAGAGCGACGGGTCCCCCCGCCCAGCGTATACCGCGCTGAAGAACATGCCGAAATAGGGGGAAACTAACCCTCACGACACAATTTCGCCACAAGTTTGGCAAATCATCGCGAAACCCCTCGGAGATACTTTTCGTGGTACAAAGGGAGCGGTTCGATACCGCTCCACGACGAAAAGGAGGATGCTCTGGTGCAACCGATCGCAGCCGCGCAACCCACCACGCCAATGATGGCGCAGGCCGCTACCGATCTCAACACGGCTCCGGCGGTGCTGCGGACGCATGGCCTGCGGAAGCAATACGGGCGCGTCACCGCCGTGCAGGATGTCTCGATCACAGTGCAACAGGGGGATGTCTTCGGCTTTCTCGGCCCGAACGGTTCCGGCAAGACGACGACCGTCGCGATGATCCTCAGCCTGATCGAGCCGACGGCGGGCACGGTCGAACTCTTCGGTCAGACCACGCGCGAAGGCCGGTATAACGCGCTCCACCGCGTCGGTAGCATCATCGAGTCGCCCGCCTTTTATCCCTTCCTTTCCGGGCGGGACAATTTGCGCGTCGTTGCGCGGCTCCGGGGCGTGCCGATGGTGCGCGTTGCTGAGGTGCTCGATCAGGTCTTCCTGACCGACCGAGCGGACCGCAAATACAGCGCCTACTCGCTCGGCATGAAGCAACGATTAGCAATCGGCGCGGCGCTCCTCAACGACCCCGAACTGCTGATGCTCGACGAGCCGACGAACGGCCTCGACCCGGAAGGGATGGTTGAGGTTCGCAATCTCACCCTCCATCTGGCGTCGCTGGGCAAGACGATCTTCCTGTGCTCTCACTTGCTCGCGGAGGTGCAGCAAGTCTGCACGCGCGTCGCCTTCATCAATCGCGGCGTGATTGTCAAGCAGGGCACGACGGAAGACCTATTGCGCACCGACAACACCCACTATCTCGAAGTGGACGACCTGCCCCGCGCGATGGAGTTCCTGCGCCAAGCGCCGTACATTACTGAGGTACACCCCGAAGGGCGCGGCCTGCACATCACCTGCACGGGCGACTGCGCCGCTGATGTCGCGAACGCACTGATCGGCGCGGGCCTCCGACTTTCCCGCTTGCAACCGATCGAGACGAGCCTCGAATCTATCTACCTCGAACTCGTCGGCGCGGATGCACAGCAGGTCGGTATGTCAGCTGGTCGCTCGTAATCCCGGTAGCGTACCTGCGTCCCTCTATCGCTCTCACAGACTGGAAAGCCCACGCTACCAGGGACGAAGGCTGAAGCCTACGCTATCATAAGGTAGAAGGAGAAATAGCACAAAATGGGTGGCATGATTGCGGCAGAACTGTTCAAACTGCGCAAGCGGCCGATGACGTGGTGGATGCTCGGCATCATGGCCGCGATCACGACGCTCGTCTTCACAATTAACTACCAGATCGGCCATCACAGCAACAGCGCGGCCACGGCGCGGCGGTCGCTCCACCGCGTCTATCTCCCGCAAGGGGCGCATACCGCCGTCAGCGCGGCGAACGCGCTCTGGGGCATCCTCGTCGTGATCGCCGTCGCGGTCGTGATGGGCAATGAGTTTCAGTACGGCACGATCCGCACGCAGCTTGCGATGGGGCTGCGACGTATTCCGTACATTCTGGCGAAGGCGATTGCCGTCTTTTTCGCGGGCGTGATCGGCCTCACGATCATTATTCTCTTCGGCATCGGCCTGAGCGTCCTGCTTACTGCAGTGGATGGCGCGACGATGCAGTGGAGCGGCGCGTTCGATCAGGGCTTCTGGCAAGACATCGGCGTGCGACTGCTCAGCACCACGACGACGTTCGCGCTTGCCCTCTTCATCACGCTGCTCGCGCGGCAGGTCGTCGCCGGGGTCGCGGTCGTGCTCGGCTACACGATTTTGGAGGGCACGATCACGAGCATCCTCTCCGGCTTCGGCGGTGGCTGGGCGTGGGCGGTCAACTTCTTCATCACGCCCAACCAGCGCGCGATCGCGTACGGCCTCGACCGCTCGCAGGAGTTCAATAAAGAATTGTTCTCACCGCCCGTCGCGGCGACCTTGCTCGCGGCCTACGCGATCATCTTTCTCGTCGCCAGTGTCGTCATCTTCAACCGACGCGATGTGAAGGGCGCGGCGTAACGGAGCGACGGCGCGATTGGGTCGGCGGCCCTGGGCGCGTCGTCGAGCCTAGGGTGGGGATGCGACGGCTCCCCGATAGCGGAATGCTGCCCACCCTGCTCGAACAGGGTGCCGTGGACGCGCCGTTCGTCCGGTGCATCACCCCTGGCTTCTTGTGAGGCGCGCATTGAGACGTATGCGCGTGCCTTTCTCCGCGAACATGCCGCATTGCTCGCGCAGCGCGTGGCCACGCGCTGCATCCACGTAACGAGGATGGGGCCGCCGCGATTGTCACGGCTTTGACACATCGCGGCGCACGGTGCGACGCCTTTCTGATGCGGGGGTGGCTATCCTAAAGGGCATGGCAATCGTTTCTCTCGTGGAGGACACGAAACTCGGGTAGGTCGAGCAGCGGCTGCTCGACCTGGCGGCCCGCAAGGTCGTCGCCTTGCAGGTTAGACAAGATCAATCGGTCTACTTCGTCGATAACAGTGAGGAGCGCACACGCGCGCAAGGAGGAGAGGATGAACATGACCGCCGATTCGATGGACAGCGTGAAAAAGGGCGAGCAAGCGGGACGCCTGCCGAGTCTCGCGGCGCAGTCTCCAGGGCTCGACACCGAGCAGGAAGTGCGCACCCGGCAGGACGCGAAGGCCTACGACGAGGAATCGGACGAACTGGGCAGTCGCCACATCCTCGTCCCACTCGACGGCTCGCGGCTCGCCGCCGCCGCCCTCCCGTATGCCGCCGCCCTCGCCCACGCCACTGATGCCCGGATCAGCCTTCTCACGATCCTCGGCCCCGCCCCCGAGCGCGTCGGCCTGCCGAGCGCCGCCAGTCAGGAGGCGGACGAACGCCACGTCACCGAAAGCGCCGCCTACATGGAGTCCGTCGCGACCCCCCTGCGCGTGCGCGGCCTCGCGGTGACGACAGTGGTCCGCCACGGCAACCCCGCCGACACGATCCTTGCCGATGCTGAGGATGAAGACTGCTCCCTCATCGTCATGAGTACGCATGGCCGGACCGGTTTTGAACGTGCGCGCGCGGGGAGCGTCGCCCAGCATGTCCTGCGCCACGCCATCATTCCCACGCTGGTCGTGCCTCCGGGCAACGATGCGGCCACGGGAGAGGACGCGGCGATTACGGGGATCACCGTCCCGCTCGACGGCTCGGCACTGGCGGAGGCAGCGCTCCCGATTGCCACGCGTATCGCCACCGCGCTCTCGGCGCCGCTCACGCTGTTGCGGGTCATCCCAAATCCCGCCTATCTGGCCAGCGCCGGATGGGACGCCGGGTACTCTGGCTATTATTATCCCGAGACCGAGGAGATGATGCACGACGAGGAGCGCGCAGTCGAGGAATATCTCCAAGCGATCGCCACACGCCTGCGTGAGGCAGGTCGGGAGGTAAAAACGCACTGGCAGCGCAGCATGACGAACCGTGCCGAAGAGAGCATCGCGGCAGACCTCGCGAAGCGACCGTCGGGGATTGCCGTGATGGCGAGCCATGGGCGGGGCGGGGTGCTGCGCTGGGCGCTCGGGAGCACGGCGGAAGGGGTGCTCGATCACGCACCCTGCCCGATCCTCATCGTCCGGGCGGGCGCGACGACCTGATAGAGACGACCATCGCCCCCTCTCTCGGTGAAAGGACGACGAACAGATGAACGGTTCCATCCGGATCGCCACGATCCGCGGTATCCCGGTTTCGATCAGCGCTTCATGGATCATCGTCTTCGTCCTCTTCCTCTGGTCCTTCGCCGCCTCGTACTACCCCGACCGCTACCCCGGCTGGACGACCCAGGCCTACTTCGCCGCCGGCCTGACGACGACGCTCCTGTTCTTCGCCTCCGTCGTCGTCCACGAGCTGGGCCACGCACTGCTCGCCGCCCGCTTCGGCATCCGCACGCGACAGATCACCCTCATGCCGATCGGCGGGGTGGCGGAGATCGAGCGTGAGGCGGAGAAGCCCTCCCAGGATTTCGCCATCGCCATCGCGGGACCGGCCACCTCACTGCTGCTCGGCGCGCTCTTCCTCGGCCTTTACTTCGGCGTCCATCTGTTCAGCGTGCCCCTCGGCGGCATCACCGCCTATCTTGGCTGGGTGAACATCGCCCTCGCCCTCTTCAATCTGATTCCGGGGTACCCGATGGACGGTGGGCGGGTCTTGCGCGCCATCGTCTGGGGGCTGACCAAATCGTACTCGCGCGGCACGCGGGTCGCGGCGAGCGTCGGCTCGCTGATCGCCTACGGGTTCATCTTCATCGGCGTGATCCTCGTCTTCAATGGCCAGATCGCCAACGGGATCATCCTCGCGTTCATCGGCTGGTTCGTCCTGACGAGCGCGCAGGGCAACGTGCAGCAGCTCACCCTCCAGCAGGAGCTGACGGGCGTCACCGTCGAGCACGTAATGACGCGCGACTTCGCCGTGGTGCAGGCGGGGGCGACGCTCGCGCAGGTAATCAACGAGACGTTTCTCGCGTACAACACGCGCGCCGGGACGGTCGAGCAAGGGGGCCGATTCGTCGGGATCGTGACGCTGAGCGATGTCGTGCGCATTCCACAGGATCGCTGGGAGGGGACGCGTGTCGAAGCGGTGATGATCCCGATGGCGCGGCTGATCTCGGTCGCTCCGACCGATCAAGTGCTCGCCGCGCTCGAGCGGATCCAGCAGGGGAGTTTCAATCAGCTGCCGGTCATCGCGGACGGCCACATCGTCGGCCTCCTGACCCGCAACGACCTGCTGCGCTTCGTGCAACTGCGTGCGGCGCTGCATCTGCCACCAACCACCGGCGACGACAGCAAGCCGCCGCAGGTGGTCGAGATCGAGAACGTGTCGCAGCCGATGTAACGGCGTCCAATCCTCGTCATACCCATCGTGACAGGCGTTCGATGGCCATCCGCCATCTTGTCACGCTTTTGCCACGGGCGTGTGCAATTTGTCACGTACCCCGTACGGGCATCGCACTACCCTGAGAACCGACGCTTGGTGATCGTGAACATCGCGGTCCATACACAACGAGGAGATGAACGATGAAGAAACAGACATGGGGGTGGGTCGCTGCCGGCGTGCTCGTCGTCACTCTGGCGATTGGCACGACCGGATTGGTCATGGCTGGAGGCTTCAATGGCCTCACGAGCCGAGGGGGGCAGGGGCCGAGCGGGATGATGCAAGGCGGCGGGCAGAACGGCTCCGGGTACCCCGGGGCGATGCCCGGTGGCACGATGCAGGGCGGCCCGAGCGGGATGATGAACGGTTCCGGCGGCCCCAGCGCCGCCGGACAACCCGTCACGATCGACCAGGCGCAGCAGGCGGTGCAGACCTACCTCGATCGCTACGGCAACGCGAATCTGGCCGTTGATGAGATGATGGGATTCCAGGACAACTTCTACGCCATCGTCAAGGAGAAAAACACCAACACGAAAGCCTTCGAGGTGCTGATTGACCGGAACACCGGCACCGTCTTCCCAGAATACGGCCCAAACATGATGTGGAACACCAAGTACGGGATGATGCGCGCGCAATACAACCCGCAGCCGATGACCGTGACGCCGGATCAGGCCACGCAGGATGCCGCGCAGTGGCTGGCGCAAAACCAGTCCGGTGCAACGACCGAGGCGCCGGATACATTTTACGGCTACTACACCCTGCACATTATGAAGGCCGGCACGGTGACGGGGATGCTCTCGGTGAACGGCTACACCGGCCAGGTCTGGTACCACAACTGGCACGGAGACTTCATCCAGATGAAGGAAGCCGGAGCGTGACCGGCAAGGAATGTCATGACGATGGACGACGGCGGGATGAGTGCAGGATGGGCAGGTTTCTGCGCGGTCGCAGTCATCGCCAACTCGTCACGCAACTCTGACAGGGTGCGATCGGAGAGATGAGGAGGGGGCATGCACACGGTACTTGAAGACATCGACCTGCTCCTCACACCGACACCCCCCGATATCGAGGGGCTGTACGACCGGATTGCCAATCGGTATGAACAGTTCCGCGCACTGTGGATCACACTCGCCGGTAATGCCGTCGAACGCCCGATGCTCGAAGAACTCCAAGCAATCCTCGCGCCTGGCCTGCGCGTATTGGATGCGGGTTGCGGCACGGGGACGCTCGGCCGCCGCATCCATACACGAAACCCTTCGACACGGCTGACGCTCCTCGATCTCTCGTCCGCGATGCTTGCTCACACCACAGACATCCCAGCGGCGCGTGTCCAGGCGAGTGTCCTCGATCTACCCTTCTCCGATCGCTCCTTCGATCTCGTCGTCAGCAGTTGGGTGATCGAGACGGTGCCCGATCCGCTCAAAGCAGTATCGGAATATCTGCGCGTCCTCACCGATGACGGCTATGTGCTCTACACCTTCTGCTCCTTGCCCGCTGGGTGGGTCTCGCGTGCGGGGACCGCGCTGCTCCGCGCGACAGTCGAGCATCGGTTCGGCGGCAACTTCCTCCCGCCCGAGCAGACGCCGTGGCACGATTGCGACCGGTCCATTCGCCTGCGCAGTCACGCCGGACTGACCACGTTTGTGATACTGCGAAAATGCTGCGCGGTCGGTCCCGGCATCCTCCCAACGCCGATGACGGGCGCAGGATACCCCCTATGGCCACCAACGGGAGAAACGCTCGGTACTGATACAGCCGACGTGCGCCATGCGCATGAGGCAACAAGGAGATTGTCGTGAATGCAGTGCCATCGGATATCCCTTCCCGCCGCGTCCGCTTGATCCTCTAGCTCGCGGGCTTGGCGGCCGTGGCACTTCCGTGGGGTTATCTGCTCTTCACCCGCCCACGGCAGCGGCAACCTGCCGCGCCGCCGCCAGCCAGACCGCATCTCCCGACGGTGGGTCAGGTTGACCAGCGCGCACCGGAACCAGCAGAAAGGAGGAGGGGGCCGTGACGAACAGGACCTCACCCCCGCTTCGCTCGCCGACTGCGAGATGCACTTGGTCCGCTACGGCGCCGATGCGCCGGTCGCGCCGTAGCGGCCGTGGTCGCCGCCGGGTTGGGTTCCGCTGTGTGCAAGGCTGCCGCGATCCGCTGCGCGCGGGGCGAATCCGCCATCGCCGAGTGGTCGAAGAACTGTGGCCCGTGCCCGATTAGACCGCCCCAATTCTGTAACTGTGACGGTTTTGGCATAGCGATGCCATCAGTGCGACGCGCTTTTCACACCGGAACAGCTATCCTCCTTTCTACAGATATGTGAGTCGCACATGATCTCACCGCTATCCATAGAAAGGACTTGCCATGCAAACGATGCGTGAATCACCTCAGATGGTGTCACCCCCGCGTGAGGCAGACCAGCGACAGGTGAGCCGCCGAATGTTCCTCAAGCGTGCGGGGATCGGAGCGGGGGTTGCCTTCATCGTCGCCGGAACTGGCACGACCTGGCGTGCCGCTGACCAGGGCGTCTTTTCCACCGACGCGGGCGCCGCGTATACCGCGTGGGGTGAATGGGACACGCAGGCGGGTGCGCCCCTGCTCCCGCTGGTCCGCTCCGCCATCCTCGCCGCCAACGCCCACGACACCCAGCCCTGGCTCTTTGCGCTCGGCACGAATCGCATCGACCTGTTCGCCGATCCGTCGCGCAACATCGGCGCGATTGATCCCCTCCGCCGCGAGATGTACATCTCGCTCGGTTGCGCCCTCGAAAACCTCACCCTCGCGGCACAAGCGAGCGGTTTCACCCCGACCGTCACACTGCTCCCGACACCGGGCGATGCCGCACACGTCGCGCGCGTCGATCTCACCCCGGCTGCGGTCGTCGCATCGCCGCTCTATGCCGCGATCCCGCACCGGCACACCAATCGGGGGGCGTACGACACCAAGCAACCGGTGGATGCGCGCGTCCTCGCGGCGATGGCGGGCCTCGCCACCGACCCGTATGTCAGGCTTGTCTGGCTGACGACCGCCGCGCAGATGCAACCGTTCGCCACTCTCACGCTCCGGGCGACGGAGGCGATCATCGCGGACCCCGCGCAGGCACACGACGATTTCGCCTGGTGGCGCTCGGACTGGCACGCGATCCAGCAACACAAGGACGGCATCACACTCGACCCCGCCGGCCTGCCCGACGTGACCCGGGCGCTGGGGAAAATCCTCCCGGCACAATCGCTCGCCGCCTACGACACGGCGTGGCTGGACGGGATGCGCAGCCGGCAGGTGGGCACCGCCGCCGCCTTCGGCCTGCTGGTGACGCGCGGTCACGACGACAACACGCAGCGGCTCGCGGCGGGGCAACTGTGGCAACGGCTGCACCTATACGCGACGACACAGGGGCTGGCGATGCAACCGCTCTGCCAAGTCCCCGAACGGGTCGATCGCGAGCAGGCAACCGGCAGCGACCCGATCTTCACGCGCGCCCTGGCGGGATTGCTTCCCGAGCCGAGCGGGCAGGCGGTGATGACATTCCGAATCGGCTATCCGACGATGATCGCGCACCTGAGCCCCCGCCGCCTCGCCGAGGAGGTGCTGCGCGCATGATGCCTTCGTGCAGACACAAGGAATGTCCCATGGCAGTACGACTGAGGATCGCTGAATGACCCGAAAGGAGACCCCAAATGTCCGAGCAAGCGCGGAAGCAGCCGTTCACGGTCCAGGCGCACGATCTCGCGAACCAGGTGAAGGCTCTCATCGAAGAAGGGAATGTCCGGCGGATCGTCATCCGCCAGGGCGAGCGGGTTGTCGCGGACATTCCCCTCACCATCGGCGTGGTGGGCGCGCTCTTCGCACCGTGGGCGGCGGCGGTCGGTGCGCTGGCGGCCCTGGTCTCGGACTGCACGATCGAGGTCGTCCATGACGAGCCGAACGCGGATACGCAGCAGCAGACCGGGGCGGCGCGCACCTCGACCGACGAGACAAACGCGTCGTAGCATCCCCCCACGACGGTCGGAGGAACGGCGACCCCATGGGGCCGCACCGTGAAAGGGAGGCATCGGTGACCATGACACGACTCCTAACGATCCGCAACGCGGGGGGTATGCGATGAGCGAGCGCGAACTGCACGTCGTGTTCGGCGCGGGGCAGGCAGGTCTCGCAGTAGCGGACGTACTGGTCGCGCGGGGCAGGCGCGTCCGGGTCGTCAATCGCAGCGGGAAAGCGTCCGTGCTCGCTGGTGTCGAGGTATGCCGGGGAGACGCCACCGACCCCTCCGTCACCACCCAACTCGCGGCGGGTGCGACGGTCATCTACAGCTGTCTCAACGCGCCGTACGACAAGTGGCCGGAGCTCCTCCCGCCGCTCCAACGGGGCGTCCTGGCGGGCGCGATGCGAGTGGGGGCAAAGCTCGTTGTGCTGGAGAACCTCTACATGTATGGCCCGACGGGCGGCGCATTGCTGACTGAGGACCTGCCCTATGCAGCCACGGGGCGTAAGGGGCGCGTCCGCGCCGCGATGGCGGCGGAACTCCTGGAAGCGCACCAGCGCGGCGACGTGCGGGTGGCGATCGGGCGGGCGTCGGACTTCTTCGGGCCGCGCGTGCTGACCTCTGCGATGGGGGACCGCATCTTCCCGAAGGTCCTCGCGGGCAAGGCGGCGCAGGTGACCGGCGATCCCGATCTGCCCCACACCTACACCTACATGCCGGACATCGGCAGGGGGCTCGCCATACTCGGCGAGCGGGGCGACGCGGATGGGCGGGCGTGGCACCTGCCGAGCCCGGAGACCATTACGACGCGGGCCTTCATCGCGGCGATCGGTGCGGAGGCGGGGCAACCCTCTCGCCTCCAAGTAATGCCCGCATTCGTGCTCCGCGTGGTGGGCCTGTTCAATCCGGTCGTGCGCGAGTTGGGCGAGACGCGCTACCAGTTCGCGGCGCCGTTCGTGGTGGACGATGGCGCGTTCACCCGAGCCTTCGGAATGCAGGCGACGGCACTTGAGGCAGCGATCCGGGAGACGGTGGCGTGGTACCGCACCGCCGCGATGGTGCAAGCCATCCCCGCGCACGGTCATGCATGAGGCGGTGGAGAGCAGCTGAGTGCGCCATTCGTCCTCATTGCCCCCTTCGCTGATGAGGCCCGCCGCATCTTGCCACGCTTTTGCCACTCCCGCGCTCCCGTCGTTGCATTTCTGCGATGCGTCGGGCGGTATGTTTGCGGGGGCGAGGATACCGTCGGTGAGCGAGGAGTGCGCGGTGACCATCGATAGAAAGCTCTCAGCAACAAGCACGATCCCCGGCGAGCGCGATGACGCCGCCGCAATGACCGGGACGGGTCGGCCGATCGCGCTGTTCGCCGTCAAGACGGTGCACACGCTCATCTTCTTCTCGATGTCATGGGCGGTGCTCTACACCCTCTACAGCGGGCTGACCAACCGGGTGTCGCGCAAGACCGGCATGGCGGTCGCCGCAGTGCTCGGCGAGGGAATCGTCTTCGCGAGCAACGGCGGCCGCTGTCCGCTCACGAAGGTGGCGGAGGGGTTGGGGGCGGTGAACGGCACGGTGGGGGACATCTTCCTGCCGCAGCGGTTCGCGCGACGCATCCCCGCCGTCTCCTCCGCGCTCATGAGTGTCGGCTTGCTCGCCATGCTCTGGCACCGCCTGAATGCGAACCGCGACGCTCGCGACGAGGAGGCATTGAAATGATCGACCGATTTTGGGCACAGCGAGTGTTGCGCGAAGGAGTGCGCCCCCGCATCATGCTGCCTCTCTTCCTGGCAACCTTCGCCGTTTACCTCGCCTTCCTCCATCCCTGGATCATGAACTGGGGTGCCACCGCGCAGGAGCGGCAGATGACCGTGCCGGGCGACGAGACGTTCCCGTACCCCGGGATGCAGTTCACCCGGGCCATCACCATCAACGCCCCCGCGAGCGCGGTCTGGTCATGGGTCGTCCAACTCGGGCAGGACCGCGCCGGCTTCTACAGCTACGACTGGCTGGAGAACCTGGTCGGCGCGGACATCCACAACCAGAACGCCATCAATCCCGCATGGCAGGCACTCGCGCCGGGGGGCGGATTCAAGATGGCCTCCCCAGGCTACCTCGGTGGGATCGGGGGCGAGGGCACCGTGCAGCGCATCGCGGCGATCGAGCCCAAGCGAGCGATCGTCATGGAGGGCGGCCTCCTCTCGTATGTGCTGCAACCGGTGGATGATCACACCGCCCGCCTCCTCATGCGCGAGCGCGGCGCCGCTTCCGATAATCTCCTCGCCCGGCTTACGTGGGACCCGACGCACTTCGTGATGCAGCGGCAGATGCTGCGGGGCATCAAGGCCCGCGCCGAGGGCCACCCGAAGCCGCCCGCGCTCCTCGACCTCCCCGCCCGCCTGGGCTGGGCGACAGCCGGGATCGCCCTCCTCGCGCTCTTCCTCACGCAGGAGAAGCGCAAGCGACTCTGGCTGCTCCTGCCGCTTGCGGCGTCCGTCCCGGCGCTGGCGTTCGCGCACGACATGGATGCGGCGTTGGCCGCTTTCCTCGCCGTCGGCATCACGGCCATCGGCGCGCTGGTCGTCGGCAAGCGCTGGTGGGCGCCCTTCGCCAACATCGCCGCCGCAGTGATGCTCACTCTGCTCTTCGCGCCGGATGCCTACCTCGCCTTTGGGTGGGCGTTCCTGCTCCTCCTCGCGGCGGTCGGTATCGCCCTCGGCACACAGCGCCGGGACGCGGCCGTGCGGCCCGGTCGGCTCGTCTATCGGGCGGCGTGATCGCGCCCGATGATAAGGGAGTGACGACGTCACCGTCCCGACGTCCGCCCGCACACCGTGCGTACTCTCGCGGCATTCGGTGTTGGGCGACTATCCGCCGCCTTGGCACGGTTTTGCCACATACACGCGTCAATTGTGGCGCCCCTGAGACACGACGCGGACGATACTGCTGACATGCTGATGGATACACGCGGGCAGATGCGCCACCAGTGCAGACCGGTGGAACATCTGCCCTTCCGCGAAAGGAACACCGAGATGATTTTTGCACCGACCGCCGCACACGACGGCAATGAGAAGCGCGCCATGGAGCAACCGCGTTCCCGCACGGCGTTGATCGCGATCGACGGCTTTGCGGGGGTGACGGCGCTGGTCGGTATGGCGATGCTGCTCGCCAGCTGGCCGGTCCGCCTGCCCCTCAGCTCGCTCCAGTTCACCCCCTTCGGCGACTACACCGTGCCGGCGCTCATCCTCGGCCTCGTCGTTGGCGGAAGCGCTTTGCTGGCGATGGGGGCGACGATTGGGCGGGCCAGCGTCGGCCCGGTCCTCGCGCTGATCGCGGGGGCGATCATGATCGGCTGGATCGTCGGCGAGATGACGCTGCTGCCCACCAACCTCTTCACCGACTTCGCGACGGGTTGGCTGCAGGGGGTGTACCTGCTCGTCGGCCTGGCGATGGTTGCATTGGCCCTACGGGTGGCGCCCGGCGGCTGGTGCGGCATGCTGCCGCACCCGAACGACAGCGCACGCAGAGGCACTTCCCCGTCCTCGGCCTCATCGCCGCCACGGGCGTGAGCAAGGAGTTTCCCTATGGCACTCTCGGCATCCTGAGCCGATTCTCGACTCGCCCCAGCGACCCGGCACAACGCGACGAGATTTTGCGTGATCACGCCCGGTACATGGAAAGGAATGGCAACATGGCAATGATGCATCGTTCTCTCAGGCATCCGCGTCGCGGGATCCACCCCGCCCGTGTCATCGGCATCGCGCTCATGCTCCTCCTGCTCGCGGCGATCTCGGTCGGCGCGTCAGCAGGGGAAGCGCTCGGCGGAAAGTTGCGCACGGGCAATACGGTCACCGTCCCGGCGAGCGAGACGGTACACGGTGACCTCTACATCGGTGCAGGCACCGTCCGTGTGGACGGGCGGGTCGAGGGCGATCTGATCGTCGCCGGCGGCACCGTTGACCTCAATGGCATCGTCACGGGCGACATCCTCGCCGCAGGCGGCACCCTGACGATCAATGGCACGACCGGTGGATCAATCCGGGCCATGGGCGGCACGATCACCGTCGGCGGCGCCGGGGGCAGGGATGTCGTCGCGGCGGGTGGCCAGCTCGCCCTCGCGTCGTCCTCCCGCGTGACCGGGGACGTGATCTTCACGGGCGGTCAGTTGACGCTGGACGGCGCGATCGACGGGAATGTGCTCGGCAGCGCGTCCACCTACACGAAGAACGGCACGGTCAAGGGGACGGAGAGCGTGACGATCCAGCAGCGTCAGCAGCAGCAATCGCAGCCGTGGGGGCCGCTCGCCGGCGTGCGGTCACTGATCGTGCGTTATCTGGGCGTGCTCCTGTTCGGTCTGCTCCTACTCTGGCTGCTGCCGCGCGCCATACAGGCGATTGGCGGGGCGGTCGGTGAGCGACCGCTGCACAGCCTCGGTGTGGGCGCGCTCGGCATCCTCGGGCTGATCGCGACGCCCGTTGGGATTATTCTTCTGATGCTCGTACTCGCGATCCCGCTCGGGTTGCTCGGCTTCGGCCTGCTCAGCGGCTTCACGGTCTTCGGTGGGCTGGTCTCCCTCGTCGTCTACGCCTTCGCCCTCGCGGTCTTCCTACTCTTCCTTGCGGACGCATGGGTCGGGTATGCACTGGGGAAACTGATCCTCACGCCGGTACATGCGCCGTGGGCGCGGAAACCCGTCCCGGCGCTGCTGGTCGGTGCGACGATCGTCATGCTGCTCACGGCGATTCCTATCGTCGGCGGCGTGATCAAGTTCGCGGTGATTGTGTTGGCACTGGGTGGATTGATCGTGGCGATCTCGCGGCGCACGCACCCGGCAGTGATCGCTCCAACCATACCAATCGAGCCGGGGATGGGGCACTTACAGCCCGCAAATCAAGCTGGATAGCGCAAAAGGGCGCGGTCTGCCTGGCCACCGGGCAGTCGTGCTGCTCGCCCGATCTGGCTCACCGCGTGGCCTGCGTCCGAATGTTCGCTCCCGCAGAGAAAAGGAGATAATCGAGATGCAAGGCACAATCGGTAGGGACATGCACGCGGTATCCGAAACCACCGACAACGGGGAATCTTCGGTGATCGCCGAATCGCAACTCACGGGGCTGCCCGACGTGGTCCAGTGCTATCTGCGCCACGCCCGGATTATCGGCAAGGAACCCATCCGCACCGTGCACCTCAAGCAGAAGGGGGCGATGCAGATGAAGCCCGGCGGGCGATGGTTCCCGATGGTCGGGGAACAGCGCTTCACCACGGACCCGCCCGCCTTCCGCTGGCACGGCATCATCCGCCTCCTCCCCCTCATCTCGCTCTCCGGCACGGACATGCTCCGCGATGGGCACGGTCAGTTCCGGATCGCGCTCTTCGATCGTATCCCGCTCGTCGATGATCACAGCCCGGAGGTCGTCCAGGCCGATCTGCTGCGCTACCTCGCAGAGATCGTCTGGTTCCCGACCGCCTGGCTCTCCGATGCCATCGCGTGGGAAGGTCTCGATGATCTTTCGGCGCGGGCCACCCTCCGCTATCGCGAGCACTCGGTTTCGGCGGTCATGCACTTCAACGCGAGCGGCGAACTGACGCGGGTGAGCGCGGAGCGCTACAGGAAGGAGGGGAAGCGAAACGTGCTGACGCCGTGGGTCGGGCGCAACAGCGCCTATCGGGAGATGCACGGGCTGCTGATCCCGACGCACTGCGAAGTCGCGTGGCAACTGGCAGCGGGGGAATACAGCTACTTCCACTGCGAGGTCACCACGATCGCCTATAATGAGCCACCGGAGTTTGTGCGTGCGCCGTAGACTTCCGCGACCCCAGCGTTGTGATGGAGTCCATGACGCGCCAAGAAGGAAAGCATGGCAGCACATAATGACACTGGAACCTCGCGTGGCGGGTATATTACACGGCGATCGCGCTCGAGTCGGTGGTGCCCGTCGCAGTGCCGAATGACTGGCATCTGCTCGGGATAGGGGGCTGATACACGGACGAAGGGAGAATCCCGGCGAACCGTCCCTCTGCACGGGCGGTCGCAATCGTGACGAGTAGTCACCGGGCAGCGCCGATGCCCGACGAGTACGGTACGCCCGATCCGGCGTTCCAATGGGGCAGAGAAGGAGATCATGATGGACGTGCAACAGATTCTCACTCACGCGCGCGACACCCTGACCGTGAAGCGGGTCTTTGGTGAGCCCTATGAGAAAGATGGCGTGACCGTTATCCCCGTCGCGGCGGTCTCCGGCGGCGGTGGCGGTGGCGGCGGCGAGCAACCCGACCAGGGCAAAGGGAGCGGTGGCGGGTTCGGTATGCACGCGCGCCCGGTCGGGGTGTACGTCATCAAGGGCGATACCGTCACCTGGGTGCCCGCGTTCGACCTGAACCGGGTGATCATGGGCGGGCAGATCGTCGCGGTCGTCGCACTCCTCGTTCTCCGCCCGCTATTCAAAGCGAAGCTGCGGGCCGCCGAACGGGCGGCGAAAAAAGCAGCAGGCACGTAGCCGCTCGCGATCGCGCAGCGGAGACGGATCCATGTGCGGAATGGTTCCCGACCAAGAGGAGGGACGATGACAAGCCAAGAGCCTGAACGACCCCGTGACAACAATGAGGGTCTCACCACTGCGGTGATGCTGCCGGACGGGGCGCGGGTGCCGATCCGCCCGATTCGTCCTGACGATGCCGCCGCGTTGCAGGCCTTCCATCGCAGCCTCAGCCAGCAGTCGGTCTATCTCCGCTTCTTCGCCGTGCTGCCGGAACTGGCCGACGACCGGGCGCGCTATTTCGCGAGCGTGGACGGGAAGGACCGCTTCGCGCTCGTCGCGCTCGACCCCGCATTACCGGACACGATCATCGCGGTGCTTCGGTATGACCGGCTGCCGGGCACGGATCGCGCGGAGTATGCGGCGGTGGTCACCGACCGCTGGCAAGGGCGAGGTCTCGGTATTGCCATGTCGTACCGTCTGATCGAGATTGCACAGCAGAGCGGCATCCGCACGTTCATCGCTTTCACACTGCCGGAAAATGACCGGATGCGCCATCTGTTTCACGATCTCGGCCTCCCCGAACACACGCGATGGGAGGCAGGAACGATGCAGGTGGAGATTGATCTCGCACCCGACAATGCAACCACTCACACCACGTCGCAACTGATTTGATTAACACGCGCGCACGGAGGTACAGAGATGGTCGAGATGCGACACGCAATCGGCAGGGACATGCACGCGGTGTCCGAACGTGCTGCCGGAAGCGTCCAAAAGCCGGTAGATCGTCGCTGCCGTGGGAGTGGGTAGCGCATAGCGAACCGACCGGCTTTTGGACGCTTCCGAGAAGAGGAGTCGGCTTGCCCGTGCCTGATGCCCATGCGACAATGCCGTTCGCGTCAGGATAGGCGGCGCGATGGGAGACTGACCGGGGGAACCGACATGGCCGCACGGACGAGTGTGCTTCACAACCGCCCGCTCCTCACCCTGATGTCCGGCCACTTCACGGTGGACTTATATGTCGGGTTGCTACCGGTCCTGTATCCCCTGCTCACCGACCGCTTCACGCTCGACCTCAAGACGGTCGGGCTGGTTTCACTCGCCTATAGCGGCATGGCCTCGATCTCGCAGCCCTTTTTTGGCTGGATCGCCGACCGCTACGGCACGCGCTTCATCGGCCTCGCCCTGATCTGGACGGCGGTGATGTTCTCCACCATCGGCTTCGCGCCTTCATTCCCGGTGCTGCTCATCCTCGCAGCGGCGGCGGGAATTGGTTCAGGTTGCTACCACCCGCTCGGCGCGCTCAACGCGAACGCCGTCATCCCGGAAAAACAGCGCAATGTCGCGATGTCCGTCTACGTGACGGGCGGCACGCTCGGCGTCGCACTCGGCCCGATCATCGGCGCGGTAATCTTCTCCGTCTTCGGCGTGCATGGCACGGTGGTGATGTTCTTCCCCGGCATCTTCAGCGCGATCTGGCTCCTGTTCGAGATGCGCAAGATCGCCGTCCGCCGCCCCGCACCGATGAAGCCCGGCACCGTCGTCGTACACGCGCCGATCCCGATTGGGCCGCTGCTGGCAATCATCGGCGTGATGGCGTCGCGCTCGTGGACGGTGATCGGCATCGAGGCGTTCATCCCGACGTGGTACAAGTCGCTTGGCTACGGCGCGACCTTCTACGGCCCGCTCGCCACGACCGTCGTCGTCGCCAGCGCTTTCGGCACCATCGGCTCCGGCACGCTGGCGGATCGCTTCGGGCGGCGCGCGGTGATCGTCGGCGCGCTGATCCTGACGGTGCCGGTGATTATCCTGTTCGCGCAGTTCACCGGCCCGATTGGCTTCCTAACGGGCGCGCTCGTTGGCTTCCTCGCCGCCTCGACCGGCCCGCTCATGCTCGTAATGGCGCAGCAACTGATGGCGGGGCGCGCCGGGATGGCCTCCGGCCTGATCCTCGGCCTCGGCTTCGTCACCGGCGCGATCGGCGTCCCGGTGATGGGCGCGATGGCCGACGCCTTCGGGATCGCCACCGCAATGCGCTTTCAGGCGGTGATCGTCCTTATTACCATCGCCGTCGCGTTCTTTTTGCCATCCGAGGAATACCTTTTCAACCGCACCGAGGCGATCAAGGCCGCCAGCCATCCTAAGCCGGGCGCCGTCCCGGCCACCGCAAATAAGCAATGAGTGATGGGCAAGGAGCAATGAGGACGACGCAGGGGCGCACAGCCGTGCGCCCTCTCAAGATGGCGATGCATAATGACTGAACAACAACCTTCCAAGAGACCGAATCCCCGCGTGTTGAGCGGGTTCCGGGATTTCCTGCCGGCGCAGATGCGCGTGCGGCAGCAAGTAACGGGGATTTTGCGTAGTGTCTTCGAGCGGTTCGGCTACGAGCCGCTGGATACGCCGACGCTCGAAGCGATCGAAGTGCTGCAAGGCAAGATCGGGCAGGACGAGAAACTACTCTATCGCTTCACCGACCACGGCGGGCGCGAGGTCGGCATGCGCTACGACCTGACGATTCCGCTCGCCCGCGTCGTGGCGATGCACGCAAACGATCTCGTCCTTCCCTTCAAGCGCTATCACATGGGCCCCGTCTGGCGCGCGGACCGGCCGCAGAAGGGGCGCTTCCGCGAGTTCTGGCAGTGCGACGCCGATGTCGTCGGCACCAAAAGCGTGATCGCCGATGCCGAGGGCGTGGCGATCTACAACGCCGTCCTCGCCGGTTGCGGCTTCACGGACTACACGATCCGCGTCAATCACCGCGCCGTCCTCGCTGCCCTCGCGCCGTACGCGGAACTGCCCGAACAGGACGCGGTGACGCTAATCCGGGCGATAGACAAATTGGACAAGATCGGCCCCGAGGGCGTCAAGGGCGAGATGACGACGCACGGCATCCCCGAAGCGGCGGCGGAGCGCGTGCTTGAATTGGTGAGCATCACCGGCGCGAACGACGCCGTACTGGCGAAGTTGAACGATTTTCTGAAAGGCATTCCCGCCGCACAAGCCGGACTGGACGATCTCGCGCACCTCTTCGACTACGCCGCCGCGCTCGGCGTGCCGGAGGGCAAGGCGGTCTTCGTCCCCGCGCTCGCCCGCGGGCTAGATTACTACACCGGCCCGGTCTACGAGACGTATGTGCCGGAGGGCGGCGTCGGCTCGCTCGGCGGCGGTGGCCGGTACGACAACCTGATCGGCGCACTCGGCGGGCGCGATCTGCCCGCGACGGGCATCTCGGTCGGTCTCGAACGACTGCTTGTCGTGATGGAGGAGCGCGGCATGGGGGGCGCGACGGGAAGCGTCACGCAAGTCCTCGTCGCCATCCTCCCGAACGACGATCCGCTCCCCTCGCTGCAACTCGCGACCGCCCTACGCGCGTCAGGCATCCACGCCGATGTGACGCTCGACCCGAAGCGGAGCATCCTCGACCAGTTCAAGTACGCGGAGCGCAAGGGCATTCCCTATGTCCTGATCGCCGGTTCCGACGAACGCGCGGCGTCCGCCGTCACGATCCGCACCCTCGCCACCCGCGACCAGCAGCAAGTCCCCCGCGCCGACCTCACCTCCACTCTCCAACGCCACCTGAATAGGTAGAGGGATCGTCTATGGAGCGTCATGACAACGAATTGCGGGCGATGTTCGAAGAGGATCAGGCCGATCGGCGGGCGGTGGCGGCGCGGGAGATGACGCAGCCGGAACTGAACCTCCGTGACTACGAACGGCGGCAACGATTGGAAAGTCTTGCGGCGGATCGGGCGCTCCAGAGCGCGGACGATTTCTATTTTGCTGCCTATCTCCTCCAGCACGGCACACTGCCGGAGGAGTTCCGCCGCGCGCACGACTTTGCCGCCGAGGCGGTGACGCGCGGTTCCCGCCCGGCGCGCTGGCTCTTCGCCGCCTCCCTCGACCGCTGGCTCGTCGCGCTCGGCAAGCCGCAGCAGTACGGCACCCAATACGTCCGCATCGGCGCCCACGGCTACGCGATCTACGAAGTGGAGCCCGAAGTCTCCGACGCCGAGCGCGCGCAGTACGACGTGCCACCGCTCGATGAGCAGCTGCGGATGCTCACCGAAAAGAACGGCGGCTGGCCCGTGCCGTGGGTGCAGCGCGTCAACGGCAAACTGCAAATCATCGAACCCGAAGACGCCCCGGACGCCGGCCCCGTCCATCTCCTCATCCCGAAAGGCCCGCACGCACGCTAAATGCCTCAGCGCGCGGCCCATGCCGTAGAATAGCGGGGAAGATGCGGAAAGTTATCCGCGTACGAGTTCGTGAAGGGGGAATGCACACAATGGCAGCGCTCGCGAATGCACAAGAGGCGATCGAGGAACTGCGCCAGGTCCGGCAGGCTCGGCTGTACCGGCCCGATCCCGTGCCGGACGATGTGCTGGCCCAACTGCTCGAAGTTGCGCGCTGGACGGGAAGCGCGCGGAATACTCAACCCTGGCATTTCATCGTTGTGACGGACAAAGAACAGTTGCGGCAAATCAGCGAGCTGCGCACGCCGATCACCTGGGTGGCCGATGCACCGCTCGCGATTGCCATCGTGCTCGATGGCGTGAGCGAGACGAGCGAAGTCTACGATGAGGGGCGCGTTACCGAGCGCGTGCTTTATGCGGCGCGCGTCCTCGGGCTGGGCGGTGGCACCGCCTGGTTCGGCGATGAAGCAGGTCAGCAGAAGGCCAAGGCATTGCTGGGCATCTCGGCCGAGCGCATCGCGCATTCGGTCATCGTCATCGGCTATCCCACCACCCTGAAAGATCACCGACCGAACGCGAATACACCCGGACGCAAGCCGCTTTCCGAGATCGTTAGCTACGGTCGGATGGGCGAATCGAAGGCGTAGCCGCCACACACAGACGAGCAACAAGAGGCGGGACAGCCGATGCGGTCCCGCCTCTTGTCGTGCGCCGAAGTTTGCCTTCCGCTATCGGCGATTTTTACTGCCGCGCACCCATCATGTCCTGCATGTACGAGACATTTGGTGGCACCTGGCGGTCGTCCACGAGCTGATAGCCGATACCCCGAATCGTCACGATCCGCTCTGCGCCGACCTTGCGCCGTAGCCTGCTCACGGTAGCATCGAGGGCGTTCTGACCGTCCAGATCGGCGTGCGGCATCGGGATCATCGCCAGCCGCTCCCGCGCGACCGGGCGGTTGCGCGCGGCGAAGAGCATGCGGAAGAGCCGGTACTCGCTGACCGACAGGCGGATCGGTGTGCCGCCGACAATCGAGACAAGATGCGCCGCCTCATCGAGCCAGTAATCGCTGCGATGAAGATCGCCCTGCACGCCGAAGCGCACGCGGATTACCGCCGCGAGCCGTGCCACCATCTCCTCGATCATCACCGGCAGCGGCAGAAAATCGTCCGCGCCCGCCTGCAGGGCGGTCTGGATCACAGCGGGTGAGGACTCCGGGCTGAAGACGACGACGGGCAGGGCGAGCACGCTCGTCAACTGGCGGATCGTCGCGTACGCGTCTGTCGTGAATACCGGAAACGGGACGGCGATCACCATGCGCGGTGGCAGCGGCAGGCCAAAAAGCGCCTGAATATCGGGCGCCTCGTCCCAGTGCCATCCTTCCGCCTCGATAGCCGACGGGAAGCCCGTATTGACCGCGCTCACCGCCCCCAGGACCATTACCCACGTTTCTTCCGGCGCATACGCCATTCGCACGATGATCGCTCCATTCTTTGCGCAGTACGTGAGCGAAGCATCCAGACCGCCGCGCCCCCCTATTACGTAGAGAACGATACCAACGCGAGATGTGCGTCAGCCTTGCATTGGCGATGCGCGATCTGACGATTCATTCAAGACGGGAATGGGTAGTGGGAAGTAGACAGAAGTCAGTAGTCAGATGGAAGAGACAGCAAGAAGGCCTATCTTCCGCAGTCTGACTGCTGACCACTGTCTACCAGGGGGATCGTGAAGACGAACGTGCTTCCCGTCGCCAATTGCCCACTCTCCACCCAGATACGGCCACCGTGCGCGGCGACGAGTTGGCGGACGACAGCGAGGCCGAGGCCGAGGCCGGAGGCGTCCTGCTGGGGGATGTTCGTCCCCTTGACGAAACGCTCGAAGATGCGCTCGATATCCTCCAGGGCGATGCCTGGCCCCGTGTCGCGCACGCTGACGCGGATCGCGTCGTCCACGACCGCGACCGCGACGTGGATCGCCGTCCCCGGCTCGGAGAACTTCATCGCGTTGGAGAGCAGAATGTTCAGAATCTGATGGAGTCGCACCGGATCGGCCATCGTCGGGGGGAGCGATGGCGCAATCGCGGTTTCGACGCGCATCCGGGCATTCGCGAGGAGGGGCGTCGCATTGGTGATGGCCGCGCGGACTACCGCGCCAACCTCCACCGGCTCGCGTTGCAGCCGGAGACGGCCGAGGTCGGACTGCACGAGGTCGTTGATATCGTCCACGAGCCGCCAAAGTTGCCGGACGCTGAGCGAGGCGGATTCCAGAAAGTCGCGCTGCATCTCCGTCAAGGGGCCGACGCGCTCCTGGGCGAGGATGTTGAGAAAGCCGTAGATCGAGGCGAGCGGATTGCGCAGTTCGTGCGAGACGACGCCCATGAACTCGGCGCGCGTCCGCTCCACCCGGAACATCGCCGTCGCGTCGTGGAAGACGCGCAGTCGGTGCGGCACATCGCCGATCGCGATGGCGGACTCCGTCACTTCGATGTAGCGACCTCGCGTCGTCTCCGGTGAAAGGTGCCACCGCCGCAGGACGGACGGATCGCCCGGCTCGACCGGGGCACGCGCGGCCGTCCAGTGCGCCTCAAGCGTCGCGGTCGGCGTCGGCAAGCGGACATCGCCGGGGGCAATCGCCGTCAATTGATAGAAGGCGCGGTTGGCATCGAGCGCCGTCGTCCCCGCTTCGTCGAGCAGCAAGAACCCGTCCGTCGTGGAGGCGAAGACTGCCTCGAACCGCTCCTTGCCGACGAGCGTCTGCCGGAAAAGTTCGGCATTGTAGACGGTGGCGCCAATCACGGAACTGCAATCGGCAAGCGTCTGCTGCATCTCAGGGTCGAACGGCTCGCTGTGGAAATAGCAGGCGAGGCCGACCAGCATCCCGGCGGCGCGCAGCGGCACGGCGAAGACCATGTGCCCGGCGACGAGGTCCGTGATCGGCGCGAACTGAGGCCCGTGTGCCGTGCGGGCGCGCTGATGGGCGTAGGCATCGAGCGCCCACTGGGTGAGCAATTCCCGCTGCGCGACCGTCTGCAACGTCCGCGTGAAGACGACCGCCTCCGGGTCGCGCTCCTCCCCATCGGCGACGAGGACGCCGACGGAGTACGGCACGACATCACAAACGAAAGGCATGACAATGTCGAGCGCCCGGCGCGGATCGTCGCAGGCAGCGACGGCGCGCGTCAGGGCAAGCAGCATCGTCGCGCGGTGGGCGGTCGCCTCCTGCTCCATCGCCCGCCGCGCCTGCGCGATGGCGAGCGCCGCACCGTGGGCAGAGGCGCGCAGGATCGCCAGGGTGCCGCGATGGAACGCACCAATCTTCGGGGACCACGCGGTCAGCGTGCCATATGAGTCCGCGCCATCGGTGACCGGGACGCACATGATCGTGCCGGACGCCTCGCGCCGCAGCGACAGGAAGCGCGGCTCCTTGGTCACGTCGTGGATCAGCAGCGGCGTGCCCGTCTGCCCAACCGTCCCTGCGATGCCGACGCCGAGAGGGAAGGACGCCTGCCCGATCATGCCAAGCGGCATGTCCGAGACAGCGACCGTCCGGAGGTCGTCCGACTTCTCGAAGAGTTGCATCGAGCAGCGACACTCCGCGAAGGAGACCGCGACCTGCTGCACGAAGCGCATCAGCAGGGGGCGCAAGGCGTCAATCTCCGCCTCGTTCATCCCCCGCCGATCCGCCAGGCGGGCCGGATACTGCTCCGCGCGCGCGCTACGCGGCGCGGCGACCGTCTCGATAGACATAACCAAGCCCCCGTACGGTATGGATAAACAGCGGATCATCGGGGTCCTGCTCGATCTTCTTGCGCAGGCGGCGGATGTAGACATCCACCCGGTTGCTGCCCCCCTCGTAGTCGTAGCCCCAGGTTCGTTCGATCAGCGTCTCGCGCGAGATCACCGCGTTCGCATTGCGCATCAGGCACTCGAGGATTTTCATCTCGGTCGGCGTTAGCAGTGCGGGTCGCCGCTCCGGCGCGGTGAACTGCAACTCGCCCAGGTCCAGCGCCGTGTCGCCCACCTTGATGACCATGCCGAACAGGTTTCGCTCCGCGCGCCGGTAGCGGCGCAGCACCGCCTGGATGCGCGCCAGCATCTCCGTCGGCTCGAAGGGCTTGGAAATGTAATCGTCCGCGCCGTGGCCGAAGCCGTCCACCTTGTCACCGACCATGCCGCGCGCGGAAAGGAAGATCACCGGCACATCCGGGTGCTCGCGCCGCAGCGATGTGCAGAGCGTGAAGCCATCAATGTAGGGCAGCATCACGTCGAGCAGGATCAGGTCTATTGCGTTCTCCTTGAGGAACTCGCTCACCCGCCGCGGGTCGGGAAGGGTCGTCGTTTGGTAGCCGCTGTCGTCCAGCAGAAAGACGAGCATCTTGCTCATGAACGGGTCGTCCTCGACGATCAAAATGTGGGTACGCAGTGTTTCGGTGCTCATCTTCTTCCTCTACCATCCTGTCCGGGCGATGCGCCCGCGCGGTTGCCGCCGCGCCGTCTTTGTCATGCGAGGAGCGCGATCATCTCCCGCCGCATCACACCGACAACGAACGACCAACGACGCCAAACCGAACGATCCGCCTCGATAATCCCCATCATCTACCATGTGCCCCTTGTGGTTGATATATAAATCGAAAGATATTCTTCTCATCAGGTAGAACGTAGAACTGCAGAGGAATGTGACGGGGCTGTCAGGATTCGCGACGAAGCGGTCAGGAACCGAACTGCTGACACTGCCCAGAGGGCACGCGCAAGGACGCCAAGAAGCGAAGGGATTGAGCGCAGAGGACACAGAGATCGCAGAGATCGCAGAGATCACAGAGATCACAGAGAGGACACGAGATTGATTCTCTTCTTTCTCTGTACACTCTGTGGTCTCTGCGATCTCTGTGGTACGTTCCTTCTCCTCTTGGCGTCCTGGCAGTTCGGAAGCGTTTCTCAGACCGGCCAGAGATTCATTTCTTGTGTCCAGACATGGGCGGGCTGGGCGAGCAGATAGGCGATGGCGTCCGCGACATCTTCAGGCTGGAGGAAGGCTTTGCCCTGCTGGCCCTGTTTCTCCGCGACGGTGCGCCCGCCGAAATCGGTGAGGATACTCCCCGGCGACAGGTAACAGCAGCGGATACCGTCCGCCTTGACCTCCTCGGCGAGTGCGAGCAGGAACCCGCGCAGCCCCCACTTCGCCGCGCAGTACGACGAGAGGTTTGCGTACCCCGCATATGCCGCGCCGGAACCGACCGCGACAATCCGCGCCCCGCCCGCCGCCTTGAGTGCGGGTAACGCAGCCTGCGCGACGAGGAATGGCCCGGTGAGCATCGTCGCGATAGACTCCTGCCAGTCCGCAATCGGGTACGTCTCGACCGGCCCATGCACGCCGACCCCGGCGTTCAGGACGAGGCCGTCCAGCCCGCCGAGCGCGGCAATCGCTTCGTCCACCGCGCCCCGCACCTGCGCCGCGTTTCCGACATCCGCGACGACCGCGACCGCCGTGCCGCCCGCCGCCGTCAACGCGCGCACCGTCTCATCGAGGTCGCCGCGCGACCGCGCCAGCACCGCGACCGCCGCCCCGTCCCGCGCGAGGCGGAGCGCCGCAGCCCGCCCGACACCTCGACTGCCGCCCGTAATCAGTACCCGTGTTTTTGCGCCCATTCCGCTTGCCCTCCTTGCGCAGCTCCTCTATGCTCGGTATCGGTATCTCTCCGATAAGTGTACACGGGGCACAGGACGAAAACGATTGAACCGCCAAGACGCGAAGGACGCCAAGAGAGAAGAGAGGGATCAATTCTATTCTTTGCAATCGCTCTTCTTGGCGTCCTTGGCGTCTTGGCGGCTCAGTAATTGGCCAATGACATGAAAGGGATCGTGTATGATCACGCCGGACGTGAAGCAGCAGTATCAGACGACCGATTTGCTGCGCATTCGGGTCGAGACGCACGCGCGACACAGCGAGCGACAGATTGATCTCGATGCAGAATGCGTCCGCGCGCTCGGCCTGAGCGGGGACGAAGCGCTCCTCGATGTCGGCTGCGGCCCCGGCGCGTTCCCGCGCTATCTGCGCGCCCACGGGCACACCGGGCGACTCGCCGGATTGGATCAGTCGCCCGCGATGATCGCGGCGGCCAGCGATGGATCGGCGGGGACGGGGATCGAGTGGTTCACGGGCGAGGCGAACGCGCTCCCCTTCCCAGACGGCGCATTCGCCGCCATCTCGGCGCGGCACATGCTCTACCATGTCGCGGACATCCCTGGCGCGCTCCGCGAGTTCGCCCGCGTCGTCGGCCCCGGCGGCACGGTCTTCGCCGCCACGAACAGCCAGCGGGGTTTGCCGCATATTGACGCCCTGCGCAGCGATATGCTCGCCCACTTCGGCCTGCCGCTCCCGCCGCTCACCTCCGCGACCTTCGGCATCGAGAATGCGCCGGGCATCCTGCGCGCCGCCTATCCCGTCGTCGAAGAGACGATCCTCGCCAATGCCTTCATCTTCACCGAACCGGAGCCGATCGTCCGCTACATCATGACGATGATGGCCGTGCAGCAAACGGCGGAGCATCCCGATCTGCTCGCCGAAGTCCACACTTGGCTCCTCGCGGAGGCGGCGCGCCACCTCGCAGCTATGGGCGGCATCTGGCGCGACCCGAAGGATGTCGGGCTGTATCGCTGCCGCGCGGGGTAACGGCCCCTCCCGCCGCATCGGGGGAGGGGTCTTACGTCAGCGTATCCAGTCGCGCCCGGAGGCCCGCCGCAGTCCATTCCGTCCAGTGCGCGACGAGGTCGGCGTGCCGCTGGCGGCGCTCGCGCATCGTGCGGGCGATGGCGGCGGCGATAGCGCTCTGCTCCACGACCCAGCCATCCTCGGTGACGAAGGCGCGGCACTGCTCTTTGAATGGCTCGATCTCCTCCTCCGCTCGCATCGCGCGGTCGGCGAGGGCATGGGCGCGCGCGGCGGAAATCGCTTCCAGATGGGCGCGCAGGATGTCCGCATGGATATCATGGTCATGGATGTCGCCGACGACCTCCTGAAACTCCTTAATCACCTCAATACACCCGGCGGCGTCCGGGCCGAGCGCGTCGCCGAAGAGTTCGAGCGCGTAGCGGAGCCGCTTGGCGGCGATCCGCATGTCGTGCAATTCGGTGACATTCGTCGGGTCGGCGAGCGCCGGCGCGAACGCGAAGAACTCATCGGTGCGGCTGGCGACGATCTTCCGCGCGTTGGCGCGGACTGTTCCCTTCGATCTCAGGCCATGAATGATGCGCGCGCGGGCCATGCGTTCTCCTACCGGTGGGGGTGCGCGGCCACGGCGCGGAACCGCTTCGCGTACTCGGTTGCTTTGAGATCATCCAGGGCGCGCAGCATCGTCGCGCGATGCGCCTCCCGCTCCGCCGTGATCTGGCCGATGAAACCGGCGATGGCGGGTTGTTCGTCCGGCGGCACGGTCGCCTTATACGCCGTCATCCGCTCGAGCAGCACATCACCGTCCCGTACGCCGCCGAGGGCGTCGGTCAGCGACTTCGTCTCCTTCGCGACCCGCACGAATTTCTTGCCCCGGTAGCAGACGGCGAATGCCTCCAACGCCGCCCGCAGCCGCCGCGACGCGACGCGCATGTCGTGCAATTCTTCGGGGTCCGTCCCCGCCCGCGTGCCCGCCTCGTGCTCCATCAGCGTATCGAGCCGTTCGGTCAGCACCCGCGCGGCGGCATCGCGGAACGCGGTCTTCGGCCCGAACTGCGCATCATCCTTGCTCATCGCTGCATCGCCCCATTTCGATCAATCGAACACGAGAGAATTGAACCACGAAGGCGCGAAGAGCACGAAGGAGAGACGGGAAGATGACGCAGGGAATCCATTGTTTCTCTCTTCCCCTCTTCGTGGTTCAATTCTTTTCACAGCCGAAAGCCGTGCTCGCCGCGCATTGCGGCGAGCAGCGTGCCCTCGCGGATGCCGCCACGGGCGACGGTCGCGGCGGACAGGCCGCAGGTCGCCGCGAGCGCGCGGACGATCACCGCGCCCGCCGCCATTAGGCCGATGCGGGCCACTTCCAACCCGACCGTCGGCGCGAGGTCGGCGGCGGGCGCGGACTGGAGAGTCGCGAGGGCGCCGTCGAGCGCGGCATCGTCGAGGGTCGCCGTGCCTTGTAGATGGCCAAGTGCGGAGGCGGTGCCGCCCGCCAGCAGAAGCACGGTAGCACGGACAGGGCGCAGTGTACGGAAGGCTTCTTCGGCGGCGCGCGTCGCGGCAGCGAGGTCGGCGTTGGTCGGCGGGTCGTGCCGGATCGTCCGCTCCGTCAGGCGACCGGAGCCGATCGGCACGGAGAATCGCTCGTGGATCGCACCGTCCACCGCGATGATTCGCTCCGTGCTGCCGCCGCCGATGTCCCCGACCGCGAGCGTGCCGTCGAGCGACGGGCCGGCGGTCGCGCCGAGGAAGGTCAGCGAGGCCTCGGTTTCGCCATCAACGATACGGCAGACGACGCCCGTCGCGCGTTCGATCCGATCCAGCAGCAGACCCCGGTTCGGCGCGTCGCGGACGGCGGCGGTGCCGACCATCAGAATCGTCGTCGCACCCACCGCGCGCGCGTCGCGCACCAGCGAGATCGCCCCCTCGGCGGTGCGGGCGATGCTTTCCGTCGTCAGCGTGCCGTCGGTGCTCGCGCCGAGGCCGAGGCGGGACATGTTCGTCCAGTCGAGGACGGGCGTGAGAGCATCCTCGGCGCAATCGGCGACGAGCAGGCGGACGGTGTTCGTCCCGACATCGAGGACGGCGGCGCGCTGCGGCATCGCTCAGTGCGCCCCGTTGGTGGTTCCGGCAGTATCGCGTTCGGCGGTGCGCGCTTCGTCGGCGACCAGGGCATCCGCGACAGTTTGCAGGTCCACCGGCCCGGAAACCGCGTGCATCGTGACGGTCTCGGCGATGCGCTGGAGCCGGTGGAAGTTCGGCGGGAGCGTACCGCGCAGATCGTACAACCCGTAGGAGCGGGTCGCGTCCGCCAGCGCCTCGTACGCGTCAGGGCGGGCGAGCGGCGTGATGGTTGGCGTCCCCGACAATTCGCCGTTTTTCCAGCCGAGCGCGACGATCATTTCGAGCACGCCCTCGGTCGCAATTCCGTCCGCGCCGAAGGCGTCCGCCGCGTCCACGACATAGCGCGCCTCGACCTCCCGCAGTTCGCGCCACGTCTGCCCCTCGTAGCGCGCCCGTTCGTCATCGGGGAGCATGGCGCGCAGGGTGGGGTGCGCGAGCATCGCGGCAGGGCCGAGGCGGAGCAGGCCGGGCAAGCCGCGCATCTCGACGTGCCCGACGGCGACGCGTACGAGCAGTGAATCCTCCGTCACCCACCGGAAGCCGCGCCCGAGTAGCGTGACCGCCAGCGCCCGCCGTGCGCTGTCCGGCCCACCGACAAGGGCAATCCCTCGCCCGTCTCGCGTCAGGGCGGAGCCTTTGAGCGTCAGGTAGCCGCGCTCGACGAGGGCAAGTGAGAGTATCGCGTCCAGCGCGCGCGTCACCTCCCCCGGATGGGCGCGAAGATCTCCCGTGATCGTCCACGCGTCGGGCCGGATCGTCGTCGCCACGCCGGTCTCGCGCCGGAGGATGACGCGGCCACCGTCCAGATCAGCGGTCGCGACGCGCGCCGGTTTGTGCTCGCCAGAACGGCGCGGCACGTCCGTCAGACGAAGGGTATCGAGGGCCGGTGTGCCCTGGAGAGCAGTCAGTTCCTGCTGCGGCCCCGTGGCGGCTTGCGGCTCCACCGTGCGGTAACGCTGCACCAGCCGGGCGATGTGCGCGATCACCGCCGTGTCGTTCGAGCGGACGACAAAGGGGACATCGTGGATCGCGAACAGCAGCGTTTGGGCGTCGTCCGGTGCTATCGTGTCATCAGGCCAGATGGACATCGTCGATCCCTCTCCCGTTCGCGACGGCAAGCAGCGCACGACGCTTCCGTCATCCGCGTGCCACGCCGATCAAGCATATCGAGCGCATGGTAGCAGAAAGTATGCATCTTGTGTGTTAACGGCAAATGGATACACAAAATGTTGATTTTTGTCGTATCCAGGATTATTCCTGAACACCGATGCGAGGGGCGGAGACAACTTTTGCCACGAATTTCGCCGCGTCACTCGCGAACTTCTGTATCAATCGCACGCTCTCTGGTAGGATGGCGAGATGATGCGTGCTCTACGGTGGCATAGACCGTGCGGCGTCGCGCAACCGACTGCCCTTCACAATAGTGTGGGTGATGGGGCACATTTGTGTATCGGTGACGCCAAACCGTCATCGAATAAGGAAGGTGGGTACCTGCGTGGGTAAGCGGCTCTCGGTTCTCTTGTTTCTGGTCGTGACATTCCTGACGGTCTTCGCGTTCACGGCAGGCTCCGGCTCGGCGCAGACGACGGGCACCGGATCGGCCGCCGCCGCGACAGTTGCGCCGACCGCGACACGGGCGGCGACGGTTGCCCCGACGGTTGCCGCGACCGCGACGACCGCAACGGGCGCGACAGCAGTTGCGACGGGCACGGGCGGCGCCACGACAACGACGACCCTCCCGGCAACCGGTCAGACGCGCAACGGCTCGATGAATGCCGTGATCATCGAAGTGATGATCCTCGCGCTGGCGATCATCGGCACCGGCGTTGCCCTGAAGCGGCGCGCGTCTCGCAGCTAACTCATCCGATCCACGGTACCGAAGAAGCGGTGGGGAAATCCCCGCCGCTTCTCTTTCTGTTTGCTGCTTGCTGCGTATCGTCCGCTCGCTACTGCCCAGTCCGCGCGTCCGGTAGCGGCGACGCGAAGCGGGCCCGATCGCGCAGATCGGTGTAGACCCCCTGGGCATGGGGAATGGAGAGATGGAGCGAGGAGGAACGGCCAACCGTCTCCGGCGTCCACGTCAGGTGTGTCGCGTACGGGAGCGCGTCCGCGCTCGCCTCCGGCACGACGCCGTCCGTGTGATCCCCGGTCGGCGGCACGCCGACGATAGTCGTGATATGCATCGCGGGCATGTCCGGGTCCCAATAATGGGACAGGTCCACGCGACTATTGAAATCGGCAACGAAAAAGGGTGTCAGGTCGTGCAGGGCGCCGGTCGCGCAACGGGAAAGGAAGATGGCGAAGAAGTTGGTGGCGGCGTCCGTCCCCGCGTCCGGGCTGGCGATTTCCACCAATTGCGTCACGACGCTAGGATGCTGGAATGCCCAGAGGCGCGCCACCAACCCGCCCATGCTGTAGCCGACGAGCATCACGCGCGGCGACAGGCCGGGACGATCCGGGCCGTACGCGCGCCGCAAAAAGGCGTAGCCATCGTCGAGCGCGGGCAACTGCTCCGCGACCGTCAGCCGACCGTCGCGGGCGGGCGCGCGATACGGAATGCCGTCCGTTGTCAACCAGCGGCCCCAGTCGTCCCAGGTCTCCGTCGGGTCGGTCGGGCCGGGAGGGCCGCAGGAAAGGTCTGCCCCCGCCATCAGGAGCGCGGGCGGCGTGCCAGGCACGATGAGTCGCAGCCAGTCCAGCGATGCCGATGCGCCGCTCAGCATCAGCGTGTTATCGCGCGGGACGAGCGCGCGGCTCGCGTCGCCAGGCTGCGGAAAAAGCACCCGCGCGGTCGGTACCGTCAGGCGCCAGGCACGGCTCCCCGCTCCGGGCGGCTGCCACAATCCCGGCACCGCGACGCCGTTGATCGCGATCGAAAACGTCGGCGGCACGCCATCCGTCGGCGCGACTTCCAACGTCGCATCAGACGTAACACTTTTGCCGATCAAGTCGGCGCGCAAATGGCCCACATCGTCCGCGAGGGGGCCATACGCGCGGTCCACCGTCACGGAAATGGTCGTCGGGTCGCTCACGGCAGTTGGCCCGATCTGGAAGGTGTCGTCCCCCGCGAGCGGTGTGTCTACCACCGTTTCCAGCACGCGCGCCGCGCCGGAAACGGTCATCTGCATCACAAAGGCAAGCACGACGAGCCACCGCCCGTAGCGCACGATTATCTCTCTCGTTCTCATGATTCCCTGCTACTCCCGAACCACCCCGATGACTGCCACCACATCGAATGGTAACACCGGGCGGGCGCGGTGTGTGACAGATACGGGGAACCTGAGCCAACTCAAGGCAGCCGCACGAGATACGCGCCTTCGTCGCCGGACAGCAGGGCGAGTCCGTCGGTGGCGAGCGCGCGGACGAGACCGAGCAGCCATGCGGCGTCGGCGTCGGTATATCCTTCGCGCACCTGCGCGCCGAGGAACGGCAGGGAGAGCGTGTCGCCGTGCGGCAGCGCACCGAGCGCGCGGAGGATGCGGCCGCGATATTGGCGGTTAGACCCTTCCCACTTGCCCTGCGACTTCGTCGGGCGGGGCGCGTCGGGCGGCAGGATCGCCCATTCCGGCGCGGCGCGGCACCACTGCCGCACCGGGCAGCGGTCGCAGAGCGGGCGGGGGCGGCAGATCGTCGCGCCGAGGTCCATCAGCGCCTGGTGCCAATCCGCGCTCCGGCCCGGAGGCACAGTGGCGCGCGCCATTGCCCAGATTTTGGCCTCGGAAAGCCGGTAGTCCGGCACCTCCGCGCCGACAAACAGCCGGTGCAAGAGGCGGCGGATATTGACATCCACCATCGCCACCGGGCGGTTGTGCGCGAAGGCGGCGACCGCCCCCGCCGTGTACGGCCCGATACCGGGCAGCGCCTTCAGCTCCGCGACATCGTCCGGGACGCGCCCGCCATGCACCGCGACGACCGCCTGCGCGAGTCGCTGGAGGTTGATCGCTCGCCGGTTGTATCCCAACCCCGACCACGCCTTGATGACCGCACTCGTCGGCGCATCGGCGAGCGCGGTGATCGTCGGGAATTGCGCCAGCCACGCCTCCCACTTCGGGACGACGCGATCCACCTGCGTCTGCTGTAACATTAGTTCGGAAACGAGGATCGCGTACGGGTCGCGCGTCCGCCGCCACGGCAAATCGCGCCCTTCGCGGGCGTACCAGTCGAGGAGCGTCTGCTGAATGATCGCGAGATGCGTCAGATCGGGAGTTGACAACGGCGCGGACGGGTCTGCGTTCATGGCGCTATTTTAGCACCGACACCCGCGAAACAGCGGTATACTTGCGGGTACACAGGAGGTATTTCCGCGTCATGCCCGAACTTCCCGAAGTAGAAACCGTCCGGCGCGGGTTGGAGAGTGTGTTGCCCGGCCGTCGTATCGTTGCCGTCGTCGCGCCCGAGACGGAACCACGATGGCTGGCGTGGCAGGCCGCGTGGCAGGCCGCGCTGACCGGGCGGGCAATCCGTGCGGTGCGGCGGCGCGCCAAATTTCTCATCCTCGATCTCGACGACGATCTCGCGCTCGTCGTCCATCTGCGCATGACAGGCGCGCTGACTGTTAACCGAGCCGACGAGCCGCCCGCCCGCTTCCACCGCGTCGCCTTACGCCTCGACAATGGGACGGAACTGCGCTTCGGCGACATGCGCCGCTTCGGCACCGCCGAAGTGCTCGACCCGGCGGGTCTGGCGGCTCGCCTTGCCACCCTCGGCCACGAACCGCTCGACGACGCGCTTGACGTGACGGCGGTACGCGCCGCACTCGGCATGTCGCCGAAACTGGCGACCAAGGCCGCGCTACTCGATCAACGGCGGATCGTCGGCCTCGGCAATATCTATGCGGACGAATCGCTCCACCGTGCCGGCATCCACCCGCAAGCGCCCGTCGGCACGCTCACCGACGCGGACATTGCCCGCCTGACGACGGCCATCAAGGAGGTAATCGCCGGCGGCATCGCGCATAATGGCACGACTTTCGACACTGAGGGGTTCCGCGACGCCTTCGGCAACCCCGGCGGCAATCTGGAGCGCCTCCGCGTCTACCATCGCCACGGCCAGCCCTGCCTCACCTGCGACACGGACATTATCGCCCAGATGCGCCTCGCCGGTCGCAGCACGCATTGGTGCCCGACGTGCCAGCCGGATAGACGATAGCAAGTTCGAGGTTTGAGGTTCGGAGAAAAATCCTCGAACCTCAAACCTCGAACCTCGAACTCCGAACTACCCCTCGTTCACTTTTGCGCTCCCGCCAAGTGATGTGCGAGAATGAAGAAACCGTCAGACCGACCGACCACGAGTCGCTCCTTTTTCCCGGTGACGAAGGCTACAACAAGCAGCGTGCGAGGGCACGCAAAGGGAGTAGCATATGCGAGCAGACGCACCGGCGATCATACAGAAAGAACAGGGCGAGCCGACACATACCGTGCCGGAGCAGGCACCCGTCACGGATTCACTCATGCGGAACCGCGCCTTTGTCACGCTCTGGGGCGGGCAGAGCCTGAGTGTTTTCGGCACACAGGTCACGCAGTTTTCCCTGCCCTGGCTGGCGCTCGACATCAGCCGCTCCGCCGTCACGGTCGGCGCGCTCAGCGCGATCAGCTTCCTGCCGTATCTGCTCTTCGCCTTGCCCGCCGGGGTAATCGCGGATCGCTGGAATCGCCGCGCGATCATGCTCGTCTGCGACGCGGCGCGCGGCCTGATCGTCGTCAGCATCCCGATCGCCTATTTTATGGGCGACCTGACGCTCGTGCAGGTGTTCGTCGTCGCCGCGCTGATGCGCTTCTTCACCATCTTCTTCGATGTCGGCTATACCGCCTGCCTGCCGAACCTTGTCGAGAAACGGCAATTGCCGGACGCGAACGGCAAACTGGAGATGACCCGTAGCGCCGCCGAACTCTCCGGTCAGCCACTTGCGGGCGTGCTCGTCGCGTTCTTCACGGCGGCGGGGACGCTGGTGATTGACAGCGTCTCGTATGTTGTTTCCTTCATCTCGCTCGCCACGATCAAGCGGCCATTCAGTGCGCCCGCCGTGGGACACGACGAAGGGACCTTCTGGCAGCGAATGGGCGAGGGCGTTCGTTTCGTCTGGGGGCACCGGCTGATCCGCGCGCTCGCGGTCGCCACCGCCATCGGCAACCTCGCGACGAGCGCCATCACCGCCGTGCTCGTTTACCGTGCGAAGGTCGAATTGCACTTCGGCGCCGCCGAAACGGGTCTCTTCCTCGCCAGCGTCGCCATCGGCCAGTTCTTCGCCTCGCTCTTCGTCGGCAAGATCGCACGGAAGCTGCCGCTGGGGCGACAGATATTTCTCGCGACGGTCTTCCAGCCGCTGGTCCCGCTCGCCTTTGCGCTCACGGGCAACCTTTATCTGATGACCGGGGTGGGTGTGCTGTGGGGCGTGGGGGTGACAATGCTCAACATCCCCATGATTTCGCTGCGACAAACGGTGATCCCCGACCACCTGCTTGGTCGCGCCTCCGCCGCCATGCGTATGATCGCCTGGTGCAATATTCCCCTCGGTGGCCTCGCCGGTGGCCTGATCGCCGCCGGCTACGGCGCACGCGCGACCTTTCTCTGCGCCGCCGTGGTCCTCGCCGTCGCTGTCGCCTACATCGCCACCAGCCCGATCCCCCAGGCGGACACGCCCCGTACGACATGACGGAAGGACTGAGGGCTGAGGACTGAGTGGGCAGTGAGCAGTACACAGTGGGCGGTGATTCGCGTCCCTCAGTCCTCAGTCCTTCTCAATGGCATGATATACTTGGGCTACGGTCGTTTGTCATCCACCCGGCGTTTCTGGCATGCCAGTTGCGTTAGGAGGGGCATAAATGCTCACGACGACAATGATTGCCAGGGTTTGCCACCGCAAGGGAAGGGACGCATGACCGCCCGCTCCACGGCACCGATCGGTTTACTACGCCGCGCCGCATTGCGGCGAGCGGCGGCACGCCTGCGCGAGGCAACCGCCGTCCTCATTACGACCCATCTGGGCGCGGACCCGGACGGACTCGGTTCGGCGCTCGCGCTCGCCTCGGCACTCACGCGCATCGGCATCCCGGCGAAGATCGTGCTCGGGTATGCGGTGCCCGAACGGTACAAGTACATGGACACGGAAGTGCGGGCGACGGTCTATGGCCCGGACGATCCGCTGCCGGAGGCGGATGTCGTGGTCGTGCTTGACACGAGTTCGGGCTGGGATCGCGTCGGCGCGCCGGGGGCGACGATCGCCGCGCGGCACGCGGCGAAGCAATGCACGGTGATCTGCCTCGACCATCATCCGCATGCGGCAATTGACGTGGACATCGCGGTGATTGATCCGCAGGCGACAGCGGCGGCGGTGCTCGCATATCAACTGATCCTGCTCCTCGCGCGCGGCGTGACGCCGGAAGAGGCGGGCTGGCTCTATCTCGGTATCGTCACGGACACCGCTTCATTCCGCTTCCCGAACACGAATGCTGAGGCGCATCGTATTGTCGCAGACCTCACCGAGCACGGTGCGGACGAACGGCAACTCTACGCGGGGATGTACGAGAATACATCCGTCGCGAAGATTCGCCTGCTCGGCGAGGCGTTGCAGGGTATCCAACTGACCTGCAACGGCCACCTCGCCGTGATGACCGTGACGCGCGACCAATTCAAGCGGTACGGCCTCGCGGTCGAGGACACCCCCGGCTTCGCCGACCATGCCGCGACGGTCGAGGGCGCGGAGATCGGCGCGGCGCTGCTGGAATTCCCCGATAAACGCACCCGCGTCATTCTCCGCGCCTCCGGCAACGCGCCGGTGGACCTGATCGCCAAAACACTCGGCGGCGGCGGCCACACGTTCGCGGCGGCGGCCGTCGTCGCGGAGCACGCGGACGACGCCCTGCGCATGCTCGTGGACTCTTCCTGCCCGTACCTCTCCCCCGACCTCCCCCGCGACGCTATCCAGACCGCCGACTGAACAGCGTCCCGCCCGGTGCTATACTCCGTGTACCGGAGACAATCGCGGCATGCGCGCGAACGAGCGTAGCGGCGGATGTTGATACGGGCACCTTGATCGCAAATATCTGCACCGACCGAGACACTGGAAAGCCTGCAACTACCAAGAACAACGCTCCAACTGCGTAAGCCCTGGCATCTCCACGATCAAGAGAAAGTGAGTGACCTTCCACAATGGCGGCACGACAATCGGCGGACGGGGTGGGGTGGCAGGAATGGGGCGGAGCGGCGTTCGACCGCGCGGAGGCGGAGGACAAGCCGATCCTGCTTTCGATCAGCGCCGCGTGGTGCCACTGGTGCCATGTGATGGACCGGACGACCTACGGCAACCCGGAAGTCGCCGCACTCGTCCGTGCGCGCTATATCCCGATCCGCGTGGACGCCGACCTGCGACCGGACATCAACGACCGCTACAATCAGGGCGGTTGGCCCTCGACCGTTTTCCTCACGCCCGCCGGGCATATCATCTACGGCGGGACGTATCTGCCGCCCGAGCAGATGCTCGGACTGCTCCCCGAACTGAGCGACTACTACGCGGCCAACCGCGACGACATTGACGGCAAAGTGCGCGCCGCACTCGCGCAGGAGCGGGAAAGGCGCGACGGGCCGGGCGGCACAACGCTGCCGGAGAACGCCGCCAACATCGTGCTGGAGCAGATGGAACGGCAATACGACAGCCGGTTCGGTGGCTTCGGCTTCGGCGCCAAGTTCCCGCATCCTGAGGCGCTCGATCTCGTGATCGCTTCGTTCTGGCAGACGCGTGACCCCTTCTGGCAGGAGATGGCCTCCCGCTCGCTCGATGGCATGGTAGATCGCGGCCTGTTCGATCCCATTGAGGGCGGTTTTTTCCGCTACAGCGCCGACCGTACCTGGCAAACGCCGCACTTCGAGAAGATAAGCGACGTGAACGCCGCGCTGATCCGCACCTGCATCCATGCCGCGATGGTCTTCGGCAATCCGAAGTATGCCGCAGTCGCGCACCGAACGCTCGGCTTTGTGCTGGACAAACTGGTGGACCCGGCCGGCGGCATCCGGGGCAGTCAGGACGCAAACGAGGATTACTATCGCCGCGACGCCGCCGGACGCGCGACGCTGGCCGCGCCCGCCGTGGACCCGCGCATCTCCACGAACTGGTCCGCGCGGATGGCGTCGTCGTTGCTGCTCGCCCATGTCGCGCTCGTGGACGATCCCCGGCGCGAGGAGTACCGCGCCGTCGCCCTACAAACGGTGGATCGCCTGCTGGCCGAGACGCAAGACGAGGACGGCGGCATGTTCCACCTGATCGCGCCGGACGGCACGCGGGGTGAAAAGGGGCTACTCACCGATCAAGTCTGGATGGCGCAGGCCACGCTCGACGCCTACGCCCATACCGGCGACGCCGATTACCGCGCGCACGCGAGGCGCATCGCGGCGTTCATGCTGCGCACCTTGCTCGCGCCCACCGGCTTCCGCGACCGACCGCTCGACGATGCGAGCCTCGGCCTCCTCACCGAACCGCTCTACAGTCTGCCGGACAACGGCGTCGCGGCGGACCTGTTCCTCCGCCTCGCCTGGCTGACGGGCGAGGAGACGTACCAGCAGATCGCCGGGCGCATCCTCGCCGGGTTCGGTGAGGCGTACGCGACGCAGGGTGTCTTCGCGGCGGGCTACGGCCTCGCCTGGGCACGCGCCCACAGCGAGCCGCGCCATGTCGTGATCGTCGGGCCGCAGGACGACCCGAATATCGGGGCGATGCGCGCGGTCGCCTGCACCGTCTACCACCCGTGGAGCGTCGTCGAACCGCTCGATCCGGCGCGGGATGCCGCGCGGATCGCCGCCCTCGGCTACCCGCTCGAACCGCCGCGCGCCTACCCCTGCATCGGCAAGATCTGCCAACTCCCCGTTTCCGACGCCGCCGCCCTCGCCGCGACGTTGGAGCGAATGCGACCGTAAGCAACGAGTGCCCTGTGCCGAGAAGGAACAATCTCGATGGACGACGAAGCGGCGGAAGACAGCACTCAGCACGACCGACAGATGGCACTCAGCACTCGCTACTTCCGGCGGGCGCTGCGGCTGCGCTGCCCGGTCTGCGGGGCAGGGCGGCTGTTCGAGCGGATGACGATGCGGCGGACGTGCCCGGCGTGCGGTTTCCTGTTCGAGCGGGAGGCGGGGTACTGGACGAACGCCGTGACGCTCAACTTCATGACGATGGGCGGTTTAGCCGTCCTGCTCGTCGCGCCGCTCGCCTATTCCGGCCTGCCGGTGCTCCTGATCCTCGCGCTCGGCATCTTCCTCGCCGCGCTCCTGCCGCTGCTCGCCTTCCGGCACATCAAGGCGCTCTGGCTGGCGATTGACCTGCGCATCCGCCCTCCGACGACCTTCGAGCGGCTTGAGGGGTTCCTGCACGTCAGCGGGCAGCGGGCAGCGAAGGACAGGCAGCACGAGCCGTGGTGAAATCTCCGTTGACCCGCCGTGCGCTCCTGATTGGCTCCGCTGCGGCAGCAGCCAGCGCACTGCTCGCCGCCTGCGGGGAAACGTTGGCGCCCATCGCTGACGCTCCTTCCGGGCAGCAGCCAGCGGACAGTGCGGGCGCCGCGCTCGTCGTTTCCGCGAAACCGGTGAATGACATTCCTATCCACACAGACGAGTTCAGCATGGTCGGTGTCTTCGATGTGGACTGGCTCGCCGATCCCTCGTTCGCGCCGCTGCTGGACAACTTCGCCGCCTCGCCGGGCGCATTCACCGCCGTCCGCTTCTTCGGCGCGCTCGACAGTGGCACGAAGGAGAAGACGATGCCGAGAGAGAGTTCGGAGTTCGGGGTTCGGGATTCGAGGAAATCCGACTCCGAACTCCGAACCCCGAACCTCGAACTCCCTGCCACCTTCGCGGGGCTGGAAGCGCTCACGTCGCGCGGGTTAATTCCGTTCGTGCAATTGAGTTTCTTTCCGGCGTCGGTTTCGCCGTCGCCGATCGTGCCGCCCGCATCGCTGGATGGGTGGCAAGCGCTGGTGCGCGACTTCCTCGACGCGCTGGTCGCCGATCCGCGCTTCGGGCTGGACGCGATCGCGGGGTGGTGGTTCGAGGTCTGGAATGAGCCGAATATCCCCGTCTTCTGGGGGGGCACATTCGACCGCTACCTCGATCTCTATCGCGCCACGTCGGACGCCGTGCGCGCCAGCGGCTACCCGATCCGGCTCGGTGGCCCCGCCCTCGCCTGGCTACCCGCCACAGACGGCGCGGCGGGCAAGCCGCTGATGCGCCGCTTCCTCCAATTCCTCCGCGACGAGCCGGGCGTGCAATGCGATTTCCTTTCCTTCCACGAGAAAGGGACATGGGTCAACCCGGCGCAAGGAAACGCCGAACCTATCCTCGGCGACCTCGTCACCGCCGCCGACGCGACGGCGCGGATGGCGCTGGAGATGGTGCCGGAACGGTGCCGGAATCTGCCGATCATCAACAACGAGGCGGACATGAAAGTCGGCTTCGACATCCCATACGAGCCGCGCATGACCGCGCAATCCCCGGCCTGGCTGGCGAGCCTGCTCGTCGCATACGATGGGTTGAGCGCGAAATACCACGATGCCGGCCTGCGCTTCCATGCCGCGTCCGACAATGCGAACCTCCAGCTCGTGCAGTCGCCGTTCGATGGCCGTCGCGCAGTGATGACACGTGCCGCTCCGACCCCGATTGCGACGAGCGCCCTCTTTAAACTGCCCGTCTACCACTTCTACGAACTACTGCGCCTGATGGGGAACAGGCGCGGCACGGTCGTCAGCGGCGCGGACGCCTGCTACCCGCACACTGATCTGTTCCATCTACTCGCCGTCGGGGAGGAGCAGATCGGCGCGCTCTTCGCGGTCTATCCGACCGACGCCGGGACCGCGCAGTCGCGCGCGGTGGACTCGACGATCACCGACATCCCGTGGGAGCGCGTGAACATTGCCCGCTTCCAGATTGACGCGACCCATTCCAATGCGTACACGGCGGCGGGCGGGCGGCTCGCGCCCCCGCCACCCGGTGCGGCGACGGCCCGGATGATTCGGCAGGCGCAGGAACTTGCGCTCTTCGCCCCGATCCGGCAGGACGTCGCGCTCGTGGACGGCACATTCAGGGACCATTTTGAAATCGCGCCATTCATGACGCTGCTGTATTGGATCACGCCGACGCGCGCCGAGAGTCCTGCCGCGCCAGGGTGGGTGACGGCGACCAGAAAAGAAGGCAATGTCATCCTCCGCTGGGAGCCGAGTCGCGCGCCTTCCTTCTTCTCCTATCAGGTTTCGCTCATGCGGGGGGACGAGCCGGAGACACCCCTTTCGCCCATGCCGCTCCGATCCGCGCAATGGATAGATACCGCCCCACCGGCGGGTCTACGCCGCTACCGTATCCAGACGATGAGCGCGTCCGGCGTTTCCGGCCCCGCGATCCTCAGCGACCCGGTCGTGATCGTCGGCGGATGAGGTAGGAAGAACGCGGTTGGAGTGTTTTTCCTGGTGATACGGCACCCATACTACCGACGCAAATGCCAACCATATTTGAGATACGCGATTGGACTGCTCCATTCTGTGGCCATTGGCCGTTTCATGACGCACTTCCACCCGCTATCCTGTACGGCGAGTGGAAGGAAGCGCGAATGGAAATCTCTCTCGACCGGAAGAATACGACGCCGCTCTATCGCCAGATCGTCGCGCAGGTGATCGAACAAATCGAGGATGGCAGGTTGGCCGTCGGCACCCTCCTGCCACCGGAGCGCAAGCTCGCCACCCACCTCGATGTCAACCGCACGACGGTCGTCACCGCCTACAGGGACCTCGTCGCAACTGGGATGGTCGAGGCGCGCGTCGGCCGGGGCACTTGGGTGAGCGACGCGGTGATGGATGGGGCCAACGCCCCTCCGCCCCTCGCCTGGCAGACGCTGTTCAGCCCCGCTGCCGAGCGGATGCGCGACCCGGCGCTGCGCGACATGCTCGCGGCGATCGGCCACCCCGGCACGATCGGCTTCGGGGCGGGTGCGCCCGCCCCGGAGTTCTTCCCCGTCGAGCGCTTCCGCCGGGCGATGGTCGAGGCGCTCGACACGCACGGACCGGACCTCTTCGTCTACGGCCCGGTGCAGGGGTCGCTGCCCCTGCGCGAGGCGCTCGTCGCGTGGATGGCACGCGGCGGCATCCGCACGGCGGCGGAGCAGGTCGTCGTCCTCAATGGCTCACAGCAGGGACTCGATCTGGTCGCGCGCGTACTGCTCGAACCGGGCGACGCGGTGGTCGTCGAGTCGCCCACCTACCTCGGCGCGCTGCCGGTTTTTCGCGGCGCGGGGGCACGGCTGCTGCCCGTCGCCCTCGACGGAGACGGCATGCGGATGGATCTGCTCGAACAGATCCTCGCCCGCCACCGCCCGAAGTTCATCTACACGCTGCCGACCTTCCAGAACCCGACCGGCGTGACGATGCCCCTCGCGCGGCGGCACGCGCTGCTCGCATTGGCGGCGCGGTACGGCGTGCCAATCGTCGAGGATGATCCGTACGGCGAGCTCCACTACGGCGACGAGCCGCCGCCCCGCCTCGCCGCCCTCGACCGGCGCGGCCTCGTCATCTACCTGAGCACGATGAGCAAGATTTTCCTTCCCGGCCTGCGCCTCGGCTGGCTGGCCGCGCCGCCGCCCGTCGCGGAGGCGGCGACGCTCGCCCGGCAGAGCGTGGATGTCCACCCGAACAGCGCGATGCAGCACGTCCTCCAGACCTTCCTGGCGCGCGACTGGCTGGCGGAGCATGTCGCAGGCATCCGCCCCGCCTACCGGGAGCGGCGGGACGCGATGCTCGCCGCGCTCGACCGGATGGCGCCCGCTGGCATGACATGGTCCGAACCGGCGGGCGGCTACTACATCTGGTGCCGCCTACCCGGCGGCATGCGGGCGCGCACGCTGGCGGCGGAGGCGGCGCGCGAGGGCGTCTCGTTCGTCGCGGGTGCAGCCTTCTCGCCGAGCGGCAACGAGCGGGACGCGATCCGCCTCAACTTCACCGGCCCGTCGCCGGACGAGATCACCGAAGGCGTCCGGCGATTGACGGTCGCCATCCGCCGCCTCGCCCGCCGCGATGCCGCCCCCACCTACGAGACCATCTCCACCGGCCCCCGCCCGGTGGTCTAGCCGGGAGCGACGGAAACCGGGGAGAACCGAAGGCGCAAAGAACGCAAAGGACGCAAAGAGGACAAAGGTAAAAGACGGGGCAGAAGGACTTACTGCGCTATATCGGCCCAAAAACGATTTTCCCTTCCCCCTTTGCGTCCTTTGCGCTCTTTGCGCCTTTGCGGTTGATTTGATTTCAAAGGGAGTGAGCGATGGCACGAACGTATGACTTTGTGCAAGTGGATGTGTTCACGGATCGGGTGTTCGGCGGGAATCCGCTGGCGGTTGTGCTCGATGGGCGAGGGCTAACGGATGGGGAGATGGCGGCGATTGCGGGGGAGATGAATCTGTCGGAAACGACGTTCGTGCTGCCGCCGACGCGACCCGACTGCGATGCGCGAGTGCGCATCTTCACGCCACGGCGCGAACTCGCCTTCGCGGGGCACCCGACGATTGGTACGAGTTTCGTGCTCGCGACGCGCGGGATGCTACCCGCCGGGGCACGGGCGTTGACGCTCGAAGAAGGCGTCGGCCCAGTGCCGGTGCGCCTGGAAGGTGATCCTGCCGCCCCAGACTTCCTTTGGATGCGGCACGGTGCGGCGACGTTCGGGCCGTCGCTCGCGCCGCGCGCCGACTTCGCCGCCGCCCTCGGCCTGACGGAAGCCGATCTGCTCCCCGATGCGCCGATCCAAACGGGCACGACGGGATCGGCCTTTCTTTATATCCCGCTCAAAGACCCGACGGCGGTGGACCGGGCGGCGCTCGATGTTTCGGCCATCCTACGCTGCTTTTCGGACATGACCGCTGTCGGCGTCTTCATTTTCGCGCCCGACTCCCGTCCGAACGCCACCGATGATCGCGTGTACGCGCGCATGTTCGCGCCGCACACCTCCGGCATCCCGGAAGACCCCGCGACGGGCAGTGCGAGCGGCCCGCTTGGTGCGTACCTCGTCCGGCACGGCATCGTCGCGGGTGAGGGAACGGTGCGGATCGTCAGCGAGCAAGGGACGAAAATGGGTCGCCAGAGCTTCATCCACATCGCTGTCGCTACCGAAGCGGGCGCGGTGACGGGCATTGAAGTCGGTGGCAGCGCCGTCCCGGTTCTGGAAGGGACGCTGACCCTCCCCTGAGATGCGACGAACCCGGCGATATTGCCTTGACACGTAACACGAACGCGCTTAAGATGTAACCGTTGAAAGCGTCTTAGTCGGTTATTACTTGGATTTCTTCAGCGAACTGCGTCACTCCTGTATTGGAAAGAAGGAGACGGCATGGGCGGACAAAGTCCCGGTGCAACGGTCATCGGCAATGTGCGACAACGGCCGAACCGGGAGTGGTGGGCAGGCGCACTCGCGACGCTGCCGTTCTGGCCGGGCGCGGCGCTTTTCGGTCTCGTCTACGCGGTGACGGCACGGGCAGCGGGGCTTTCCGGGCCGGAGATTGTCGGCATGTCTCTGCTCGTCCACGCGGGGTCGGCGCAGTTCGCGGCGGTCAATCTGATCGCGGGCGGCGCGGGGCCGCTCTCCGTGATCGTTGGCACCGCGATTACCAACGCGCGTTCACTCCTGATCGGCGCGGCGGTCGCGCCGTATGTCGCCGCGCGACCGCTCTGGTGGCGACTGCTCTACGCCTTCCATCTCACGGACGAATCGTTCGCGGTCGCGACGATGCGCTTCCTCCGGGGCGACGCCACGCCGCAGTATGCGCTCGGCGCGAACGTCATATTGGTGATTCCGTGGGCCGGATCGGCAATCGTCGGCGTGATCGTCGGGGCGGCGCTCCCCTCGCCCACGCACTGGGGCATTGACCTCGTTATCCCGCTCACATTTCTTGGCATGCTGGTCCCACTGCTGAAAAACCGTCGTGCGATCGTTGTGGCGTTGTGCAGCATCGTCCTCGCGCTGCTCGGCGTGACCTTCCTGCCGGGGACGTGGTACCTGCTGCTCGCCGGCATCGGCGGGAGCGCAATCGGTGGCGTATGGCAAACGTGGGAGGAGCGGCGTGCATGTGGCTAACGATCCTCGGCATGAGCGCGGTCAGCTACGCGCTCCGGGCGACGATGCTCGTGACGGGTTGGCAATTCCCGATGTGGCTGGCGCGTGGATTGGCGTACGTCCCGATTGCCCTTTTCGCCGCGCTCGCCGCACCCGGTCTGTTGCGGCCACACGGGCAGATCGCGGCCGGGCCGGAACTGGCAGCGGGCGTCGTCGCGGCGCTGGTCGCCTGGCGCACAGCGGGCCGGATGCCGCTCGTGATCGGCGCGGGCGTGGGAACATTCCTCCTGGTACGGCTGTTGCTGGGATAGGGCGTCCGCGCGGCGGCAATCGCGCCATCGCGCATAATTCTTCCACCAATCCCCATTGTGGGGTAGATAGTGCAGGCCATCATGAGCACCCTCACCAACACCCTCGCGCAGATGAATTTCCCGACCAGAGTGACCCTCGCGGCGGGCTACGCGCTCGCCGTGCCGCCGTTTCTCGCCATCGTGCCCGCGCTCCGCAACCCAGCGGGGCGCACACGCTTCCTCGGCATCTCACACCGCCTCGTCCTCGCGTCGGCGTTGTTCGGTGCGGGTTGCGTCACGTCCGCGTGGTTCGCGGCGGGCTACCGCGCCCAGAACGCCGTTAATGTCGGCTGGCTCGTCGCCTGCACGACCATTTGGCTCCGTTCCGAAAACAAACTCCGCCTCCAGCGAGGAGGAACGGAAACCGATTGAACCGCAGAGACGCAGAGGACGCAAAGAGAGAAACAAGAAGTAGGTATACGGGAGCCACAACGATCTCTATAGTAGAGACGTGACGACGTTTCCATTCTTTTTGTTCCCTCTGCGTTCTCTGCGTCTCTGCGGTTCAGTCGGTTTGTCAGTTCTGCCGGGAAGGGTGGAGCGCGATGCGGTGGGTGCGGGCGCGGAAGGTACAGAACGCGCTGGTCTTCGTCGCCGTGCTCGCGGTCGCGCTCGCGTTCGGCATTGGATCGAGCCGACCGAGCGGGCCGACGCGCATCACCGTGCTGCCGGTGGGCGACGCGATCACCTATCTGATCGAGGACGATGACGGGCGGCGGATCATCGTCGGTGGCGGCGGGACGGACGCGGCGTTGCGGGCATTCAGCGAGCGGACACGGCCATGGGAGCGGCACATAAATATGCTTGTCCTGCCGCCGCCCTTCCGCGACCACCTGCCGGGCGCGACGGAACTCGTGCGGCGAGCGGATGTCGGCAGAGTCGTCGAACTCGGTGGTCCCGGCGCCAAGCCACCGCCGCGCTACGAGCCGTGGCAACTCGCCACCCTCGACCGGGGGCACATCCCCGAACGGCTGTGGGGCCACGCGATGATTCCTCTCGCGCATGGTGCGACGCTCGATCTGATCGCCCCTGAAGCGCCGGACGGTATCCCGTTGAAACTGCCCGCAAGAGCGCCGAAACCCGCCGGTAGCGGCAGCGCCCGCGCTCCGCAACCATCCGCCGATCCCGAGACCGGCGCGGCCCCCGGCGGCTATCTGCGCCTCTCGAATGGCGCGACGACGCTCCTCGTTGCCCTCGGTGCGTCGGACGCGACCCTCCCCGGCTTCGCGCGGCTGATCGGCCCGACGCTCTTTGTCGCCCCATTCTCATCCGCCCTCCCAACACTCACGGGATATGTTCGACCGTGGGCGCTTGTCACCCTCTTCAGCGGCATGGAGCCTGATGCGACAACCCTGCCGACCCGCACGCTGACTGTGCCACAAGGCCAGGCGTTCACGATGCTACTCGATCCGCACGGCGTCCGCATCCAGAACATCCCCGACGCCCCAGCCTGGGCCGCGCGTGCGTGACATCGGGCGAAAGCAAATGAAGGAGGAGGATTGAGCATCAGCCTCACAATCTATCTGCTCGGCGGGTTGACGATGTTCCTGACGGCGACGCTCGGCGGCGTCACCGGGTTCGGCGCGTCCCTCCTTTCGACGCCGACGCTGCTGCTGCTCGGGCTACCGCTGCGCTGGATCGTAGTAATCAACCTCGCGACGGTGCTTGTCACGCGGGGAGTGACGGCGGTGCGCCTGCGCCAGTACCTCTCGCTACGCCGACCTGCCCTGCTCGTCCTCGGCAGCATCCCTGGTTTGTATTGCGGGACAGTGCTACTCGGCTGGGTGGATGTCCCGTTCCTCAAGCGGTTCGCCGGGATCACGATCGTCCTCGCGACGCTCCTTCAAATCCGCGCGATGAACCGCCCACCGCCGCCCCGGATTCCGGGCGCACCGCTCGTCGCCGGGTGGCTGGGCGGCGTACTCGGCGCGACGACCTCGCTCAATGGCATCCCGCCCGCGTTGCTGCTGGCGCGCGACCGCTCCGCTCCCCGGAACTTCCAGGCCGATCTCGCCCTGTACTTCGCCTGCTCCAACGCCATCGGGCTTGCACTGCTCGCCGCGCGCGGTCTCTTCGTGCCGCGCGCACTCGTCCCGACCGCACTCGTCTGGCTGCCGGGCGCGCTCCTCGGCAATACGATCGGCACCGCACTCGGCGGTCGCCTGCCGGACCACCTTTTCTTGTATCTCGCTTTCGCCCTGGCCGCCGTCGCGGGCTGCATCACCGCATTGACCGCATAGCAGACATTCGGAGTTCGGGGCAGTGCATCCCACAGTGGTTGCCGGGCTGATTGACGGCGCATCCCGCCGGATGATACAAGTCTCGCGAGATATTAACCGCATAGATAGCGCTACGTTTGGCTCTCCAGGCATCGGATAGCATACGCATCGTTGGCGATGCGAATCGCGGCCCGGAGACCGTGAGGAGACGGAAGTGAATCAGCAGCCGAACGAAACGACCAAACGTCGGGGCTACTCCCGGCGCGCATTCCTCGGCGGCGTGAGCGCCAGCGCGGCGGCGGCGATCCTCGCCGCCTGCGGTGGCGGCACGGCGACCGACACGCCGAAGCCCGCCGGCACGACCGCACCGACGACGGCAGCGGGCGGCGTGGCGACCACCGTTAGTGGCTCGGCAGCGGCGGCCACCAGACCCGCGAGTAGTGTGACCGGCACGACCGCGGCCAGCGCGCCGACAGCCGTGTCGCCTACGGTGGCGAGCGCGGTGGCCACCGGGCAGGGCAAGCCGGGCGGCAGCATCCTGATCGGCACGCTCGGCGAGGCAAGTTCGATCAACCCCTTCATCAACAGCGATGCTGAGGGGAGCTGGCGCGTCAAGATGCTCTTCGACCAGCTCGTGCGCCTCAAGCCGGACACCTTCGAGCCGAAGGCCGGCCTCGCCAAGTCGTGGAAGGTTGACGGCCTCACCTTCACCTTCACCTTGCAGGACGGGGCGAAGTTCTCGGACGGCAGCGACCTGACGGCGGACGATGTCGCTTTCACGATGAAGGGCATTCTCGCTAAAGCGACCGCCAGCCCGCAGCAGCCGAAACTGATCTCGATCCAGGGCGCGAAGGAGTACGCGGACGGCTCCGCGCCCGATGTGGCGGGCATCAAGATCGTGGACGCCAAAACACTCGCGGTCACGCTCGCCCAGCCGGACGCCTCGTTCCTGCTCAACATGCGCTTCGTCAGCCCCGTACCGAAGAAGATGTTGGACGGTAAGGACCTGTCGAAGTCATCCAAGGAGCCGTTCTTCCAGAAGCCGGTTGGCGCGGGGCCGTTTACCTTCGTCTCGTGGCAGGTGGGCGGCGACTTCGTCGCGCAGCGCAACCCGAACTATTATCAGAAGGGCCTCCCGTACCTCGATAAATTCACGCACCGGACGATCCCGGATGCCCAGAGCCTCGTCAACTCGCTGCTGTCCGGCGACATAGACGCCTCGATCTACCCCAGCCCGGCGGGTGTGGACAAGTTGAAGGCGAACAAAGACCTCAATGTCCTCGTCCCGCCCTTCACCTCGCCGGACGGCTGGTACTTCAACGCGAAGAACCCGTATCTGGCGAAAAAGGAAGTCCGCCAGGCGGTCGCCTACGCGCTCGACATGACGCAGTTCGCGAAGGACTCGCTGTACGACCTCGGCAAGCCGGGCATCGGCCCGATCGCCCCCGGCAACTTCGCCTTCGACAAGGATTTGAAGCCGTATACCTACGACCTCGATAAGGCGAAGGCGCTGATCAAGCAGGCGGGCACGCCACCGGCGGATATTTCGTTCATCACCAACAAGGGCAATGTGCTGCGCGAGGACTTCCTCACCTACACGCAGGCGCAACTGGACAAGATCGGCTGGAAGATCAAGCCGGAGGCGATTGAGTTCGCGACACTGATTGACCGGGTGCTGAAAAAAGACTTCGATGTCGAGGGCGTCAACTCGGTCGGCACGACGGTTGACCCCGGCGAACTGTACGACCAGTTCACGACCGGCACGGCGCGCAACTACGGCAACTACAGCAATCCGCAACTCGATCCCCTACTCAAACAAGTGAAGCAGGAACTCGACCCGCAGAAGCAATTGCCGCTTTACAAGCAGATCCAGGCGATCATCATGGAGGACGTGCCGTTCCACTTCGCGTGGTACCGCCCGTACCTGCACGTCGCCAAAAAGAAGTTCGCGGGGTATGTGGACAGCGCGGACACCGGCGGCATGTTCTACGAACTCGAACAGTGGTACGTGAATGGATAAATGAGTTCGAGGTTCGAGGTTCAGGGTTCGGGATTTCGTTCCTCGAACCCTGAACCTCGAACCTCGAACCCGTCACATTGACAGCGCACATTGCTAGTGCTACAACCGGGGCGCGATGAAGCCAGCACAGTGCCGCGACCGCGTTACGCGTCCACACAATAGGGAGCCGGGTGGGAGCGTGCGAGCAATTCTGCATCGGAAGGATGCGGTCGGGCGAGACGGGCGCGTGTCGGCACGAACGAGGGATGAAGGGAGAATGTCATGATGCACTCGGTGGATGAGACGCTCAAACGGCGCGCGCTTTCCCGGCGCGGCTTTCTCGGTGGGGTGACCGCCAGCGCGGCTGCCGCGATCCTCGCCGCCTGCGGTGGCAGCACGGCGACCGACACTCCAGCGGCCAAGCCGACGACCGCACCAACCACGGCAGCCGCCGGCGGCGCGCCAACTACCGCTGCCGCGAGTGCCGCCGCACCGACGACGGCAGCCGCCACCACCGGCACGACGGCAGCGACCGCACCCGCCATCGTGGCGACCTCGGCCAGCACGACAGGTTCCGCCGCCGCGCCAACGACTGCCGCGAGCGTGGCGGCCACCGGGCAGGGCAAGCCGGGCGGCAGCATCCTGATCGGCACACTCGGCGAAGCGAAGACGATCAACCCCTTCCTCGCCAACGAATCCGAGGGTAACTGGCGTGTCAAGATGCTCTTCGATCAGCTCGTCCGCCTCAAGCCGGACACCTTCGAGCCGAAGGCGGGGCTGGCCAAGTCGTGGAAGATTGACGGCCTCACCTTCACCTTTACCTTGCAGGACGCCAAATTCTCGGACGGCAGCGAACTGACGGCGGACGATGTCGCCTTCACGATGAAGGGGATGCTCGCCAAGGCGACCGCCAGCCCGCACGCATCAAAAATTAGTTCAATCCAGGGCGCGAAGGAGTACACGGCTGGTTCGGCGACCGATGTGGCGGGCATCAAGGTCGTGGATGCCAAGACGATCGCGGTGACGCTCGCCCAGCCGGATTCCTCGTTCCTGATCAATATGCGCTTCGTCAATCCGGTGCCGAAGAAGATGCTCGACGGTAAGGACCTCACGAAGGACGCCTTCTTCCAGAAGCCGGTCGGCGCGGGGCCGTTCGTCTTCGTCTCGTGGCAGGTGGGCGGGGATTTCGTCGCCCAGCGCAACCCGAACTACTATCAGAAGGGCCTCCCGTATCTCGATAAATTCACACATCGGACGATCCCGGACGCGCAAAGTCTCGTCAACTCGCTCTTATCGGGCGACATTGATGGCTCCAACTATCCCAGCCCGGCGGGCGCGGACAAGCTAAAGGCGAACAAAGACCTCAATGTCCTCGTCCCGCCCTTTAGCTCACCGGATGGCTGGACGTTCAATCTCAAAAATCCCTGGCTGGCAAAGAAAGAGGTGCGGCAGGCGGTCGCCTACTGCATGGACATGACGCAGTTTTCGAAGGACTCACTCTACGGCCTCGGCAAGCCGGGCAACGGGCCGATCGCGCCGGGCAACGCGCTCTTCGACCCGGCGCTCAAGCCGTATACCTACGACCTCGACAAGGCGAAGGCGCTCATTAAAGCGGCGGGTACGCCGCCGGCGGATGTGTCGTTCATCGTCAACAAGGGCAATGTGCTGCGCGAGGATTTCCTCACCTTAACGCAGGCGCAACTCCAGAAGGCGGGCTGGAGTATCAAGGCGGAGGCGATCGAGTATGCGGTCGCGACGGATAAACTGACCAGGAAGGACTACGATGTCTTCGGTGCGGGCGTTGACGGCGCAACGGTGGACGCGGGATCGCTCTTCGACACGTTTGCCACGACCGGGTCCCAGAATTTCAGCAATTACAGCAATCCGCAACTCGATACCCTGCTGCAACAGGCGAAGCAGGCCCTGACGGTTGATGCACAGAAGCCGCTCTATAAGCAGATTCAGGCGATCATCCAGGACGACGCGCCGACCTATTACGCCTGGTATCGCCCCTTCCTCCACGCCGTCAAAAAGAAGTTCGCGGGGTACACGGACAGCGCGGACGAGGGCGGCATCTTCTACGAACTCGAACAGTGGTACGTGAACGGGTAACGAGGTTCGAGGTTCGGGGCTTTGTTCCTCGAACCTCGAACCCCGAACCTCCCACTCTGGCAGCATCATGGATGAGAGGAAACAGGGATGAGCGGGATTGGTGCGTACATGGCGCGGCGGATGCTGATCGTCATCCCACTGCTGCTCGGCTTGAGCATCATCATGTTTACGCTCATCCACCTCGCGCCCGGCGATCCGGTGCGCGCTTTCATCTCGGAGGGTAATGCCGATCCGGGCTTCATCGAGCAGACGCGCCATAATCTCGGGTTGGATCAGCCGCTGCCTGTGCAGTACGCACGGTATCTCGGTCGGCTCGTGCGCGGCGACCTCGGCACGGCCTACACCTTCAACAGTAAGCCCGTCCTCGAACTGATCGGCAACCGGATCGGCGCGACGGTCCTGTTGCAGGGCATCTCGCTCAGCATTGCCCTGCTGATCGCTATCCCGCTCGGCATCCTGTCCGCGACCCGGCAGTACAGCTGGCTCGACAACACGACGACGGTTGGCTCGTTCATCGGCCTCGCCATCCCGAACTTCTGGCTCGCGCTCCTGCTGCAACTCTACCTGAGCGTCCAACTGCACTGGCTGCCGACGATCAGTACCGGGCAGGCGCAGGCGCCGTTTCCGGGTCGGATCAAGTTCTTCGTCATGCCGGTGATCGTCCTCGCGCTGCCGTCGGTCGCCTATTTCGCGCGCTTCATGCGCTCGGCGATGCTGGAAGTGATGCGGCAGGATTACATGACGAGCGCGCGGGCGAAGGGGCTTTCCAACCGTACTGTCCTCTACCGGCACGGCCTGCGCAATGCTCTGATCCCGATGGTGACGGTTTCCGGCCTGCAAATCTCGCGCGTCCTCGGCGGCGCGGTAATCATCGAGCAGATTTTCGCGTGGCCGGGGCTGGGACTGCTCGCCTACGACGCGATCACGCGGCGCGATTACCCGGTCATCCTGGGCGTGACGATGGTCGCGGGGGCATTCGTGATCCTCATCAACATCCTGATAGACTTCGTGTATGTGCTGGTTGATCCGCGCGTCTCGCTCTCCGGGCAGGGCGCGGCGGGGGGATGATACTAGTAGGCAGTAGGCAGTGGGCAGAGAAAATTCCCGAGTCGCTCCCCCTTTCCACTGCCCACTGCCCACTGCCTACTGCCCACTATCCACTGATGTAGGAGTACCGATGTCACAGACCGCCGACGCCTCACGACCATCGCTCGCGCTCAATGCCGAGGAACGCGGGCTTGCGGCGGTGCAGCCGCGCCGGAGCGTCGCGCTGCGCCGGTTCCGAGAGAACAAACTGGCGGTGGCGGGACTGGTCGTCATCGTGCTGATGTATGGCATCGCCCTCGCCGCGCCGCTGATTTCGCGCTACGATCCGACAGTGCTGCAACCGGGCGCGCGTTCTAAGCCGCCGACGGCGCAGCACTGGCTGGGGACGGATCGGAACACGCGCGATGTTTATGCCCGCCTGATCGTTGGGGCGCGGGTTTCGCTGGCCGTCGGCTTCACCGCCGTGCTGATTATCATGAGCGTCGGCACGGCGCTCGGCGCGATCGCCGGCTTCTTCGGCGGCTGGGTGGACGCCCTGATCATGCGCTTCACGGACATCCTGTTATCCATCCCGCAGATTTTGCTGCTCATTTCCGCCGCCGCGCTCTTCACGGCGAGTTTGCAGACGACGGTGATCGTCATCGGCCTCACCTCATGGCCGGGCGCAGCGCGGCTCGTGCGCGGGCAGTTCCTGTCACTCAGGAATCAGGAGTTCGTCACAGCGGCGCGGGCGATCGGTGCGACGCCGGGGCAGATCATCCGGCGGCATCTCTTCCCGAACACGCTCGCCGTGATTATCGTCGAGGCGACGCTCTGGCTCTCCTACGCGATCCTGCTCGAAGCGGCGCTCTCGTACCTCGGCCTCGGCGTGCAGATTCCGACGCCCTCGTGGGGCAACATGCTGCAACAAGGGCAGACGGAACTGCTGAACGGCGCATGGTGGCTGACCGTCTTCCCTGGCCTCGCGATCTTCATCACCGTCCTCGCCTTCAACCTGATGGGCGACGGCCTGCGCGACGCGCTCGATCCGCGGCTGCGACGGCGGTAGGGGGAACCTCACCCACCTGCCTCTCTCCAGTGCGATGGAGAGGGGGAGCGATGTAGGGAAGGTCAAGGCGCACGGATTACCGATTGTATCGATTTAGGCATCGCGCCATTCATCGGGGTCTATCTCTGCCTCGGCGACGATGCGCTTGTGCAGATCAAGGCTGATATCCTGGTGATGCTCATTGGGGATTTTCAGACGCTGCGCACCGCGCACCATGTGATCGTGCTTGCTGCCCTTATAAGGGCCATCAAAGCCAAATTTCTTGAGCGTGGCGATGAGATCGCGCCGTTTGATCGGGCCTTTCGGCGGCATCAGTCGGCAGCCGAGAGCGCATAGGCGAGGGTGAGGCCGTCAATTGGCGGGATATCGTGATGCAGCGCGATGCCGAGTACCAGCCAGTCTTCGAGCGACGATTGCAATTCATCCTGGCAGGTCGCCAAGGTCTTGCCGGTGGCCCAGACACCGTGCAGTTCCGGGATGTGGCCGTAGTATGGTTCGGGGTCGTTAATGATCTCGTAGGTTGCGTGGCGCATCGCAGCGGCGACGTATTTGCTGAACACAATTGCCCTCCTTGTCTGGACAGTATACGCCAATCGTGTTCAACTGATCCCTCGCTACTCGCTACTGAAAAGGGCCACGGCGGCTTCGAGGGTGCGCACGAGTTTGCCGCCGCTCGCTTCGATCCAGTATTGGACTTGCAGGTTGATGACGCTGCCTGCGTTGTCGCCGATCAGGCGGGTGTCGGTGCGCAGGCCGTGGACGCGCTTGCCGAGGGCGAAGGCGAAACCCATCTCGCTCGCCGTGCCGGAGTCTACATCCACGCCATCGAGGACGGCGAGGACGGCGTCGGCGGCGCGGATGAACTGCTCATTCTTCCGCGCGACTTCGGTGTTGACCCGGCCGAGCGCGGCGACGCGTTCAGTGTAGTCGGCAACCGCGTTCGCGCGCTGGAATGCTGCGGCGAAGTCGCTCTTCCACGGGTTGATCACTTCGATACCCGTCCCGGCGAGCGCGCCTTCCAGTTCGTCCATGTACGGCTTGGTCGAGGCCGCGAAGCCGAGCGGTGACGCGAGATAGACCTTCATCTGTCCTCCTGACGCGCGAGTATGCGACGCATTGCATCGCCAGTGTATCAGTGAAGGATCGCTCGGCGTGAACCCGTTTCGCCGCCCGCTCGTTCATATGGGGACGAGTGCATGGGAGCGGCACGCGGAGACCTGCTTCATCAGCCCCGCCGATGCCGACACTACCGACTACCCTGCGAAGAAGGCGTGACATGACAGAACCCGATGCCGACTTCGATTCCGACTCCGACTTCGACTTCGACTATCGGGCGCTGCTCGCCCGCCGTCTGACCCCGCGACGTGACGGCTGGCTCGATGTGCGCTCGACGCTCCGGCATTTCGCGCTGATCACCTACACCCTGCCGGTCTCCCGGTTGGCGCGGTACATCCCGACCGACCGCTTCGCCATCGCGACATTCGACATCGGTGGCGAGCGGCGCGCGATGCTCAGCGCGGTGCCCTTCCTCGATGTGGATTTCCACTTCGCGCGCCTTTTCCCGTTTCTCAAGTTCCGCTTCGGCCAGACGAACCACCGCGCCTACGTCATCAACAAGGCGACGGGCGAACCGGGCGTCTGGTTCTTCGGCACGACGCTCGGCTCCCCCGTCGTCCAGATCGCCCGGACGCTCTGGCGCATCCCGTGGCACCGCGCCCGCTACCGGATTGATTGCACCTACGACGCGACGGCGCGCCGCTACGACACCTTCCGCTACGCCATCGCCTCCGACTGGTGCGGCACCCGGATCGCCATCGAGGACACCGGCGCGCCGCTCTCCCTCGCCGCAGGCTTCGCCGACATGGACGCGATGCGCCTGATCCTCACCCATCCCGTGGACGGCTATTTCCACCGCTTGGACGGCACACTCGGCACCTACTCCGTCCGTCACGACGCGATGCAGGGCACCATTGGCCGCGCGACGGACCTCTACTTCAGCCTCTACGACCGCCTTGGTCTCCTGACGCCGGACGAGATGCAGCGCCCGCACTCCATCTTCCTGTCGCCGGAGATCGCCTTCCAGATCGTCCTGCCACCGAAACGACTCGATTGATTCCAGATTTGTCCCTTCTACAAACATCGCATACAATGATGCCAACGGGACAATTGAACGATGACACGTGCGTATGGGAATCGGGAAACGATGTTGCATACCGTTTGGCGTTTGTGAGGGCGTTTCCTAACCCTTCGAACGAGGTGGAGCGCGGTGGAGCGCGATCACCAGCAGCGCCCGCAATCGCTCGCGTCGCATATTCCTCTTCACGGTGCATTCCCTTCCCTCGATCATTCCCCACTACCGGACTTAACGCGCTCATGACGATAACGCTTGCGACGATATTGTGACGCGAGCGCCCACGCGATTGACGAGCGGCGGGAGATGCGCGTACTATCCAGCGCAATTGAACGGCACTGGGGGAGCGCTGGCGCGCTGAGAGTGCGGGAAAGGCCCGCAGACCCTTCGTACCTGATCCGGTTCGCACCGGCGTAGGGAAGTGGGCAGACGGATCATCCGCCATCGCGCCTCCCCCGCCCACGGTTTGGAGGACGCGCAATGACGGCACTGCCGGATATCGGCACCCCACATACCCTCGACCTTTCCGTCTATGTCATCCTCGACCGCGACTTCACGGCGGGCCGCTCGCTGGGAGAAATCGCCGAAGCGGCGATCCGGGGTGGCGCGACGGCGCTGCAACTACGGGACAAATCGCGCAACATCCGCCGTTTTTACGCGGACGCGAAGGAGTTACGCGAAATCGCACGGGCGGCGGGCGTGCCGCTGATCATCAACGACCGCGTGGACATCGCCCTCGCCGTGGACGCGGACGGCGTGCATGTCGGCGAGGACGATTTGCCGGTCGAGGCGGCGCGGCGGCTGGTCGGGCCGGATCGGTTCGTCGGCGCGTCGGCGGGGAGCGTCGCGGCGTCGCGGGCGGCGATCGCGGCGGGCGCGGACCATCTCGGCGTCGGCCCCGTCTACGATGCGCGCACCACGAAGTCGGACGCCGGCCCGCCCGTCGGCCTGACGCTCGTGCGCGACATCGCCGCCTTCAGCCCGCTCCCCATCGTCGGCATCGGCGGCATCACCGCCGAGAACGCGGGCGCGGTGATCGCCGCAGGCGCGGCAGGCGTCGCCGTCATCTCCGCCATCGGCCTCGCCCGTGATGTCGAAGCGGCAACCCGCGCGCTGGCGCGAGGACTGAGGACTGAGGCCTGAGGCCTGAGATGTCATTCAACCATATTTGTCTGCTCAGGATAGGTAGCGATGTACAGCAAACGACGAGAATCTGACATACCGGCCTCAGGCCTCAGGCCTCAGTCCTCAGTCCTCGCGCGAGCGTTGACCATCGCCGGTTCCGACTCCGGCGGCGGCGCGGGCATCCAGGCGGACCTCAAGACCTTTTCCGCTTTCGGTGTCTACGGCATGAGCGTCCTGACAGCGGTGACGGCGCAGAACACCGTCGGCGTGCAGGGTGTCGAGACGCTGACGCCCGCCTTCATCCGTATGCAGTTCGCAAGCGTCGTCAGCGACATCGGTGTGGACGCGCTGAAAACCGGGATGCTCGGCACCGCTGCGGTCGTCGCGGCGGTCGCGGCGATGATCGCGGAGTCGGGGTTGACGAACCTCGTCGTGGACCCGGTGATGGTGGCGAAGAGCGGCGATCATCTGCTGGCGGAGGGCGCGGCGAGCGCGCTGAAGACCCGCCTTCTGCCCCTCGCGCTCGTCATCACGCCCAATCTGCCGGAGGCGGAAACACTCGTCGGCGGGGCGATCCGCACATTGGACGATATGCGGGAAGCGGCGAAGCGGCTGCACGCGCTCGGCCCCCGCTGGGTCGTCGTCAAGGGCGGCCACATGGGCGGCGAAACCGTCACCGATCTGCTCTACGACGGCGCGGCGTTCCAATCGCTCGATACACCGCGCATCGAGACGCCGCATACGCACGGCACGGGCTGCACCTTCTCCGCCGCGATGGTTGCCTGCATTGCTCAGGGCCGGTCGGTGCCGGACGCCTTCGCGGCGGCAAAACGATACACCCACGCCGCTATCGCCGCCGCCCCCGGCCTCGGCCACGGCCACGGCCCCCTGAACCACCTGGTGAAACCGTGAAACCGGGGAGAAGCGCAAAGGCGCAGAAAATGCAGAGGGGAAGGGAATTGTGAACCACGAAGACACGAAGAGCACGAAGGAAAGAAAAGGAGAAAATCTTTCTCCTTCTCTTTCCCTCTTCGTGCTCTTCGTGTCTTCGTGGTTCAGTTCCCTTCTCTGCGCCTTTGCGGTTCTCCCCGGTTTGACCCGAAAGGATGAGACGATGACAGAGACGTTTACGGAGACGATGCGGCGGGAGTGTGTGGCGATCTGGGAGGCG
>JBBRLR010000002.1:0-109029 GCA_038231255.1 Thermomicrobiales bacterium | reverse complement strand
TGTCATCATTGACACCGCCGGTCGGTTACAGATTGACGACGCGATGATGAACGAACTCGTCCAGATTCGCGACACCTTCCATCCGACCGAAACGCTGCTCGTCGCGGACGCGATGACCGGCCAGGCGGCGGTCGAGGTCGCGCAGACCTTCAACGAGCGCGTCGGACTGACGGGCCTGATTCTGACCAAGGTGGACGGCGACGCACGCGGCGGCGCGGCACTCTCGATCCGCGAAGTGACGGGCGTGCCGATCAAGTTCGTCGGTGTCGGCGAGCGCGTGGACCAACTCGACCCGTTCTACCCGGAGCGGATGGCCTCGCGCATCCTCGGCATGGGCGACATGCTCTCCTTGATCGAGAAGGCGCAGCAGAACTTCAACGAGGACGAAGCCGCCGAGATGCAGGAGAAGCTGCTCGAAGGCTCCTTCAACCTCGAGGACTTCCTCGCGCAGATGCAGCAGGTCAAGAAACTCGGCCCGATGGGCGAAATCCTGAAAATGCTTCCTGGCATTGGCTCGCACCTAAAAGAGTTGCAGGCGCAGGTGGACGACAAGGAGATCGCGCGCGTCGAGGCAATCATCTACAGTATGACGCGTGAGGAGCGGCGGCACCCGGAAATCCTCAACTACAGCCGCCAGCAGCGGATCGCCAATGGCAGCGGCACGAACCGCTCCGAAGTGCGCGCCCTCCTCAAGCAGTTCGGCGAAGCGCAGAAGATGATGACGCAGATGGGCCGGATGGCGAAGGGCGGCCGGATGGGTGGCCTGAAGAACATGCTCGGCGGCGGTGGCCCGCAGATGGACCCGGCCGCGCTCCAGGAAATGCTCGCGGGCGGCATGAACGGTCCCGGCCCCGGCGCTCTCGGCCCCCGCCCACCCCGGCCCGTGCCGAACAAGAACAAGAAGAAAAAGAAGAAGCGGTAGAGAACCTCACCCCGCGCCGTGGCATTCCCCGAACACCGCGATTTCTCGGAGGCTCCCTCCCTTCTCCATTGCGATGGAGAGGGGCCGGGGGTGAGGTTCCCTCCTACTTGCGCGCCAAATCAACAAAGACCGCGATCACGCCGATCGTGTTAAAGAGGCTATGGAGCGTCATCGTGGCGATGGTGGATTTCGTCTTCTCGTAGACAATGGCGAGGGTGAGGCCGACGACGAAGATACTGGCGAGGATCAGCGGGATCGCGTGCGCGGCGGAGAAGATCGCCGCGCTGAGGATCACGCCACCGATTGCCGACCAGCGCGTGCGCAGCCAGCTATAGAGGACGCCGCGGAACAGCAACTCCTCGACGATCGGTGCGGCAATCGAGGCGGTAATCAGCGCGAGGATGAGGCGCGTCCACGAGAAGCCACCCCCGCCGGTGAGGTCTTTTACTTGTGGGTTCTCCGCCTTACCGCCATAGAAGAGTTTGACGATCACTAATGAGACGATCGTCGCTGCGATGTACATACCGACCAAGATCGGAATCACCAATGCGAAATACAACCCTGGCGGTCGTCGCACACCGAGCGACGACCAGCCGACGTGGTACTTCCGTACCGTCACGAGCCAGATCAGGAGCAAAATTACGCCGTAGATCACGAGACCGACGACCGTGTTCGCGACGAGGAGTCGCGTACTCGTCGGCGTTTCCGAGGCGGGCGTGCCAGTGCTCGATGGAAGAAAATGAACCACCACTGCAAGCGCAAAACTGAGAAGCAGCGGGATCGCCGCGATGACGACATCCCAGAATCCCCACGGCACGCGCTCCGGCCCGATACCGTCCGTCAGGGGCGGTTGTGCGCTATATGGGGAGAGCGGCGGCACATTCCCATAGGGCGGGACGCCCGCATACGGCCAGGCGGGGGCTTGCGGCTGCGGCGGCGTGGCCCAATAATCCGGTCGTCGGTTCGCGTCATTTGGTCCTTGCGGGGGAAGGAATGCGCCTCCCGGTGCGTTACCAGTATCAGGATAGGATGGTACGGGGCCGTTCGGCTGTTGCGCTCCGTCGGGTGGTAGTGTGGTCATCGGCGGTGATTTCCCTTCATCGGTCGGCGGCGCGTCGCACCCGCGAATAGTGTACGCCAAAACCGCCCCCGCCGTAGCGCCACCGACACCGTCAACGCGGTACACTGGCGACAGGGGAACGAACGTACGAGGAGAAAGGGTGAGGTATATGCCGAAATTCGGCGCGCATATGAGTATCGCCGGTGGCTGCTTCCGCTCGATGGAGTGGGGCCAGCAAGCGGGCTGCGATGTCGTCCAGTTGTTTTCCAAGAATGAACGCCAATGGCTTGGCAAACCGCTTATGGACGATGACATCGCCAAATTCACAGACGCCCGCACGCGCACGAATGTGGATCCCGTGATGATCCACGATTCCTACCTCATCAATCTTTCCTCCCCGAACGACGAACTGTGGGAGAAGTCCATCGCTGCGTTCCGGGACGAGTTGCAGCGGGCGCGGGCGCTCGGCGTCCCTTACCTCAACACGCACCCCGGCTCGCACGTCGGCTCCGGCGAGCAGGAGGGGCTGGATCGGATGATCGCAGCGCTCAACCGCCTCGGCGCGGAGGGCGCGTACGATGGCGTGATGGTGCTGCTCGAAACGACCGCCGGTCAGGGAACGAACCTCGGCGCGAAGTTCGAGCACCTCGCCTATCTCATCGAACACGTCAACGACCCCGACGCCTTCGGCGTTTGCATTGACACCTGCCATATCTTCGCTGCGGGCTACGACATCCGCACGCCCGAAACCTACACCGCGACGATGGCGGACTTTGATCGTCTCGTGGGATATGACCGCATCAAGGCGCTCCACGTCAACGATGCACTCCAGCCCTTCGGGGATCGGAAGGACCGCCATGCCCCGATTGGCGAGGGACACATCGGCCTCGACGGCTTCCGCAACATTGTCAACGACCCTCACCTGTCGCATCTGCCGATGGTGCTGGAAACCCCGAAAAGCGCTGACTGCCACGAAGATGTCGAGAACATCGCCCGCCTGCGCGCGCTGATCGCCCAGCCGGCAACAGTCGCGTGATAACGTGTGCAGCGGTTATCCTGCCAGGTGATTATCGGTGAGCGGCCCCGTCGTCCTCGTCGGCGGTGAGGCGTTCACGCAGCCGTTCGACCGTTTCCACCTCCGTTTTCTGCGCGCGGCGGCCAATGACGGGCAACCGACCCCAACGATTGCCTTCCTGCCCACCGCGTCCGAGCGTTTCCCCGACGACGACACGGAGGACGCGGCCTATCGCCTCGGCAAGATGGGCATCGTCGCGACCGTTCCGATCCGCACGCGCTCTGACGCGGAGAATACCGCGTTTGCCGACGGCATCGAGGCGGCGGACGTTATCTACCTCGGCGACGGCGACACGGGGCGGCTCGTGCGGACGATCCACGGCACACAGACCGAGGCGGCGATCCGCACGGCGCATCGTCGGGGCGGGCTCGTCATCGGCGCGGGCGCGGGCGCGGCGGCGCTCTGTGGCGATGTACCCGCCCGCCCCGATGACGTGCCCGCCCGGCCCGGCGAGCCGTATTTTCGCTGGTTCCCCGGCTTCGGCATCCTCGGCGGCATGGTCGTCTTGTCGCGTTACAATCGTACCCCCGCCGTCTGGCTCCGTCGCCTCAAAGAAACGACGCCGCACGACGCGCCACTAATCGGCATTGACGACGTGACCGGCCTCGTCTGGATGGATGACCGCTGGAGCGTCGTCGGCTACGGCCGCGTCATCATCTTCCACGCCCTGACCGAAACCTCGTTCGGCGCCGGCGAAACCGTCCCCCTCCCGCCGCCAATGAACACCGAATGAGCGGTTCATTCGGTTTCAGGCGCGACAAGGGTGGTAACGCGGGCGAGGGCGACGCGGAGGCGCTTGTCGCGGTTGGCGGGAGAAACCGTGCCGAGGGTGACGGCGGCATCGCCATGGAAGGTGGCGAAGCGGGCGATTTCAGCGGCAAGATCGGTGAACATCTGCGGGTCGCGCGGTGCATCATCCTCGAACCAGAGATTTTTGACGCGCAAAACGCGGCGTTTACGATCCAGCGACGGATCAAGGCGCGCAACGAAGCGGTCGCCCCAAAGAACCGGCAGTGTGTACGGGCCGTATTTCCGCTTCGCCGCCGGGACATAGACTTCCCAAGTGTAGTCGAAGCCCCAAAGCGCGGCGAGGCGTTTGCGGTCCCAGACGAATGGATCGAGCGGCGCGAGGATGACGGCACGCCGCTCCGTTTCGGCGATCGGCGTCACCGATGCGAGGAAATCCCGTTGTTCCGGCGCGATATAAAACAGTATTCGGATGCCCTCGACCGCAACCGGCACGGCATCGCCGGCGGCAATCGCGGGGCGGATGCCGCCGGTCCCCATCGCCAGGCCGGCGTACGTCACGTCGCGCTGTGCGTAGTGCAATTCGCGCCCGGCATCCGTCACCGGCGTTGTGTCAACATCGGGCGGCAGCATCCGCTCGGTTAGTTCGTAGAATCGCTGTGTCCCTTCCCGATGATGCACCATTAAAAAACCGCGTCGCAAAAGCGTTTGCAAAGCGACCTGCGAGCGGCGCGTCGTGCCCCAGCCATACTCCATCGGCGTGCGGTCATCCTCGTCCATGAAGTCGCGCGCGGCGAGCGGGCCACGGTCGCGGATCGCGCCTAGCACGCGCTCCGTCACCTGCCGCATGATCTCGGGGTGCGCTTGCTCCATGCGCGTCGGCGGGCCAATACGGCGGTCGTAGAATCGCCAGTCCGCCATCGGCAAAATCGCGTGAATGCTGTGGAAGTTCTCAACCAGCGCCCGGTCGCGGTAGAGCGCGTCGTCCAGATGGGAGAGCAAGTAGCCGGGCAGCCGCGTCCGCGCGATTAGGTGATGATTCGCTGCCACGACGCTGACCGGGTCAACCTGTAAGATGCCGATCTGCTCGACCAGGGGCAGAGGATGGTTCGGCAAACCCTGCAGCGGATACAACCCACCAGGGCGGCGGAGCAGAAACGCACGCGCCTGATCGGGGCTGATCGTTATTGGCGCCGACACCATCGTTCGAACGGCCATACCTCCTCCTTCCCTTATCGCCGATTGACACGGGAAAGTATCGCACATCCGTTCTATACGTTCAAGGAGCTGCGCGCCGCTTCTTCAGTCATCGTGCCGGCCCGCGAGTTCGTCTTCGGGGGTGATGCGCACGGTCGGGTCGGACTCCGCTTCCATGATAAGCGTGTCAATCTGCTCGGCCTCGCGATGGGCGCGACGGATCGCCCGCAGACGGCGCAACTGCCGGAACGCCGCGTCCGCCGCATTCTCGCCGCGCTCCTGGGCGGCATCGGCGGCGGCGAGGATGCGGTCAATGTCGTCCTGATCGGTCGTCTCGCGCGCGATAATCAGGTCCTGGATGAGCACCTGGATGATCGCCGAAATCGGCACGGCGAGGATGCCGCCGATTGGCCCGGCGAGCGTCGTCCCCGCGAGGATGGCGAGGATGACCGTGAGTGGCGTCAGGCCGATCGCGTCCCCCTGGATGCGCGGAACGAGGATGTTCCCCTCGACCTGCTGCAGGACGATGATAAAGACCGCGACGATGATCGCCTTAACCGGCCCATCGGTAATCGCGACCAGCACGGCAGGGACGCCGCCGATCCACGGCCCGAGGATCGGGATAATCTCCGTCGCGCCTGCGATCAGCGCAAGCAGTGGCCAATACTCGATGCCCAGAACGCCATAGCCAAGCGCGCAGGAGGCGCCAACGATGCCGCACAGAATAAGTTGCGCGCGGAACCAGAGGCCAAGTTTCGTTTCGATGTGCGTCCAGATGTCGTTCACGCGCGAGCGTCGGTGGATCGGCACGAAACCGAGCAGCGCGCGGCGAATCAGCGTGCGTTCGGTGAGCCAGTAGAACGAGATGAGGAGCACCGTGACAATCGAAAGCAGCGCGCCGAACACGCTCGACACGACGTTGACCGCCTGCTCCCTCAGCACCCCCGTCACATCGGGCGGGTTGTCCGAAAATTGGCGCAGCTTGATCGCTCCGTTGTGCGCCGCGTCCCGGACCCAGGCACGGTCGCTGGTAGCGTACCGCTGTTCGAGGTGATCGGCGACACGGGGCAGGTTGGTGGCGAAATCCGTCCCCTGCGCGACGATTGGCGGGATGATGAAGGCAATCAGGCCGCCGAACAGGGCGAAGATCAGCAGGTAGACACTGAGGATGCTGGCAGGCCGGTTGAAACCGATCGTACGGAACCGGCGCGCGAGCGGGTCAATCGCCGTGGCGAGCAGAATACCGATGAGCAGCAGGAAAAGTAGGTCGGTTACCTTTAGCAGCAGATTGGCGATAAAGATGACGACCAGCGCCGCCGCCGTGAAAAGCATCACGCGCCCGACGGTCAGGCCAGACAGCGGCGGGGGGCCATTCGGGGAAGGTTCCTGCGGCGTGGACATGCGCTTTCCGCTCCTCTCGCCTCACCATAGGGCGTGCGCGGCCATTCTGCACTCCCGTGCGAGTATAGCACCGGCAATGGCACAGACGGGCGTGCGACCGGCTCCGCAGATTCCCCATGTTAAACGAGACGAAAGGACAGGAACCGGACGATATACGGAGGCGTATAATAGAATGAGATGCATGATGCATCGCGGCACTTCATAGGAGTGGACGGACATGGCAGCCTTGTTTCTCGTCTGCTTTCTCGTTGGCCTCAGCATGACGGCGCTCTCGCTCGTGATGGGGATGGGACATTTCGGGGGACTCCACCTTGGCCACGCGGGCGGGGCGCACGCCCTGGGGCATGGCGGCACGGCGCACGGCAATTCTGTGGCCGATACGTCGAGCCCGACTATTTCGAGCGGTTTCCTGAACTTCACCACGATCATGACCTTTGTGACCTGGTTCGGCGGCGTCGGCTATTTGGTCTTGCAATACACCGCCCTCGGCGGCGTGGTGAGTCTCGTGGCGGCGACCGTTTCCGGCATCGGGGGCGGCTCCGTCGTCGCGCTCTTCATCACGCGGGTACTGGAAAAAGGCCAGACGGAAATTCACGAGGCGGACTACCGCATGCCGGGCACGGCGGCGCATGTCACCAGCACGATTTATCCCGGCTACGCGGGCGAAATCACCTACGCACTGGCCGGTTCGACGCAGACATCCGCCGCGCGCAGTGTCGTAGGCGAGGAGATTCCACGCGGCAGTGAGGTTGTTGTTCTCAAGTATGAGCGCGGCGTTGCCTACGTGGATACGTGGCAGCGCGCGCTCGGCGAAGGAAGTGATGCCCCAATCGCAGCAACGAGTAACGAGTCGCGAGTATCGAGTCCCGATGCACACGCCTAGTCTTCTCGTTGCCTTCAACTCGTTGCTTTCAATTTGTTACTCGTTACTCGTGTTGGGTAGGGAAGGGAAAATGGCATGAATCCCATCATTATCATCGTGGTCTTGCTCGTTGTCGCGTTGTTCTTTACCTTGATGATCCTCGCCAGCATGTTCCAGAAGGTCGGGCCGAACGAGGCGCTGATCGTCTCGGGCTTCGGCGGCACCAAGGTCGTGCATGGCGGCGGACGCGTCGTCTGGCCCCTCGTCCAAACGGGCAAACGGCTCTCGCTCGAACTGATGTCCTTCGACGTCGCGCCGCAGCAGGCGTTGTACACCAAGCAGGGCGTCGCGCTGAATGTCGAGGCGGTCTCGCAGATCAAGGTCAAGAACGATCCGCAAAGTATCCTCACCGCTGCCGAGCAGTTCCTTTCCAAGCCGGCGCAGGAGCGGCAGAACCTGATTCGGCTGGTGATGGAAGGACATCTGCGCGGCATCACGGGCCTGCTGACGGTCGAGAGCATCGTCAAGGAACCGGAGATGGTCGCGGCGCAAGTCCGCTCCGGCGTCGCGGATGATCTGTACAAAATGGGCCTGGAAGTGATCTCATTCACGATCCGCGATTTGCGGGACGACAACGAGTACATTGCGAACATGGGCCGCCCGGACATCGCCCGCATCAAGCGGGAAGCGGACATCGCGACTGCGGAGGCGATGCGCGACACCGAGATTCGCAAGGCGCAAGCCGTGCGAGAAGCCGCTGTTGCTCGCGCGATGGCGGATCAGGAGACGACGATTGCCCGCGCCGCCTCGGAAACCAAGCAGGCCGAGGCGATCCGTGATTTGAATCTCAAGAAAGCCGAGTACGAGCAGACCGTCCGCTCCCAGCAGGCGCAGACGGACAAGGCGTACGACATCGAGGCGAACATCGCGCAGCAGAAGGTCGTCGCTGAGCAGGTGAATGTCGAGATTGTCCGCAAGCAGCGTGAGGCCGAAGTGCAGGTAGCGGAGATCAAGCGGCGCGAGTCGGAACTGATCGCGACCATTCTGCGGCCCGCCGAAATTGAGAAGCAGAAGATCGAGGCGCTCGCCGGCGCCGAGCAGAACCGCCTACGGCTCGAAGCCGAGGGGCGCGCCGCCGCCATCCGGGTAACGGGCGAAGCGGATGCCGATGTGATCCGCGTCACCGGTCAGGCGGAGGCCGATATCATTCGGCAGAAGGGGCAAGCAGAAGCGGACGCGATGCAGAAGCGCGCCGATGCCTTCGCGCTCTACAGCCAGGCCGCCGTGCTCGACAAAATCCTGTCGAGCCTGCCGGAACTGGCGCGCAGCCTCGGCGAGTCGGTTCGGGCGATTGACTCCGTCACTATCGTCTCGACGGGAGCGGACGGCGCCGGAGCGAGCAAGATCACCAACGATGTGGCGACGATGGTCGCGCAAGTGCCCGCGCTCGTGGAGGCGCTCAGCGGCATCAACATTGCCGACCTCATCAAGTCGTTGCCGGGTTTGCAGACGGCATCATCCCGGAAGGACGGCATCGTCGTCAACGGCAAAGTGACACCGACCGCCGCCGACTGACGCCGGAGATCATTGACCGATGGGGAGCGCAGTGTGCGCTCCCCTTTTCTTGTGTGCTACCGGTAGCCGGATGCCCTCTGGTCAGATTCAGCCTGCGTTCCCATCCTGGGAGATAGTCTCCCAGGATGGGAACGCAGGCTGAAGCCTATGCTACCGACAGAAAGGATTCACAACCGACGTGACCGCCAATACGAGATGACGTACCAGATCGCGAGCAGCACGGCCACGCCGATACCGGAGAAGAAGACGACATGCACGACGGTATCCCCGCCGCCCTCGCGCCGCATCGTGATAAAAAGTAGGACAAGAGCAATCAGGACCGTCGCGTTGGCAATGGCCTGGATCAGCCGGTTCGCGATAACATGGAGGGCATGAACCGCCCGCCCGGTCGCTCGATCCGCCGCGCGCGTCAGCAGTTCGCCGTCCTCCAACTGGGTGAAGAGGCGGTCGAGGCGACTAGGAAACTCCATCGCCATTTCGCCGTATTGAATCGCCGACTGACGGGCTTGGCGCAGCAACCGCTCCGGCGAGAGAAGGCGCGCGATTGCCTGCTGCCCGAACGGCTGGGCGACCGCGAGCACATTGAAGGTCGGGTCGAGTAGCCTTCCCAGCCCCTCGATCATCACGAGCATCTTCATCAGCAGCGCGAGATCGGGCGGCAGGCGGAGGTGATGCCGCCGCACCAGTCCGAGCAGGTCATTGAGGAGCGTTGTCACGTCCACTTCTTCGAGCGTGATGCCGTAATACTGCGCCATCAGCCGCCGGATGTCGCGCAGCAGGAGCGCGTGATTGGTCTGCGCGCCGCCGACGACGCCGAGCCGATACAGATACCGCGCGATCTGGTCCGCGTCCTGACCGACGATGGCGAGGAGGAGAAAAAGCAGGTTGGTCCGCATCGCCTCGTCAATCGTGCCGACCATGCCGAAGTCAATCGCGCCGATCACGCCGCCATCGAGGACGAACAGGTTGCCGGGGTGGAGATCGGCGTGGAAAAAGCCGTCCTCGAACACCTCCTGTAGGACGATGCGCGCGCTCTGCTCGGCGATCCGCGCCGGTGAGTATCCCGCCCCTTCGAGGGCCGTGACATCGTCAATCCGCAGGCCGTGCATCCGCTCCATCGTGATGATCTGCGTCGTTGTGTACTCCCAGCAGATCGCCGGGACACGGACATGCGGGTTGTTGGCGAAGTTGCGCTGGAAGACCTCGGAATTCTTCGCCTCGCGTAGGTAATCGAGTTCGTTGCGCAGCGTCCAAGCGAACTCGTCCACGAGCGCGGGCACGTCAATGTCGGTACGCTCCTTGATCTTCAATCGAGATTCCATCAGGTGGGCGATGCGGGTGGCGATACGGAGATCAAGCGCGACTTGCTCGCGTACGCCGGGCCGTTGCACCTTGACCACCGCGTCAATCCCGCCGGGCAGCGTGACGGCATGCACCTGGCCGATGGAGGCGGCGGCGAGTGGCACGGGATCGAACGCCATGAAGAGTTCACTGACGGGGCGTCGTAATTGCTCCTCGATCCGCTCGATGATCAGTGCGGTCGGCACGGCGGGAATGGCGTCCTGCAATTTCTGGAGTTCCGCGACATAGGCGGGTGGCAGGAGGTCGGGGCGGGTACTGAGAATTTGGCCGAGTTTGATGAAGGTCGTGCCGAGTTCTTCGAACGCCTGCCGCAGTTCGGCCGGGCGGCGCAGCGCCTCCGCTTCGGGCGCCTCGTCGGCGCTGCCCCCAAACGGCCAGATGCGTGGCCGGACGACGAACCCGAACCCATGCCGAGCGAGAATTTGCAGGACTTCGCGATAGCGCGCCCGCTGCGTTGTTGCTGGCATCCCTGCTCCTGTTGGCGACGATCACCCGCCGCCCATCATGCGGTGAAATCGTCGCCACGGCAAGCAGAACCGCCGACCTATGTGACAGTCGGCGGTTCGCGGTGTGGTAGCCGGGCGCCCTTTGGGCAGATTCAGCCTGCGTCCCCGTTTGTCGTGTCCGCTGGGACGCAGGCTGAAGCCTACGCTACGGTGCTAGTCGGCAAGCGCGCCCATCGGGTCCCAGGCGGGCAGGACGATCGGCTCCTGATCGAGGGCGGCACGCAGATCGGCGGGCAGATGCTCCTTGCGGGCAGCGATCTCGAACATGTACTCGTCGTACCACGAGTCGTTCATCGTGTAAAAACCCTTCTGGCCGTTCTCCGCGCCCCACGAGTTCTCGACTCGCCAGCGGCGCGGCGTGCCATCCGCGACATCCACGCCGGTGAAAAGCATCGCGTGCGTCATCTGCGTCTCGTGGTAATCGAGCCGGGCGTCCTTCTCCAGCGGGAAGGTCGTGTCGTAGAGCGTTTCGTAGTCGAACAAGTGCTTGTCCCAGATGCCGAGGTGGCGCTGCATCATCTTGCCGACATCGCAGCCGAACCAGACCGGCTCGCCCTCTTCAAGCGTCCGCTTAGTGATCTCCTTCATCAGCACGATGTCCACATTGAGGTAGGTCACGCGCTCGCCGCCAACGATGTTGCCGAGATACTGCACGGTGAATGTCCGCCCGACCGGGCTGCTCGCGCGCGGGTCGTGGACGAGACAGACGTAGTCGTCGAGCGGCACGTCCACGAACTCGGCAGCGAACTGCTGCGGCGTCAGTTCATCGGTGCGATGAAATTCGCCGTCCTTGTCCTTCCATTGCCAAGCGAATCGCTCCGGCGGCGTGCCGAGGTGGACGCACAGGATACGATGAACGACCTGCACGTATTCCTGCTTGGTGGCGCGCAAGGTTTCGATACTCTCGCCCGCAGCGTGCATTTCGCGCAATACCTTCGCGCCCTCACGCAACTTGCTGCGGAGGATCGCATTCATTTTGCGCGTGCTGGATGAACTCTCCGTCTCCGGCATTACAGCCTTCGGGACGAGGCCATGCTTCTCGACGAGGTTGACGAACATGTTCCACTGCCCGCCATCGCCGAGCGGGCCTTCGAGCAGGAAGGCGACGAGCCGGTCGTCCACATCGCGCTCCGCCGTCTCGATGATCGCCTCGAAGAAGTAGTTGGTCCGTTCGAGTTTGTCCCAGAACATCGAGTAGTTCTGTGAGAACTCGAATTCCTTGGTTTTCATCTTTTTCATCGCGGCGACGCGCAGCAGGTTGAGGCCCGCGAACATCCAGCAGCGTCCGCTCTGCTTCTGGTTCGTCACGCTCCAGTCGTCGAGGAAGGTCGAGAAGGTATGGTCGGTGGTCGTGACGATCTCACGATTGAGCGTCACATCGTCCACCGTGATTTGTGTCACCGCATTCTGCGCCAACCGATACACCGGGTTCGCGGCGAACGCCTCCCCGAAACTCGTTAGTGTCTCGCTCGTCAGTGCGCCCGCGTCCGCGCCATCGGTGGCGCTCGGCCGTGTCAGTGTTTGGGCCATTGATGTGCTCCCTTCCCGCGCATCCGCAGGATTTCGTGAACAGCAACGCTCGGTGTTCCAATGCGGCATAGCGTACCACGCACTACGGACGGGCGAAAGGCGGGGGTTGGGTCGTTCGGAGAACGCGTACCATACGTACACGGTTCTGCTATACTTGCCGCGATCCGGTGATGCTGGAATCACGGGCACACAGCGAGGGTCATCGAACCGCATGTTAGACACGGCCATAATGCACGATCTGGATCACGATGAGCGCAACGACGCGCCCGTCCCGATTGCGTATATCGGCCTCGATGCGATCACCATCCGCCGCGACACACCGCGCGACGCATCCTTTCCCACCTTCGCGATCCACACGCTCGGTTGCAAACTGAACACCGCCGATGCGCAGGCGATCTCCTTCGCGCTCCTGGAGCACGGATTTGCGGAAGTGCCGTTCGACGCGCCCGCGGATCTGTACATCGTCAATACCTGCACCGTCACGCACATCGCGGACAAAAAAGGCCGCCAGTATCTCCGCAAGGCACGCCAGACGGGCGGTGCCGACGCGCTCGTCGCCGCCATCGGCTGCTACACGGCGGTCGCCCCGGAGGATGCCGAAGCGATGCCCGAAGTGGATCGCGTGCTCGGCTCGGTGGACAAGGAGCGCATCGTCGCCGAGGCGGTCGAGCGGTTCGCGGACCGACTCGCGGCGGTTGGCATGCGCGATACACATCTGCATACCCACGCCGCCCATCGCACCCGGCGCACGATCAAAATCCAGGAAGGGTGTGACGCCAACTGCACCTTCTGCATTGTCCCGCTCGCGCGCGGCCGCTCGGTCAGCGTCGCGGCGGAGCGCGTCTGCCACGAGGTCGCGGAAAGCGCCGCGATGGGCTATCAGGAAGTCGTGCTGACCGGCACCTACGTTGGCATGTACCGAGAAGCGAGTAATCAGCAGGCAGTGAGCAGTGAGCAGTCGGACGTAGGGGCGGTTCGCGAACCGCCCTCCCGCTACTCAGTCCTCATCCCGCCCAGAGGGCGCCCGGAGTCCTCAGTCCTCAAGTTACCCGACTTGCTGCATCGCATCCTCGCCGGTCCGACGCCGCCGCGCATTCGGTTGACGAGCGTCGGCCCCGCCGAACTAAAGGCGGACTTGCTCGCCTGCTGGGCGGATCGGCGGCTGGCGCGGCACCTGCACATGCCGATCCAGTCGGGTTCGGCGCGCGTGCTACGGGTGATGCGCCGTCGCTACAACCCCGATCAGTTCCGCCGCGCCGTCGAACGCGTGCGCGCCGCAATCCCCGATTGTGCGATCACGACGGATGTAATTGTCGGCTTCCCCGGCGAGACGGAGGCGGATTTCGCCGAAACGCTCGCGCTCTGTCGCGAACTCGCGTTCAGCAAGATGCATGCGTTCCCGTATTCGGAGCGCGCGGGCACCGAAGCGGCGGATATGGCGGATCAGGTACGGCCGGAGGTCAAAAAGGAGCGGATGGCCCGTGCGCTCGCGCTCTCGAATGAACTGGCAATCGCCTTTCACGAGCGGTTCATCGGGCGGATAATGGACGTGCTCTGGGAAGACCGCGAGTCGGACGGACGATGGAGCGGTTTGACCGACAACTACCTCCGCGTCCTCGCGACAACGAACGACAATGTCCATAATCGCGTGCTGCCGACCCGGCTCGTGCGTGCGGAATCGGCGCATCTCGACGGCGTGATCGTGGCGGAGGTTCAAGCAACGTGGTAGGACGCTACACGCACCCGGCGATGGGTCAAATTTGGAGCGAGCGGCACCGGATTGACACGATGGTCCGCGTCGAGATCGCCGTCTGCGAGGCATGGGCGGAGCGCGGAGCGATCCCCGCCGAGGCGATGGCGACGATCCGCACCGCCTCCGCCGACCCCGCACGCGTCCGCGAGATCGAGCGCCGCACCGACCACGACACGACCGCATTCCTTTGGGCGATGGGCGAGACGATCGGCGACGCGGCGCGCTACGTCCACATGGGCCTGACCAGTTCGGATGTCGTGGACACGACGCTTTCCGTGCTAACCGTTGACGCGCTCGACTTGGTCCTCAATCAACTGGCGGCGTTCGAGGCGGCGGTAACAGGGCAAGCGGTCACACATAAGATGACGCTGATGATCGGACGGACGCACGGCGTCCACGCCGAGCCGTTGACCTTCGGCTTCGTCCTCGCGATGTGGGTGGACGAGATTCGCCGCCACCGCACGCGCATCGAGGCGGCCCGCGCACAGATAGCGTTCGGCAAGATCAGCGGCGCGGTCGGCACGCACGCGCATGTGCCGCCGGAAATCGAGGAACGCGCTTGTGCCCTGCTCGGCCTTAGTCCCGCCCCAGTCAGCACGCAGATTTTGCAGCGCGACCGCCACGCGCAGGTCATCATGGCCCTCGCCCTGCTCGCGACCTCATTAGAAAAGTTCGCCGTCGAAATCCGCCACCTCCAGCGCACCGAAGTCCACGAAGTCGAGGAGCCATTCGGCGGCGGCGACACAAAAACCCCTGTCGAGGACGATCCAAATTTGCCGGTTTCGCTCGGCGCGGCGGTGGATCAGCAAGGGTCAAGCGCGATGCCGCACAAGCGGAACCCGCACAAGACGGAACGGATCAGCGGCCTCGCGCGGATCGTCCGGTCGTACAGCATCGCCGCGATGGAAAACGTCCCCCTCTGGCACGAGCGCGACATTTCCAACAGCGCGCCGGAGCGGATCATCTTCCCGGAATCGTTCGCCCTCACCGATTACATGCTCCGCCTGTTCACGCGAATCATGGACGAACTCGTTGTCTTCCCGGAGCGGATGCGGGAGAATTTGGAGTCCACACATGGTCTCGTCGCCTCGCAGCGCGTCCTGCTTGCCCTGACGGAGCGCGGTATGGCGCGGCAGGACGCCTACAAGATCGTCCAGAGCGGGGCGATGGAGTCGTGGGCGACGCGTGAGCCACTGCAAATGATCCTCGGTCGCAACACGGCGGTCGCCGCACTGCTCCCACCGGAAGAACTGGCGGCGCTCTTCGACCATGCCTATCACCTGATGCACATTGATACCGCGTTCGCCCGCCTCGGTATTGGGAAAGGATAACAGTGGTGGATGCCCTGCTGACCACCGATCTCCCCGCCCTGACGCTTTTCCGGCGCGGCAAGGTACGCGACACATACCGCCTGTCCGACGATCTGCTGCTCTTTGTAACGACCGACCGCATCTCCGCTTTCGATGTCGTCATGCCGAACGGTATCCCCGATAAAGGGCGCGTGCTCACCGGCCTGTCACGCTTCTGGTTCGACCGAATGCACGCACTTGTCCCCAACCATCTCGTCTCCGCCGATGTCACCGATCTCCCCCCGACACTTGCCGCCCAGCGGGATATGTTAGAGGGACGAATCATGATCGGCCGTCGGGCCGAGCGGATTGACGTCGAGTGTGTCGCGCGCGGCTACCTCGCCGGTTCAGGATGGGCGGAATACCGGAAAACAGGCAGTGTCGCGGGGTACGACCTCCCGGCTGGCCTCACCGAAAGCGCGCGATTGCCGCGTCCCCTCTTCACGCCCGCCTTGAAAAACGACGACGGACACGACGAGAACATCACGCCCGCGCGCCTGGTGAAGGAAGTTGGAGCCGATCTCGCGCGCGAACTGGAACGGAAGACGCTGACGCTCTACGCCGAGGCGAGCGACTACGCCGCCGCGCGCGGGATTATCCTCGCGGACACGAAGTTCGAGTTCGGCTACATCGGCGGCACTCTCGCCTTGATTGACGAGTTGCTGACGCCCGATTCGTCCCGCTTCTGGGATGTAGAAACGTACGAACCGGGCCACCCGCAGGCGAGCATGGACAAGCAACCCCTCCGTGACTGGTTGGAAACGTCCGGCTGGGACAAACAGCCGCCCGCACCGCACCTGCCGCCCGAAGTAGCGTCCGCAACACGGGCACGCTATCTGCGCGCGTACGAACGATTGACTGGCACGCCACTCGCACATAGCGGTGGCACATCGTAACAATTTCTCCCCCGCTCCATTGCCAGAGCAATGGAGCGGGGGCCGGGGGGTGAGGTATGCCACGATGGCAAGCAGGTGTGACGGTAATGCTCAAACCCGTCGTCAATGATCCGCAGGGATTGGCCGTCGAGAGCGGTCTCAAGCAACTCGGCTATCCTGGCGTCTCGAACGTGCGCGTCGGCAAGTACATCGAACTGGCGCTCGTCGCCGAGGACGAGATGGACGCGCGCATGAAAGTCGAGGAGATGTGCGACAAATTGCTCGCCAATCCGGTGATCGAGGATTATGCCTATGTCGTGGACGAAGCGTACAGCGACACCGACGTCGGGAACGATGAACTCGATAGCGAAGCGTGGTGATTTTCTCCCCCTTCCCTGTGGGGAAGGGGTTGGGGGGTTAGGCCAGATGAAATGCGCGGTCATTTCCTTTCCCGGTAGCAACGGCGACATGGACGCGGTCTATGCGCTCAGCGATATGCTCGGCACGCCCGCCGAGCGCGTCTGGCGCACCGAAACGGATCTCAGCCGCTTCGATGCGGTCGTGCTGCCGGGCGGATTCTCGTACGGCGATTACCTCCGCGCTGGGGCGATTGCCCGCTTCGCGCCCGTGATGGACGCAGTGGCCGCGTTCGCGGCGGCGGGGCGACCGGTGCTCGGCATCTGCAACGGCTTTCAGGTGCTCACCGAGGCAGGGTTGCTCCCCGGCGTCCTGATGCGCAATGCGGGATTGCGCTTCCGCTCCCACTGGGTACACATCCGCGTCGAACGATCCGATACCGCGTGGACAGCGGATATCCCCCATGGGACCGTATTACGCCTTCCTATCGCGCACGGCGAAGGGCGCTACGTCGTGGACCTCGAAACCCTGCATCGGATCGAGGAAGATCGGCAGATCGTCTTCCGATACTGCACCGAAACCGGCGCGCTGGCGTCCGAAGCGAACCCCAATGGCGCAACCGCGCATATCGCGGGCGTTTGCAACGAGGCCGGAAATGTTGTCGGCCTGATGCCACACCCGGAGCGCGGCGCGGAATCACTGCTTGGCGGCGACGACGGCGTGATGATCCTTCGCAGTCTGCTCGTCGCGAGTGGTATTGCCCGATGACGGCGGAAGCGAACACGACGCAGGTAGCGGTGCCGGACGCGCCCGCGACTGACGCGGAACTGCGCGAAGTCGCCCTTTCCCGCGCCGAGTATGCCCAGGCGGTCGAAATGCTCGGACGCTATCCGGCACGCGTCGAACTCGGCATGATCGGCGCGCTCTGGAGCGAACATTGCGGCTACAAGCACTCGCGCCCCTTGTTCAAGATGTTCCCGACGACCGGGCCGCGCGTCCTGCAAGGGCCGGGCGAGAATGCGGGCGTTGTGGACATCGGCGACGGCCTCGCCCTCGCCCTGAAGATGGAGTCGCACAACCATCCGAGCGCCGTCGAGCCATATCAGGGCGCGGCGACGGGCGTCGGCGGCATCGTCCGGGACATTTTCACGATGGGTGCGCGGCCGATCGCGATCCTCGATGCGCTGCGTTTCGGCCCGCTCGATGAGCCGCGCAACCGCTATCTCTTCGATGGCGTGGTCGCCGGGATCGGCGGCTATGGGAACTCGCTCGGCATTCCGACCGTCGGCGGCGAGATCGCCGTCCATCCGTCCTATCGCGGCAATCCACTCGTCAATGCGATGTGCGTCGGCACCGCGCCGCACGCGCGCGTCACACGGGCGAGTGCGGGAGAGCCGGGCAACATCCTCCTGCTCGTCGGCGCGGCGACGGGGCGCGATGGCATCCAGGGAGCGACGTTCGCCTCCGGCGACCTCGACGAAGCGGCGATGGAGCGGCGGCCCGCTGTTCAGGTCGGCAATCCATTCCTCGAAAAATTGCTGATGGAAGCATGCCTCGAACTCCTGGAAACTGACGATGTCGTCGGCATGCAGGACCTCGGCGCGGCGGGTATCACGAGCAGCGCGGTCGAGTGTGCCGGGCGGGCGGGCACGGGCATCGAGATTGACGTGCGCAAGGTCGCGCGGCGCGAGCGCGGTATGAACGCATATGAGGTGATGCTGTCGGAAAGTCAGGAGCGGATGCTCGTGATCGTCAAGCCGGAGGCGGTGCAGCGCGTCCGTGACCGTTTCGCGCGCTGGGAACTCCACGCGGACGCTGTCGGCGTCGTGACCGCTGACGGTCGTGTCCGTGTTCGCGACGGGGGCACGCTGGTCGTGGACGTGCCGACACACCTGCTCACCGAGGGTTGCCCGACCTACACGCCGCCCGCCGTCGAAAGCGCGGCGACGATTGAGCGGCGGGCATTCGATCCGACGACTGTGCCGGACATCGCGCCGGTGGATGTTGTCGCGGCGCTCACGCAACTCCTCAGCCACCCGGACATCGCCTCCAAGCGCCCCGTCTGGGAGACGTACGACCACACGATCGGCACAAATACGGTGCTCGGCCCCGGTGCCGGCGATGCGGCGGTGCTGCGCGTGCGCGGTACCCGGCGCGGCATTGCGCTGACGACCGATTGCAACGCGCGCTATTGCGGCCTCGACCCATATCTCGGCGCGATGCACGCCGTCGCCGAAGCGGCGCGCAACCTTGCCTGTGTCGGCGCGGAACCCGTCGCAGTCACCGACTGCCTCAACTTCGGCAACCCGGAGCGTCCGGAGATCTATTTCCAACTGCGCGAAGCGGTGCGCGGCCTCGCGGACGCCTGTGGCGCACTCTCCGTCCCGGTCGTCAGTGGCAATGTCAGCCTGTATAACGACGGCATCGCGGGCGCGATCCTGCCGACGCCGATGGTCGGCATGGCGGGCGTTCTGGACAACATTGATCGGTGCGTCGGCATGGCCTTCCCGCCGGATGCGACGCTCCTTCTCGTCGGCGCGATGACTGCGACGACGGGCGGCTCGCTCTACCTCGCGACGATTCGTGACCACGAAGCCGGTGCGCCGCCCGCACTCGACCTGACGATGGAAGCGGCAGTACAGGAATGTGTGCGGCAAGCGATCCGCGCAGGGCAGGTCCTCGCTGCCCACGACCTTGCCGATGGTGGCCTTGCGGTCGCCCTCGCCGAAGGGTGCATCGCCGGTCACGTCGGCTGCGAGGCAGACTTGCCGGATGCGCTCCTGGAGGCGGTCGGCGGTCGGCGGGACGCGCTGCTTTTCGGAGAAGCGGCGTCGCGCGTCATCCTCGCGGTCGCACCGGGAGCAATCGGGCCAATCGAGGATTTGGCATCGGCGCTCGGCCTCCCCTTCCACATCATCGGCAGGACGACGGCGACGCCCCAGTTCGCTGTGCGCGGCATCATGAATGTCCCGCTCGATAACCTCGTCGCGGCGTGGGAAAATGCCCTCGCGTGAGACATACGATACTGTTTCGAGAACAGCGAAAATGCTTGGAGCGACTGCGAAGAAGGCAGTGCATGCGCGGTGCGGCGTGACCGAATACTGGATCATTGACCCCACGCGCGAAATCGTCTCGGTCTTCGCGCTCGATGGCGACACCGACATCGTTCATATCGAGGCGGCGGGAGACGACATGGTGACGAGTGGCGTGCTGACTGGCTTCGCGATCACCGCGCAATCGGTTTTCGCCTGAAGCCATTGTGCCAATACGGTTCTTGCGCGACCTGTGTTAGGATACGATGCGTGATCCGCCGACGTGAGCAGGGAGCCTGCTATCGTGTCTTCGACCGCCGTAACCCCGCCGCCCCGCGCTTCGCGTTGGAATCCGAACGGGTGGGAACCCTGGCAGCGCAACCAGTGGGCGATCTACGCGTCGGTCCTCATCTCCTTTCTAAGCTTCACCTTCATCATGCCGTTTCTGCCACAGTATGTGCAGCAACTCGGCATCCACGACCCAAACCGCGCCGCACTCTGGTCCGGTTTGCTCGTCGGTGTTAGCCCGTTGCTCGGCGGCATCCTCACGCCGTTCTGGGTGCGTGTCGCGGAGCACACCGGCAACAAGCCGATGGTTCTTCGCTCCCTGATTGCCTTTGTTATCCTCATCACGCTGATGGGCATGGTAACCAATGTCTGGCAACTGCTCGCCCTGCGTATCTTGCTTGGTGTGTTCGCCGGCTTCAGTTCTTTTGCGTTGGCTGTCCTGTCGGTCACAGTACCAAAAGATCGCATCTCACAGGCAATCGGGACGCTCCAGTCCACGCAGTTCATCGCCGCCGCGCTCGGCCCGATCTTCGGCGGCACGCTCGCCGACACTATCGGGCTGCGCCAAACATTTTACGTGTCGGGTGCACTCAGTGTAGTCGCCTGTGTCGTCTTCTTCTGGCTCTTCGATTCCGCGCACGACCGCGCCGCCGCCCCCAAGCGCAAGGAGCGCGCGTCCATCTCCGTGCTGGCACACCTGCCCGGCTTCCTTGCGATTATGGTGACACTCGTCTCGATCAGCTTCATCGAGCGCACCTTCGGTCCACTCATTCCCCTGTATGTTCAGCATCTCCACGCGCCGGAACACCTGCTCGGCACGATCTCTGGCGCGGTGATCACGATCGGCTCGGTCGCGGCGGCCATCGCGGCGACGACGATGGGGCGCCTCAGCCGTGGTCGCAACCCGCGAAACCTCTTGCTGATTACCCTGATGGGCGGCTGCCTCGTTCTGATCCCAATCACCTTCGCGCAACAGTGGTGGCAACTGCTCTTCCTGCGGCCGATGCTGGACATCTTCATCGGCGGAAACACAACGCTCGCCTACGCTATCGCCGCGCGTGCTCTGCCTGAGCAGTGGAAACTAACCGCCTTCGGCACCCTCGGCGGCCTCGCGATGATCGGCAATGCCGCCGCCCCCTTCGTCTCCGGCGCGGTGACAGACGTAACGCACAACCTGCGGACGATCTTTGGCATGGACGCGGTGCTCTACGGCGTACTACTCATCTGGGCATGGAAATCTATCCACCTGCCCGACCAGAATACGACGACCACTCCCCTCACGCCCACGCGGCAGAAAGCCGTTGGCGCGCCGGGCGACGGATAGCAAAGAAGCGCGGCCCATTGTGTGGCCGCGCTCCTCATCCGTTCAATGGCATGTTCGCTATGAGGGACGGTTCCGCTGGGCGACCGCTTCATCGGACGCGCCCTCGCGCGGGGCGGGCGCGAAGCCATTGCCATTCGGGGCATGACCGTTGTGTCCGTTGGTCGCGTGCGCGCCGTTCGTACCGTTGCGGTTAAAATCGGCGCGACGGGCCGGTTCGTCGCCGAACTCGACGGGCAGATCAACCTGATACGGATCGCTCGGCTGCTGCGGGGCGGGGCGCGTCGGCAACATCTCCGTCCGCCCATTCTCGATAGGCATCGGTCGGCGCACGGGCGCAACCTGTGGCGGCGCCTGCTGGTGACCATTCTGGTATTGCTGGATCGGCACGGGCAGCGGTTGCTGTTGCGGTGCGGGGTTCGCGTAGACAGGTTCGCCCGGTCTGCCTTCGGTCGCTGGCTGGCTGCCAAGACGTTCGCGGATCGTCGCCATCAAGCGGCCGATGCTGCTCTCCTGCGCCTCAGCGGCGGCGGCCGGTTCCAGTTCCGTCGCGCAGTAGGGGCAGATGTCCCACGTCACGCGGACGAGATGGGCGCACGTTGGGCATTCGTGCCGGAGTTCGGTGTGGCAGGAGGGGCAGATCACCCAATCGTTCTCGATCGCGCGGTGGCAACTGTGGCAGCGCGGCAGATCCTCGAGGTCCTGGAGCAGGTATTCTTCTTCGAGCGAACGCTGAAAGGCTTCGTCGAGGCTTTCGCGAGGTCGGAGTACGAGATACAGGAGCGCGCCCGGCACGAAAAAGAGGACACTAAGGAGCGTTGCGAAAATCTGGGTGATGACGCTACGCGATCGCTGCTCGATGTCACGGTACGTCCAGACGATTAGCGCGAACCAGAGGGCGGCGAAATAAGCCAGGCCGAGCGCGATGATCAGTTTCGCGCCGGAGGCGAAGACTTCGAGAACCTTGTCCATGGATTATCCCCCTTGCTGTGCGGGCGCCGGGCGTCCGGGCATGCACATGGCGGCCGCGTTGCGGCAGTTCCCGCTAGTCTACCACAATGCGCTCGAAGCGAACGACGCGCAAACTGAAGACGGCAGCGCCACCGACCTGCACCTCGATAGGGTTCGGCATATAGAACTCACCCGGCTCCATCACCGGCATGAGCGGGTTCATGTATTGAGTGCGCGTGTAGCAGTTCTGCTTGAGGATGCGGAGCACATCCGGCACCTGCGTTTCCTCGACACCGACGAGCACCGTCACGTTCGATTCGCGCAAAAAGCCACCGGCACTGTTGATTTGCGTCGCGCGGTAGCCGTTCTGCGTGAGTGCAGCGATCAGGCGATCCGCGTCGCGCCCCTGAATGACCGCGAAAATCAGTCTCATACCTGAACCCGCCTTCTCAGTCGTACGCCCCAGTGAGCACAGAACGCCCGACGAATGGTGACAACTCGGAACAGATCGCCCCCGCTACCACCAAAGGGGCCGCACCCGCATCAATGACCCGCCAACGCGCGGGTTCCGCCTGAGCGAGTGCATGATACCCGTTCCGCACGCGTTCGTGAAATGGACGCCCGGCATTGTCCAACCGGTTAAGGTCGCCGCCGCGCCGTTTGCGCTCCAGCCCTTCATCTACGGGCAGATCGAGCAGGAAAGTCCGATCCGGCACAAGGCCACCCGTCGCGATGCGATTCAGTATTTGCAGCGTCTCGATCAGTAACCCCCGACCGTAGCCTTGGTAGGCGAGTGTCGAGTCCGTGTACCGGTCGCAGATGACGATCGTTCCCGTCGCCAGCGCGGGTCGCACGACTTCGGCGACGAACTGCGCGCGCGAGGCGACATACAAGAGCGCCTCCGCCATCGGGTCCATACCGTCATTTTTGTTGTCGAGCAGGATCGCGCGGATTTGCTCGCTGATCGCCGCGCCGCCCGGCTCACGCGTGACGAGGGTGCGCAAGCCGCGCTCTTCCAAGCGGGTCGCCAGCATCCGCGCTTGCGTCGTCTTGCCGCATCCTTCGACGCCCTCAAAGGTGATAAACATGGCTCCCTCGCGCTGTAATCATGCCGCTGCATAGTGTCCGTACACAGTATGCAGATAGTACACGAGGAGTGGTGGGAATGCAAAGGTTGAGTTCGGAGTTCGATGTTCGCAGTGATTCCCGCTCCGAACATCGAACTCTGAACTCTCTCCCTAGTCCGCGCCGCGGAAGATTTCGACGCGCCGATCCGCGCCTTGCCCGCGGCTACGCGAGCCGAGGTTATAGCGATCGGCCATCTGGTGCTGCAAGCGGCGGATATACGATGATTGCGGCCGCAACTCCACCGCCCCGACATTGTCGAGTACGCTGCTGATCGCCGCTTCCGCCTCCTCCATCGCCTGCAACTGCGGATCGGACGGCTTCTCCGGTTCCGGGGCGGTCCGGGAAACCTCGAAAACATTGGCGAGCACGCTCTCCATTTGCTGCTGTGTGTTCGAGCGGAGCACGTAAACGGGTGTACCGTTCACTTCCGCCTCGACGAGCGGCTGCGGGCGGCGGCGGTAGTAGTTCTTGAGTGTCATCACCGCGTCCGCTTCCTTGATAGTGCGGACGATCACCGCCGCGACACGGATGGAGCGGATCGCTTCTTCCAGCCGGTTGCGGCTGACGCCGAACGGATAAATCCGCAGTGGCTTTTCTTCCGTGCCACGCCCGCGCCGCACGGGATCGCGCAGTTCATGCACTGCTGGGGCGCGCCGTTCCGGCTCGACAGGCGCGACCTCCGTGTGAGCAACGTGCTGCTCGCGCGACTTGCTGCCGAAGGAGCCGGTCGGCGCGATTCCCGTCAGTCGCTCCATCGGCGAGACGGTTTCTACGGCGCGCTGGGCATTGCGCCCCGTCAGTCGCTCCGGCATAAGAACAGGAGACTGGCTTCGCCGCTCATTCCATTGACCGCGACCGCTGCTATTCTCGCGCTCGCGGCGCTGCGTCGCGCCGAAACGCGCCGCGCTCGAAAGAATCTCGTAGCCGCCATCGTCGAGCCGCTTGCGGACTTCCGGCTCGACCGTCTGGTTGCGAAGCGTCGCATCCACCATCGCCGCGACATCGTGGTAGACCGCGACCTGATCCCGCTCGCGCAACTCGACCATCACGGAGAAGGTCGGGGGCGCCTTGCGCTCGAGGATGGACTTTTGCGTGCCACGCCGTCGCGCCTCCTCGTCGGAAAGCGTGACGGACTGGATGCCGCCGATCAGGTCGGAAAGGGTCGGGTTGAGCATCAGGTTTTCGAGCGTGTTGCCGTGCGCCGTGCCGATCAATTGAACGCCGCGCTCGGCAATTGTGCGCGCCGCCCCCGCTTCGAGTTCCGTGCCGATCTCGTCAATGACGATCACTTCCGGCATGTGGTTCTCGACCGCCTCGATCATCACCCCATGTTGCGCGGTCGGCGTCGGCACCTGCATCCGGCGTGCCCGGCCAATCGAAGGGTGCGGGATGTCGCCATCGCCCGCGATCTCGTTCGACGTGTCCACGATCACGACGCGCTTGCGGAACTCGTCCGCCAACACGCGCGCCGCCTCGCGCAGCATCGTCGTCTTGCCGACACCCGGCCGACCGAGCATCAGGATACTCTCGCCCGATTCGACGAGATCGCGCAGAATCGCGATCGTCCCGTAGACGGCGCGACCGATACGGCAGGTAAGGCCGACGATTTCGCCCTCGCGGTTGCGGATCGCGGAGATGCGGTGGAGCGTGCGCTCGATGCCGGCGCGGTTGTCGCCGCCAAACTGGCCGATCCGTTCCGCGACATACGCAAGATCGGCGCGGGTCACTTCGGCATCGCCGAGGGTCATCTCATCACCTTCGTAGCGCGCCTCCGGGCGGCGACCAAGGTCCATCACGATTTCGAGGAGTGCGTCGCGGTTGCCAAGTTCGGTCAGCGCCGCTTCGATGTGCGGGGGAAGAACCGAGAGCAAATCTTCGAGATTATCGGTCACTTCGTGCTCGTACTGACGGCGCTGGGTCGGTGATTGGGACACGAATTCGACAGACTCGGACGATTCAAAAGGGACGTAGACATTTTCCAAGGCTGCACCTTCTTACCCGCTGAGTGGCTGGGGTCTCCCGGTACGGCGCGGGCCCGCGCCGGGCATCGCGTTGAACGACGTGGGGACCATTCTGTCGCGGACTTTACGACAGTTCCCCGTCATGACTCGGCCATGGAGACCGGATGATCCGGTGCCACAACCGGATCGGTGCATTACGACGTGCCGACAACGACGGCACACGCCCGGCGACAACTTTCCGAAGACTCGGAACGGGAACAAATGCCGGTACCGCTTCCCGAACCGAGATGGTGGTGTACTTCACGAGCAGCGACTGGCGCATCAGCACCGAGAAGCCGAGGGCTTCCAGCATGCCGCCTAAATCCTCCTGGTGACCGAGGGCCCGCACGTAGACGAGGTCGCCCTCACTGGCGGAAAGCGCCGCCAGCACGTTTTGCACGAACCCTGGCACCTGCGCGCGCGCTTCGGGCCGGAATAGTATGTCAAGCACATGCGCGTGCTCGCCGCTCAGGGTGCGCGCGTACGCCGTCACTTCGTGCGCCTCGCCGATCCAGTACGCTGCGCGGGATGACCCGTTGCGCGGGAGGTCCCAATAACTGCTGGTGCGCGCCTCGGCGAACTGCATCGCTTTCGGCGTGGTCAGCGTATAGAGTTGGTGGATCGCCCATGTTTCGCCTCCTTGCTGGCGACGGAGCGCCGGTTGTTCGTCCGTTTGCCGCGCGGTCTTGTGATAGGGCGCGACGTACAGCATTTCTCGGCCATACGTGATGTAGCCCGCGTCGCGCAGCGCGATCATCGCATCAGCATTGTCCGGCACCCGCGCGAAGAGCCGCGTTGCCCGCCTGCGCCCGGCGACATGCGTCGCCGCGTCCAGCAATGCCGACCACGCCGCGTCGCGCACCTCCGCCGAACCGATGCGGTCTTTCCGGCCATACGCAAGATACACGACATCCCAGGTATGGCTGTCCCGCCGGGGCCACGCTTGCACGTAGGCGTGGATACCACCGTCCTTGACGAGCACGAATGTCCAGACGTTGCCGAGCCACGGGATGATGCCGCGCACCGCCGTCCGAATCGGCCGCAAACCGGCGACGATCCCTTCCGGCATGTCAAGGCGTGCGGTTTCGCCGCGCAACCGTCGCATCGCGGGCAAATCGGTCCAGTGTACCGGGCGAATTGAATAGGGGCTGCGCTGTGGCGGGGAAATCAGTGTGTCCTTACGTTGACGAGTTCTCGTCATCCGCCGTGTCCTCAATGGTGTAAAACCGCCCGCAGCCCAAGTATAACCGAGAACACGCGTTCCGGCTAGGGGTGTACGTATATCTTCATCAAATGCTTACATCGGCGCTGTTCTGGCTGTTCATGCGCCCGAACGACGCAACCCTCATGCCACCGTGCAAGAGCGTTGCGCAACGCGAGCGGGTGCAACGATTTCGTCAACGAAATACCGATGCAATCGGTCATCATTCGTCAGTTCCGGGTGGAATGACGTGGCGAGCAAGTTCCCTTGGCGGGCAGCGACGATCCGGCCGTCCGCGAGTTGCGCGATCACCGCCGTGTCCGCGCCGACCGCGTGGATCAGCGGCGCGCGGATGAAGATCGCGCGGAAGGGCGCCGCGCCGATTGGCGGGATCGTGAGGTCCGCTTCGAAAGAGTCGAGTTGCCGCCCGAACGCATTGCGCTCGACGACGATGTCCATCACGCCGATGAGCGGCTGGTGCAACCCACCAATGTCGTTCGCCAGCAGGATCATCCCGGCGCACGTCCCCCAGATTGGGAATCCCGCCCGTGCCCGTGCGCGAATCGGCTTATCCAGACCATACTGCACCATCAACTTGCCAATCGTCGTGCTTTCGCCGCCCGGCATAATCAGACCGTCCAGCCCGTCGAGATCGCGCGGCAGACGCACCTCGCGCGCCCCAAAGCCCAGCCGCTCCAGGGCATGCACATGCTCGATGAATGCCCCCTGCAAGGCGAGTACGCCAATCGTTGTCATGGTGATTCTCCTACCTAACCCCCCGGCCCGCTTCCTCGCGGGAAGGGGGCCGGGGGGTTAGGTGTATTTACCAGCCGCGCGTTGCCATTAGCGATTCCTGCGGCAGTTTGCCGATCTCAAGGCCGCTCATCGCGTCGCCAAGGCCACGCGATACTTCGGCGATGATGCTCGCATCGCGGAAGTGCGTCACCGCCTCGACAATCGCCTTACCGCGCCGCGCCGGGTCGCCACTCTTAAAGATGCCGGAGCCGACAAAGACGCCTTCCGCGCCCAACTGCATAACGAGTGCAGCGTCGGATGGAGTCGCGACGCCGCCCGCGCAGAAGAGCACGACGGGCAATTTGCCGTTTTTCGCCACCTCGCGCACCAGTTCGTACGGCGCGCCGAGGTCCCGGGCCATCGTCATGTGTTCCTCCGGCGGCGCGACGCTCAGGCGGCGAATCATGTCGGTGATCGCGCGCAGGTGGCGCACCGCTTCGACGATATTCCCCGTGCCCGGCTCGCCCTTCGAGCGGATCATCGCCGCGCCCTCGCCAATCCGGCGGAGCGCCTCGCCGAGATCGCGCGCGCCGCAAACGAACGGTACATCGAACCCGTGCTTCTCGATGTGGTACTGCTCGTCGGCGGGCGTCAGCACTTCGCTCTCGTCAATATAGTCCGCACCGAGCGCCTGCAACACCTGCGCCTCAACGAAATGGCCGATGCGCGCCTTCGCCATCACGGGGATCGAAACCGCCTCCATGATGCCCCGGATCAGATCGGGGTCGCTCATCCGCGCGACGCCGCCCTGCGCGCGAATGTCCGCCGGCACGCGCTCCAACGCCATCACCGCGCACGCGCCCGCTTCCTCGGCGATCTTCGCCTGCTCTGCATTGACGACATCCATGATGACGCCACCCTTGAGCATCTGCGCCAGCCCGGCTTTGGTTGTCCAAGTGGATTTCGCGACCCCGTTCTGATGCCCGTTCGTCTCGCTGTGACCGTTTGTACTTGTCATTTCGTCCCCTCCGGCTGTCAGTGGATACATTCGCACCGCTTGGAGGGATTGTACGCGATCATGCAGTACAATTGCAATCAAATTCGCGCATCGTTCTTGATTGTATCTATTGCACCTATGCGCACGAGTTTGCCAGCAAAAATGGAAACGACGGGAGCGTAGGCTTCAGCCTGCGTCACAATTCTCCCTACCCCATTGGGACGCAGGCTGAAGCCTACGCTACCGGAATGCGGGGAGCGCGACTTACAGTTCGCGGCGGCCGGTGAGCGCGCGGCCGAGCGTCACCTGATCGGCATATTCGAGGTCGCCGCCGACGGGTAGGCCGCTGGCGGGGCGCGTGACGCGGATGCCGAGCGGGTTGATCGCGCGGAACAGATACATCGCCGTCGCCTCGCCTTGCGTATTCGGGTTCATCGCCAGGATTACTTCGTTCACGTCCGGGCGTTGGAGGCGGATAAAGAGTTCGCGGACGCGCAGTTGATCGGGGCCGATCCCCTCCATCGGGTTGATCGCACCGTGCAAGACATGGTACAGGCCGTGGTATTCGCCCGTCCGCTCCAACGCGACGAGATCGAGCGGCTCCTCGACGACGCAGAGCATCGAGCGGTCGCGGTTCGGGTCGCTGCAAAAGTCACACGGATCGTGCTCGGTGAGGTTGTAGCACTCTGAGCAGAAGCGTACCTTCTCCTTCACTTCCAGCACCGCTTCCGCTAGCGCTACCGCCTGTTGCTTCGGCGCCTTGAGGAGATGGTATGCGAGCCGCGACGCCGACTTCGGCCCGATGCCCGGCAGCCGACCCAATTCTTCAATTAAGCGGGTCACCGGTTCAGCAATCGAACGGGGGCGGCTACTCACGACGCATTCCTTCCGACACACACGTACGGACACCTACGCGTAGTATACCAAAGGATTGACGCTAGTAGCTGGCTCTGCCATGCTGTGCCGATTGGAAAGCGGCACGACGACCGCACAATCCGCAAAGGAGCACGAATAGTATGCACAGCACACGACCAATGATCGGGATCACGCCATCGTCGGTGAAAGAGACCCACCCCGGGTTCGGCGACGTGACAATCTACCGCATGACGAACACGTACACGAGCGCGGTCGAAACCGCCGGTGGCATCCCCATCGTGCTCCCCGCGACCGACCCGTCGTCTGCGGCGCAGGTCGTCGCGCGGTTGGACGCGCTGCTCCTCAGTGGCGGCGGCGATATTCGCCCATCGCGCTACGGCGACACCGGCCCACACCACGAGAAGACCTACGGCATTGACGACGCGCGCGATGCATGGGAAGACGCGCTGCTCGAAGCCGCGCTCGCCATTGATCTGCCGGTGCTGTGCATCTGCCGGGGTATCCAGGTGCTCAACGTCTTTTGTGGTGGCACGCTCTGGCAGGATGTCCCGAGCGAGATGCCGGGCGCGGAGTCGCACAAGCAACCTGAAGGCGGATCACACCTGACCGCGCACGTCGTCAGCGCATCCGGCCTGCTGGCGGAGGCGTATGGCATGCGCGAAGTCGGCACGAACTCCTTCCACCATCAGGGGATCAAGGCGGTCGGCGCGGGACTTGTCGCCTGCGGCACGACGCCGGATGGCCTCGTGGAAGCGGTCGAGATGCCATCGAAGTCGTTCGTACTCGGCATGCAGTGGCACCCGGAAGCGATGTTCGCCAAGCGTGCGGAGCATGAAGGCCCTTTCCGCGCCCTCGCCGCCGCCGCCGTCCGCCGGGGCGCGCTCTCCGTCGCCGACTGATCAGACGTTCTCAAAGAGATAGACGAGAAGACTGGGAGATTATGAATCCCAGGCTTCTTTCAGCAGCGCGCGAAAGAGATCATCGAGCATGGATTGATCGGTCTCTTTCTTCTCCTTCGCCATCGCTCCGATTCGTGTCTCATATGCCGGGATGGCTTCTTCCAGAAACGCATGGATAACGGGAATTCGAGGCTCACTGTCGAGTTCATTACCCGCCCGTTTTCGCTGCAAGAGCGCCTGAATCGCTTCGGTGAGTTCTCCACTCGATGGCAACTGCGCGCACAGAAGTGTGGAGAAGTCGAGCGGCGGGAATGTCCCGTGTTCAAGCAGCCAACTACATGCGAAAACGGGCCGCAGCGCATAAAAATACTTCTTGACCGGCACGATCTCACCGCGCAAATAGTGGTTAAATTGCCCCTTCGCGAGATTGATATAGTGAAACAAACTCGACCGCAGTGTCACATAGGCCGGTTCGAGGCTGAGGATACGGGCGGATGTCTGGAACCGCTCGGAATAGACGATCGGCGAGTGCAGCCATTCGAGGATTGACGGGTTGGATCGCTGGAACAACCCAAGCGCCTTCTGCATGTCCCAGCCCGAAATGTCCAGATCATCCGCGATTGGTCGCTCGATGACCTCCCGCGTCGGCGCGATTGACAGATACGATTCAACGGGTCGTAGATACAGGAAACGAACATCGAAATCACTGTCTTCCGAAGCGAATCCCCATGCCCGGCTTCCCGATTCGACACTGTACAGAATGCGGACGTTCTCGGACTCTTCAATACTCGCCAGTTCCGCGATGATGTGTTCACGCATACAATGATCCTTATCATTTCCAGGATCTGAGGACGACAATCACCAGTATACGCGACAAAAAAGCCCCCTCCCGCATCGGGAGGGGGTTGGTGGGGGGCAATCTACGCAACGACCGCGATCTCCGGCTCCCGGATGGCGGGGGCCTCGATGGTGTCGAGGAGGTCCACTTTCAGCGCGCCGTCGGGAAGCGGCTTTTCGAGGGCCGCCTGAAGGACTTGGTCAATGTGCTCGGCGAGGACGAAATGCATCGCCTTGCGCACGTCCTTTGGCAGGTCATCCAGATCGCCCTCGTTGCGCTTCGGGAGGATAACGGTCGTCAGCCCCGCCCGCCGCGCCGCGAGTACCTTGTCCTTGACGCCGCCGATGGGCAGCACCTGCCCGCGCAAGGTGATCTCACCCGTCATCGCGAGGTCGTCCCGCACCGGCACGCCGGTGAGGAGCGAGGTGATCGCCGTTGCCAGCGTGATGCCTGCCGACGGGCCATCCTTCGGCACCGCGCCCGCCGGGACGTGGACATGGATGTCGCTCTCCGCGAAGACCTTCGGGTCAATGCCGAGGTCCTTCGCGCGGGCACGGACATAACTCATCGCCGCCTGCACCGACTCCTTCATCACGTCGCCGAGTTGGCCCGTCACCGTCAGGTTGCCCTTGCCCGGCATCCGCGTCGCCTCGAAGAACAAAATGTCGCCGCCGACCGCCGTGACCGCAAGCCCGGTCGCGACGCCAGGAATCTTCGTCCGCTCGCGAATTTCTTCGCGCTGGAAGCGGGGGCGACCGAGGTACCGCCGCACCTGCTGCGGGCCGATCACCTTTTTCGCGCCGCGCTTCGAGCCGCCCGCGACCTCGGTCGCCACCTTGCGCGCCACCGCGCCCAATTCGCGTTCGAGATTGCGAACGCCCGCCTCGCGGGTGTATCCGGCAATGATCGTGCCGATTGCCGTGTCCGTCAGCGACATTTCACTCGGCTTCAGTCCGTTCGCCTGAATCTGCTTCGGCAGGAGGTGCCGCTTCGCGATGTGGACCTTGTCTTCCTCGCTATAACCCGCGAGTTCGATGATCTCCATCCGGTCTCGGAGCGGCGCCGGGATCGTGTCGAGCACGTTCGCTGTCGCGATGAAGAGCACCTTCGAAAGGTCGAACTCGACATCGAGGTAGTGATCGCGGAAGGTGCTGTTCTGCTCCGGGTCGAGCACTTCAAGAAGCGCGGAAGACGGATCGCCGCGCCAGTCCGCACCGATCTTGTCCACCTCGTCGAGGATAAAGACCGGGTCGTTCGCGCCCGCGCGCCGGATGGACTGAAGAATGCGCCCCGGCATCGCGCCGATATAGGTGCGCCGGTGGCCGCGAATCTCCGCCTCATCGCGCATGCCGCCGAGCGCCATGCGGGTGAACTTCCGCCCCAGCGCCGTGGCGATGCTTTGGCCGAGCGAGGTCTTGCCGACACCCGGAGGGCCGACAAAGAGCAGGATTGGGTCGCGATTCGGCATCTTCTCGCCCTCGACCGCGCGCTCCTGCTTCAGTTTGCGCACCGCGAGGTATTCGAGGATGCGCTCCTTGATCTTCTCTAGGTCGTAGTGGTCGTCGTTCAGTTGCTTGCGCGCCTTCGGGATGTCAATCGGCTCTTCAGTCGAGATATTCCACGGCAGGCTCGTCATCCAATCGAGATAGGTCTTGATAATGCCGTATTCGGCGGCTTGCGGCGGGAGTTTCGCGAGCCGGTCCAGTTCGCGATCCGCTTCTTTGCGCGCGTCCGTCGGCATCCCGGAGGCTTCGAGCTTTTCGCGGATCATCGTGATTTCCGCTTCCTGATCGTTCGCCTCACCCAGTTCCTTTTGGATCGCTTTCATCTGCTCGCGCAGGAAGTACTCGCGCTGGCTCTTGCCGACCTCGTCCTGCACCTGCTCCTGCAACTTCTTGCCGAGTTCGAGGACTTCCAATTCCTTGGCGATGAAGCCGTTCAGCCAACGGAACTTCGCGGAGATGTCGTCCAGTTCCAGCAACTCCTGCTTCTGCTCGACATCCATGCGCAGCGTACCCGCGACGAGGTAGAGCAGTTGGCGCGGGTCGTCGAGATTGACCGCCACCGTCACGAGATCGTCGTTCAAATACGGCACCAACTCGACCAATTGGCCGAAGAGTTTGACCGTGTTCTGCATGTATGCCTTGATTTCAAGGCTTTCCACAACCTGCTCAGGGATCCGCTCGACCTTCGCGAGCAGGTACGGCTCTTCCTGCACATACTCGCCGATGCGCACGCGCTCCAGCCCCTGCACGCCGAGGCGGACATTGCCGTCCGGCATGCGCAGCATCTGCTGGATGACGCCGAGCGTGCCGATCTGATACAGATCGTTCGGCCCCGCGCCTTCGAGTTCCTTATCCTTCTGCGCAACGAAGACGACACGCCGGTCGCCGTTGACGACCGCGTCAATCAGCCGCAGGGAACGTGGTTGCGACGCTTCGAGCGGCAGCCCCGTCATCGGGGTGAGGACGGCGTTGCGGAGCGGCAAAATCGGCACCGATTCCGGCATTTTTTCTTCGTCCGGCACGGCGCTGCCGATCTCGATCCGCTCTCGCCGCGAGCGGCGCTTAACGGCAATCGGCTCCGAGGTTTCCGGTTCGATTACAGTCGCTTCCGGCTGCGCCTCAGCGGTCGGGGGATCGGGCTGGGTTTCGTCCGCCGCGATCGGGGTGGCGTCAGCCCGCTTCTTCTTACCTGCCATTATTCACTATCCTTTCCCATATCATTGGGGTGTGTTTCGTCCTCGCGTGCGCCAACGGCGACCGCCTCGGCTGGCGTCGTCGCATCAATCTGCACGCGCTGGGCGCGCGGCAGGACAACCGTCAGCAAACCATGTTCGTAGTGCGCTTCCACCTCGTCACGCTCGACGGGGAATGGCAAGCGCACTCGCGCGCGGAACGGCCCATAGGAGATGCCCATTTCGTGATACGAACGCTGCTCGAACGCGTCGCTCTCGCCGCGTGCCTCCGGTAGCCGTTTACCCTGGATCGTCAACACATCGCCGTCCAGTCCGACCCGTAGGTGATTCTCATTAATCCCGGCGAGTTCGGCGCGGATGACGAGCGCGTTCTCGGTTTCATAGACTTCGAGCGATGGTCGCCACGCGTCGAGTTGCCCGGCCATCCGATAGCTGAGGGCGAACCGATAGGTGGCGTGGGGGTCATGATTGCGCTGCGGCATGGCAATCCTCCCCGTTGTGTGGTGTCAACATTGTACAATTCTCCCCGCTCACTCTCGGAGCATTCACCATATACAACATGATGGCGAGGATTTTGTTCCGGTTTTAGCACTCGTCACGCACGAGTGCTAATCAGCCTGCGGCAAGTGTACCGCGCGCCACCCGCTTCCGCAACCGGAAGCCTACAAAATGTAGAGGATGGTGACGCTGGTGATGCCCCACAGCAGGATGCAGACCAGCAGCGGCCGGTCGGCGAAGAGCGCGTCCTCCGGGTTGCCGCCCTCGCCCTTGCGATACACGAGATAGAGGTAGCGGAAGACGGCGTACAGCACGAAGGGGATCGTGAACATCATTGCGTGGTTCTTCGGCAGATTCTCGGCGTTGAAGGTGTAGAGCGCGTACGCCATCACCGTCGCGCTCGTCACTACCGCGATGATTTCTTCCAGCAGCGTCGCGGAGTATTCATCCAGCACCGCACGATGGCTGCCCGCGCCCGATTCGAGCAGCATCAGTTCGTGCCGCCGCTTGGCGAAACCGAGGCAGAGCGAAAGGAGCACAGTGCAGACGTAGAGCCATGGCGAGATCGGCGCGGCAATCACCACCGCGCCCCCCATCGCGCGCAGGACGAAACTCGTCGCGAGCGCGAAGACATCGAGCAGCACCTGCTCCTTCAGCCAATAGGTGTACGCGAACTGGAGGGCGACATAGCCGACGATGATCGCCCCAAACAGTGGCCGCAGCAGGAATGCGAGCGGGATCGCCACCCCCAGGCCGCCGAGCGCGACGGCCCATGCCATCGGCGCCGAGATCTCGCCCGCCGCGATGGGGCGAAAGCGTTTTTTCGGGTGTAGGCGGTCCGCCTCGCGGTCGCGCAGATCATTAATAAAGTAGATCGCACTTGCCACGACACAGAAGAGCGCGAACGCCGCGAGTACCTGCCAGATTGCCGTCGGGTTGGTCAGTTCCTTCGCGAAGACGATCCCGGCAAAGAGGAAGCCATTCTTTACCCAATGCTTCGGGCGCGCTTCTTTCAGCAGTGCGCGCCCGAGCGACCGCCGGACGGGCGGCGCGTACCCTGCGGCAGCAGTCGAGGGCGGAATCGGCGTCGGTTCGGTCGCAATCGCGTCGGTCATGCAGTCAGCGTACGCCCTGGTGGGGAAACCGTCAAACGGGGAACATAACCTCCTGCCCCTTCCGTTCCTCGGCGTGGGAAGGGGAGGGAATCTCTGCAAGATCAGGGCGCTATGAGGAACACTACGGCATCACGAAAAGTTACCCCTTCCCACACCGAGGAACGGAAGGAGCAGGGAGTTAGGTTTCCCAGAAGGCGACACGAGCATATACCCTGGCAACGCAAGCACAGGCTTTCCAGCCTGTGCTACCCTGCAGCCACAGATGTCGGCTTCGGTGGGAGCCATGCGGGATCATATGCGCTGCCGATGTTCCAAAGCAGATAGCCGCTGCTCTGCATCTCGTTGCACGCCTGAATCTGCGCGTAGATCTGCGCCGTGCCGTAGTCAACTCCCGGTCCATACGTGAAAGCCTGAAGCCACGGTCGCGTCTTGTGCGCGACGCCCGGCACCCGCTTTTCGCGCTCGATCAGGCTCTGGCGAATCACGTCATACGGGTAGTTGTTGGGAATATCCCAGCCGTTGAAGCCGCGCGAGAAGTGCGACGGGTAATCCATCGTGCAGATCACATCAACGAGCGCGGCGAGGTCCTCGAACTGCTGGCCGATGCCATTGTCATTCTTGATCCACGCGGTGATGCCGAAGATGTCCGCGCCCATCAGCGCGCGGGTCGGCGCGAGTTTCGCGTGCGCCATCTTCAAAAACCCGGTGATCGCGTCCCGACGCTCCTGCGCGCCGCCATTGAACGCCGGGCCGTATTCGGCGACATTCAGGTTGCCGTCTGAGGGGAAGCGCACGTAATCGAACTGCACTTCGTCGAAGCCGAGATTGGCCGCTTCCAGCGCGAGATCGCTGACGTACTGCCAAACCTGCGGGTTCGTCGGATTGAGCCACGGCTGCCCGGCGGTCGTCCGCCACACCTTGCCGGTGCGCGCGTCCTTGATCGCGAGATCGGGCCGCTTCGTTGCGGCGATCGGATCCTCCATCACGACGATGCGGGCAATAGCGTAGATATTTTTCGCGTGCAACGTTTGCAAAAAGCGCGGGACATCGAGGACGGGTTGCACCGCGCCGACTTCGCGGGCGAACGGCACCTTCGAGTCGTAGTAGACGACGCCGTTGTTGTCTTTGAGATCCACAACCAGCGCATTGACATCCTTCGTCGCGAGCAGGTTCATTACGCGGTCGAGCTGCGCCGGGTCCGCCGCAGCGGGCGCCTGGAGATACAACCCCTTCGCGACGAATGGCTGGAGCGTCACGTCCTGCGTCAGATTCGCGCCGAGCGGGATCGTCTGGGGCAGATAACCGATCCCCTTGACCAGCAGCGCCGCACCGTCGTCCACGCCATCGAGCCGGTACGCGCCACTCGCGTCGGTCTGCGCGACGGCGCTCCCGGCCACGACCGTCACACCGGCGACGGGCTGCCCCCGCAGATCACGCGCGACGCCGGTGACGACATCTGGGCGGAGCGCCAGATCGAACGCCGCGCGGTGCTCGATGGGATGCGGTCGGCGGCTGACATTCGGGGCATCCACGATCAGGCTCGCGCCGTCCGGCACGCCCGTAACGCGATAGCGCCCTTCAGCATCGGTCGTCGTGGAACTCGTCGGCTCTTTACCCGGCAGCGCGACCTGCACCTTCACATTGGCGAGCGGCTGACCGAGCGCGGTGATGTGCCCGGCAACCCAGGTAGGGCGGAGGTTGAATGTCGCTGCTTCGGTGGGTGGCCACGGCAGTTCCATTTGCCGCACGTCGTACTCGTGTTGCGACGCGACAACCGCAACGCGCTCGCTGAGGAATCGTGCGTGCACTTCGCCGTGTGCGTTCGCGCTGAACTTCCGACCGACGACGCCCTGCGCGGTCGTCTCAATCGGCGCGCAGATGCCATCCGGGCAGGCGAGCGGCACAACAGTAATTTCCGCACCCGCGACCGGATTGCCGCTATAGGCATCCTTGACGACGAATGTGCCCACCTCCCCCGCGCCGCCCGCGCCGATCCGTCCAACGAGTGCATACGCACCATAGCCGACGGCGGCGATCATGCCCACGACCGCCAGTATTCGCCACGGATGGCTCGTCGGGCGATGATACGGTCGGCTGCGCACAGCGAAGTGTCGTTGTCGTAACGCCAAGCGATCGGCCTCCTACGTGGTCGGAACTACTGCGCCAGCGGGCACGGGAAGCGAAATGGGGCGCCCGCCAGCAATGGTTGGGCCGTCCGGCGTTTGCTGGACGCGCGGTACGACGGTGCTGCAATTCGGTGTCGCGCAATACCGCACATCCTCCAATCGGCCGGTCGTCGCGATAAAGCGCGGCCCGGCGCCCTGAAGCAGGGCGTGCGTGAAGGTTTCGGCATCCGGTGTCGTCGTCTCGCCGACAAAGGAACGGTAGAGCGTCAGGGCGGCGAGGGCGGACTCGTCCATCGTCCGTGCAGCGTCCTGCTGATCCGGGAAAGCCCACGGGCCATATTTTTCCCAGGCGCACGCGACGAGGAATCCGGCGGCGAGGGTGTCGTCGAGGGCGAAAACCGTCCCATGCTCCTGCCCGGCGCAGACGATCAGCACATCCAATTTTCGGGTCGTCGCTTCCGCAATCGCCTGCTCGATCACCGCCGCACCGTTGCGGATGCAGCCAACAAGGACGAGCGGCGCGGCGGAAAGCCGGGCCAGCGCGACCGTCCCGTTGCTCGTGCGCATCACGACGCGTCGCCCGGTGACGGCGGCGGTCGTCGCGGCGGTCGGCGAGTTATCGAGGTCGAAACCGGGAGCGATGATCCCGCCCTGCTCCCCGATCAGCAGCGCCCACTCGTCGCCGGTCTGCGCCGCACGTCGCGCCTTGTCCAGATCGGTCGCGAAGCGGATCGGCCCCGCGCCACGTTCGCACAGCGTGAGCAGCGTCGTACTCGCCCGCACGACATCCACGACAATGCAGACACTGCCGCGACTGTCACCAATGGATGATGCGGTAGAGGAGACCCGAAGACGCACACGCACTCACTTTCCTAAGTACTCGTCCCTGTTCGTACTGTTCGTACGCCAAGATAATTGCGCAACACAACACCCAGGTACCGCGCGGCGAACGGTATCATCTGCCCGCCAGGAATGCAAATAAACAATCCCGAAGGTGCGTATTTTGCACAGCAGACGCCGTGGCACTACCATTGCCTAACGATGTGCATCGCGCTTTGACGGAGGCGCGTGTTGGGAGTATCATTTCGGGTGGTGGTCGGGGATTCCCGCCATATCTCCGACAAGGGCGGCACGCTGTCGAACCGCCCGCATCCTGCGACGCAGCAGGGTAGAAAGCAGAGACGCTTCCCATGCCCGCAACGAAAAATGTTGATGTGTTGAGCGACCCGATCACGAACGGCGATCTCGCGCGCGTCGAGGATGCGATTCGCGAGACCGTGGCGGTCAATTATCCGGTGATGACCGATCTGCTCAATGGCATCATCGCCGCCAAGGGTAAGATGCTCCGGCCGCGCGTCTTGCTCGCCGCCGCGCGCCTGTTCGACTACGACGTCGCCCGCCTCGCGCCCGCCGCCGCCGGGATCGAACTCCTGCACATTGCCAGTCTGATCCACGACGATACCGTGGACAAGGCGCTCTTCCGGCGCGGCGCGGCGACGCTCAATTCCGTGCTACCGACGACGATTGTCGTCCTACTTGGCGATTACCTCTTCGCGCAATCCGCCGTGCTCGTCTCGAAATCGCACAATCTGCGCGCGATGACACTCTTCGCCGAAACGCTGGGCGACATCTGCAACGGCGAACTGGACGAGATTTTCCAGACCCGTCAGTGGAACCAGACCCGGCAGCAGTATGACCGCCGCATCCACGGCAAGACAGCGGCGCTCTTCGCGACCGCCGCCGAGTTCGGCGGTATCCTGTCCGGCGCGCCGGATGACGCGGTTCAGTCGCTCCGCGCCTACGGGACGCAGATTGGTATGGGCTTTCAGATCGTGGATGATGTGCTCGACCTACGCGAATCCTCGGAAGACATCGGCAAGCCCGCCGGTTCCGACCTCCGCCAGGGGACGCTAACCTTGCCGATGATGTTCTACATCGAGCGGCACGCCGACGCGGACGACCGGGAACTGATTCGCAAGATCGTCCTCGGCACGAAGACCGACGACGCCGCGATTGACGCGCTTGTCGGTCGCGTCTGTATCTCCGGCGCACTCGACGCCGCGATTGGCGAGGCGCAAGCCGCCGTGGATAGCGCGAAGCGACACCTCGAAACGCTGCCTGTCGGCGAGCCGCGCGATTACCTCGCCGCGATGGCCGATTTCGTGACGGCGCGGAAATCGTAAGGATCGGTTTGTGTCGTTGCCGATCCTGCGGAACTTTCCAGTGGCGGCGGGCTAAAAGCCCGCCGCCACTATTTAACCTCCTCGACTCAACACCACGGAAGACCGCCCTAATCCGCCGCCACTGCCGGTTCGCCTTCCATCACGAGCGATTCGAAGTGCGTCGGATCGTCGAAGGGGCCGCACATCGCGAGGTGCATGCGCGCCGGTGTGAAGAGGTCATTCGCGACGCGGAAGACGTCTTCCTGCGTGACGACGTCCACCTCGGCGCGCCGCTCGTCCGGCGTCCGCACGCGGCCCCGCAGCAATTCCTGCCGAATGACATCCATCGCGACGCCCGCTGAGCCTTCCATCGCGAGCAGAATGCGGCCCTTCAGCCCTTCCTTGCCCATGCTCAGTTCTTCGAGCGAGATCGGTTCGGCGGCCATGCCGAGCATCTCCTTGCGGATCGAAATCAGCGCCTGGTCAATGCGGTTGAGGTCCATACCGCCGCGCGCGACGTACAACCCTGTGTCCGTGTACGGGTCCGGCGAGGAACCAACGTAGTAGCAGAGGCCCTGCTTCTCGCGCACCTCAATGAAGAGTCGCGACGACATTGTGCCGCCGAGCACAGTGCTCAAAACGTTCAACGCCGCTTCGTCCGGGTGGCCAATTGGCAGGCTCGGCACGCCGAGGCAGAGGTGCGCCTGCCCGGTATCTTTAGTGTACAATTGGACGCGCGCGCTCGGCTGCACATCAGTCGCGGGGACTGGCTTCGGCGCGGTGCCGCCGGGCAACTGCGCCATCCACTGTCGCACCGCATCGAGTGCGTCGTCCTCGTCCACCTTGCCGGCGATGGAGACGACCATGCTGCCGGTGTGGTACGCCATCTCCATGTAATCGGTGAAGGTTTTCCGGGTCATCGCCTGGATCGTCTCGTCCGTACCGAGGACGGGCCGACCGAGCGGGTGATTTGGATACATCATCTCCTGGAAGGTCCGGGGCGCGAGAGCCATCGGCTGATCCTCGTACATGCGGATTTCCTGGATGATCGTCCCTTTCTCGCGCTCGATCTCGTCCGGCTCGAATTTGGAATGGAAGAGCATGTCCGAAAGCACATCGAGGCCGATCTTGTAGTGCTCCGGCGCGAGGCGGGTGTAGTAGGCGGTCATCTCCTCGGAGGTGAAGGCGTTGAACTGGCCACCGAGGCCGTCAATCAGGCTGGAAATATCGCGCGTCGTCGGGCGGCGCTCCGTCCCCTTGAAAAACATGTGCTCGGCGAAGTGCGCGACGCCGTTTACTTCCGGCGCTTCCCACCGCGCCCCGACGCCGACGCCGATCACGACGGTCACGGAGGTCGCGGCGTCCATCGGCGTGATGTAGACGCGCAGGCCGTTGTCAAAAACATGCTTGTGATACTCGATGCCCACAGTGATGAATCCTTTCACAATGACAGCCAACCGGCGCCATGTTCCAAATGTTCGTGCCGCCTACGCGGCGGGATTCTCGAAGACAACCGCGATTCCCTGCCCGCCACCGATACAGGCGGTGACGATGCCGTACCGCTCGCCGCGCCGCCGCAGCTCGTAAATCAGTTTGACGGCGAGGATATTCCCCGTCGCGCCGATTGGGTGGCCGAGAGCGATTGCGCCGCCGTTGACGTTCACCTTGTCCATATCCAGCCCGAGTTCGCGAATGCAGGCGAGCGATTGCGCGGCGAACGCCTCGTTGAGTTCAAAGAGTGCGATGTCGTCCAGCGTCAGGTCGGTCTTCGCCAGCACCTTGCGGACGGCGGGCACTGGGCCGATGCCCATGTACTCCGGCTCGACGCCAACAACTGCCCAGCCGACGACGCGGGCAAGCGGCGTGATCCCGCGCGCCTCCGCCTCCGAGGCGGCCATCATCACCGTCGCGCTGCCTGCGTCGTTGATGCCCGCCGCATTCCCGGCGGTAACGCTGCCATCCTTCTCAAAGACAGCCGGGAGTCGCCCCAATGTTTCTACCGTCGTGTCGGGGCGCGGATGCTCGTCGTGCGTCACCTCGATGGTCGTCCGTTTCGGGCCGGGCGCCGTGACGGGGATGATCTGCTCATCGAAGCGGCCCGCCTCGACCGCCGACGCCGTCCGCTGCTGGCTGAGGACGCTGAAGGCGTCCTGATCGGCGCGGCTCACGCCATCGCGCCGGGCGATATTCTCCGCCGTCGTGCCCATATGGCGGCACGAGAAGGGATCGGAAAGCGCCTGCGTCAGGGAATCCTTCAGCGCAGTGTCGCCGAGCCGCGTGCCCCAGCGGACATCCGCCAGGAGCGGGTAGCCGCTCATCTTCTCAACACCGCCCGCCACGACGATCCGCGCATCACCCGCAAGGATCGCCTGCGTCGCGCTGCCAATCGCTTGCGCGCCGGAGCCGCAGAGCCGGTTGACGGTGTACGCCGGGACCTCGATCGGCAGCCCCGCACCGAGGGCGACCGCTCGCGCGATATAGGCGTCCTGCCCGATCTGGCCGACGCAACCAATAATGACATCGTCCACATCGCCGGGCGCGATGCCGATCTCCGCCATCGCGGCGCGTAGTGGCGTCGCGCCGATGGTTGCAATCGGAACGTCCCTGAATGCCTTGCCGAATGCGCCAATCGCGGTCCGCTTCGCCGCGACGATCACTGCCGATTCCATGTCATTCCTCCGTAGCCGAACTGCTTGCTGTTATTGTACCCCCTTCTGCTACACTGGTCGCCCGGATAGCAGCGACTCGGGCGCGAAAGGGCGATTGCGAGTATGGCACGCGACGATTTCCACTTCGTTCACACACTCCGCGTCCGCTACGACGAGATTGACGGCCAGCGGATTGTCTACAATGGGCGCTATCTGTCGTACATGGACATCGCGCAGACCGAGTACTTTCGCACGGGCGTCGGGCTGCATATCTACGACCTCGCGGACGCAAACGTTTTCGATGTCGCGACGGTCCATATCGAACTCGACTATCTCCGCTCGTTTCGCCTCGATGACCTGGTGGAGATCGGCGTCCGCTGCACGGCGATTGGCACGACGAGCCTGACCTTCGCCTTCGAGATGTGGAAGCAGGGCAACCCCGATCCGTATTTCCGCGCGACAGCCGTTTTCGTCAATTTCGATCCGGCACAGCAGACGAAGCGACCCGTGCCCGCGAATGTCCGTGAGGCAATCGCCCGGCTCGAAGGCTGGGAGCGCGTGTGATCGCGGGGAGGTTCGAGGTTCGAGGTTCAGGGTTCGGGATTTGATGCTGGCATACGATCCTACAACGAATAAGGAGTGAGCAATGGCGGATGTGGCGGCACTGAAAGCGGCAGCGCAGCGCGAGGTAGAGCAGGTCTCGCAGATGCTGATCGGGTGCAGCGACTGGATGGCGGATAACCCCGAACTCGGTTTGCAGGAGTATCAGGCGGTGGCGAAGTTGACCGAGATGCTGGAGGAGTTCGGCGCGGAAGTCGAGCGGGGCATCGCCGGTCTCGATACCGCCTTCCGCGCCACGCTCCCCGGCGGCAACCCCGATGGCCCGACGATTGCGATCATCGCGGAGTACGACGCGCTACCCGATGTCGGGCACGGCTGCGGACACAACATCATCGCTAATGCGGCAATTGGCACGGGCATTGCCCTCGCGCGCCTCGGCCAGCAAGGGCTGCTGCCGGGCAGGGTGGTCATCCTCGGCACCCCGGCGGAGGAGTCGGCCGTCCCGAATGCGGGCGGCAAGATTCCGGTGCTGGAGCACGGCTACTTCGACGGTGTGGACGCGGCGATCATGATCCACCCGATGACCGAGGATTACATCGCCCTCAAACCCTCGATGGTCGCCTATGGGATTGACTTCATGTTCCACGGACGGGCGGCGCACGCCGCATCCAACCCGCACACCGGCATCAACGCGCTCGACGCGGTGATCCAGACCTTCAACAATGTCGGCATGTTGCGCCAGCAGGTGCGCTCTGAGGCGCGCATTCACGGTGTGGTGACGAGTGGCGGCGGCGCGCCGAATGTCATCCCGCCGTACGCCGCGTGCCGCTTCCGTATCCGCTCGTACGACCCGGTCTACGCCGCTGAACTGAAGCGGCGCGTCGTCGCCTGCGCCGAAGGGGCCGCGACCGCGACCGGCGCGCGGCTCGAATGGAAGGAATACATCAAGCCATATCAGAGCTACGTCCCGAATCACGCGCTTGGCGCGCTGATGCGCGAGAACATGGAGGCAATCGGTCGGGATGTGCAAGACGGCCCGGCGCGCGAGGGCGGCGGCTCGACCGACTTCGGCAATGTCAGCCACGAGATTCCGTCGGTCTACGCGTACATCGGCATCTGCGGCGAGGAGGCGGGTTGGCACTCGCGGGAGGTCGCCGAGGCGACGCGGACGAAGCGCGGGCACGACGCGCTGATCGCCGGGGCCAAGACGATGGCGATGACCGCGATTGATCTCCTGACGAATCCCAATTCGATCGTGGCAGCAAAGAAAGAACACGCCACCGCAATGGGGCCGATCCGCGAAGGGCTTGCGAAGGTCGGCACGACAACCGCCCCGTGAGCGCGTCGCCGCGCCCGTTCTCGGCCTGGCTCGATGATTTCTTCGCGGCGTATTATCGGCGGCGTCCCGTCAACGCGACCTTTATCGGCGTCCACGACCACGACGACGCGCTGCCGGATTTCTCGGCGCGCGGCGTCGCAGATACGGTCGCGGGAATGGCGACGTTGCTGCGTGATCTGAATAATGACACGGTCGCGGTGCCGGAAACGCCTGCGGAACAGATTGACCGCACACTGGCCGAGCATTTCCTGACGATCCAGACATGGGAATACGGATCGCGCCATTTTCAGGGCGGCAACCCGTGCGTCTATACGGGCGAGGCGATTTTCGGCGTGCTGTCCCTCTTTCTCCGCCCCTTCGCGCCCCTCGGTGAGCGCGTGGAGGCGGCGATTGCGCGGATGAACGCGATACCGGCGTTTCTCACCACCGCCACCGAGAACGTGCAATCTGTGCCTGCCGCCTGGACGGAGCGCGCGATCCGCGAGTGTGCCGGCGCGATGCATTTCCTTGGTGGCGGCGTGGACATGCTGATCGCCGATGAGGCGATCACCGATCCGCGCTTCCGGGCTGCGGCAACCATGGCGCGGCAGGCATTCGCCACGTATCAATCATTCCTCGAAACCGAGGTGCGCGCCAACCCGACCGATCGGTACAGCTGCGGCGGCGAAGCGTTCGAGGTGTATCTGACGCTCGGCCACGAACTGACCCAATCGGGCGCGGCAATCGAACGGTATGCCCGCGACCAGTTCGCGGAAGCGAGCGCGCGCCTCGTCGAGGGGGCCGGTCAATTCGGCGCGAGCGATTGGGGCGCCGCGCTTGCCCGGTTGGCCGATCTCCACCCGACCATTGATGAATACGACGGACGCTATGCTATGCTTTGGGACGCGAGCCACGCGACCGCCGCCGCGCACGATCTCGTCACCTGGCCGACCTTCCCGATCCGCTATGTCCCACAACCGCGCTGGGCGCGGGAAGCGGCCCCGTTCCTCTACTTCCTCCCCTATCGTTCCCCAGCGGCGTTCAATCGCCCGCCGATCCACGACTATCTCGTCCCGCCAATCGAGGCCACGATGCCGCTCGATGAGCAGGATCGCCGCCTACGCGCCATGAACGACAGCGTCATCAAACTGAATCACGTCGTCCATCACGGCGGCATCGGGCATCACGTCCAAAACTGGCACGCCTTCCACGCCGCGTCGCGGATCGGGCAGATCGCGGCGGTGGATTGCGCGTCGCGGATCGCGCTCTTCTGCGGCGGCACGATGGCTGAAGGCTGGTCATCGTATACCGTGGACTTGATGGGCGAGGTCGGCTTTCTCACACCGTTGGAGTTGTATTCGCAGCACTACGCCCGGATGCGCGCCGCCGCACGAGCGATTGTGGATGCCAATCTGCATCACGGTCGCTTCTCACTCGATCAGGCGGTTGCTTTCTACCGCGACGACACCGGCATGACCGAGCACGCGGCACACACGGAAGCAGTCAAAAACTCGATGTTCCCCGGAGCGGCGATGATCTACTTGATCGGCCAGGACATGATCCGCGACCTGCGGCGGAAGATCGCGGCGCGCGAAGGGAGCGCGTTCGACCTGCGACGGTACCACGACCGCTTTTTGTCCTACGGCTCGATCCCGGTCGCGATGATCGCAGACATCATGCGCGCGGAATCAGTGACCTGACGCGCGATGTACGCTCTGTGAACGAATCGCTGCCATTACACCGTTGAAGTCCACAGTGTCGAGGTCAGTCATGTCGAGTGCGTAGGTTTCGCCACCGATGTCAAGCGGGTCATGGTGGCCGCGAAGCAGGATTTCCTCAAACTCGCCTTGCCGCAGTTCGTCGCGATGCCCCGGATGCCGCTCGCCGGATTCGGAACGGGCCTTGAACCGCTCGTACAGGACAGTGCCGTCGGCAGTGCAGAAGACCTGGAATGGCACGAAGTCGTACGTCGTTCGGAGAGCCGCAAATCGCTCGTTGTCGTAGGTCGGATGGAAGTTGCTCTCGACGACAAATGACGCGCCGGCGCGCAGTTCCGCCTCGATGACCTGATAAAGGATCGCGTAACTGGCGACGCCGAGCCGTTTCGACCACGCCACATCGCTCCATCCAAGCGTGTCAAAGAGCGATTCTTTGATGCCATCCTTATTGATGAACGGCAGACATAGCGCGTCGGCGATCTTCGTACCGACGGTAGTTTTCCCGGTGGCCGGTGGCCCCGTCACGATAAATTACGAGCGACTTGTTCACTGAAACGTGCCAATCCTCTCAGTCCTCAGTCCTTAGTCCTTAGTCCTTCCCTTTAGAGGAAGAAGAATGCGACCGCGAGCATCAGATAGAGCGCGAGCAACTGCGCGCCCTCCAGCCAGTGGCTCTCGCCGTCCGCCGTGACGAGCACAGCGATCACCGCCGCACCGCCGAGGGCGAAGAGTTCATAGGTGTTGAATTCTAACGTCAATCGCTGACCCATCATCGCCCCTACAAAAACCAGAACGGGTGCGACAAACAGCGCGATCTGGAGGCTGGAGCCGAGCGATATGCTCAGCGACAGGTCCATCTTATTCTCCATCGCCACCTGCACGGCGACGATATGCTCCGCGATATTCCCGACAATCGGGATGATGATGATACCGACGAAGAACTCGCTCACGCCCCAGGCCGCCACCGTCGGCTCGATCGCGTGGACGAGCAGTTCGCTCATCACGACGACGGCGAGGGTCGAGCCGAACAGCACAACCAGCGCGAACGTCCGGCTCCAGTTCGGGGTGTCCTCCTCAAGACTTTCCCCCGCTCCGCCCGGCCCGCGCCGGAAACTGAAGATCAGATACAGCACATAGATGACGAACAGGATGATCGCGACAGCCACGCTCAACCCTTCCAGGCGGGGGATCGTCAGCGGCTCGGCGCCATGGTGAAAAAAGCTGGGAAGGAGCAGGCTGATGACGGCGAGCGCGAGCATCGTGCAGGCCGCGCTCGCGTCCGTGCGGTCGAAGGTCTGCGTGCCGAACTTCAGGCCACCAAGCAGAATACTCGCGCCGAGAACGAAGAGGACATTGCCGAGGATACTGCCGGCGAGCGTCGCCTTCACGGTCGTCGTGAGTCCCGCCCGAAGCGCGACAATTGTGATAATCAACTCGGCCGCATTGCCGAAGGTCGCATTGAGCAACCCGCCCAGTCGCGGCCCGGTATAGAGCGCGACCTCTTCCGTAGCACGGCCGAGAAATCCGGCGAGCGGGATCAGCGCGATCGCGCTGACCGCGAAGACGAGTGGCGGGTTCGCGTGGACAACCGCGAGCAGGATGCTGATCGGCACGAGCACGAGCAAACCAAGGAGCGCTTTGGTCGTCACCGACACCGGCTCCGCGACGCGACGCACTTCCATTTTCTTTTCCATTATCCGCGCTGCTCCCCATCCCTTCCAACGGCCAATGCCCCACCCATCCTATCAAGGGCAGTCGAAAGAACCTAACCCCGGCCCCTTCCGTTCCTCGGCGTGGGAAGGGGAGGCTCCGCGAGAGCTGGGTGTTTCGGGGAACAGCACGGCATTACGAAGAGTCACCCCTTCCCACGCCGAGGGCACGGAAGGGGCCGGGGGTTAGGTTCTTTCGGAGCATCATCTACCCATGTACCGACCGCTATGGTAGCCTACGAGTATCTTCCGCGCCGCTTCTCAAGGAGGCAACCGATGGACGTTTCCCGGCTTCGCGGTTCAATCGTTCCGATTATTACCCCGTTCGATGGCGACGGGCGGATAGACGAAAACACGTTGGAACGCTTAATTGATTGGCAGATCGCCAGTGGTAGCCACGGTATCTCGGTCACGGGGACGACGGGGGAGCCGAGCGCACTCTCGCTCGACGAGCGACGCCGGATGCTCGACCTCGGCAAGGCGGCGGTCGGCGGTCGGGTGCCGTTCGTGCCCGCCACCGGCACGAATAATATTGACGAGACGACCGACCTGACACGATACGCGGAACGGCTCGGCGTGGACGCCGCGCTCGTGATCGTGCCGTACTACAACCGTCCGTCGCAGGAAGGGCTGTTCCGCTACTTCCGCGCGGTGGCCGAGCAGACGACCCTCCCGATCATCATCTACAACATCCCCGGCCGCACCGCGACAAACATGGCCCCCGAAACGATGGCGCGGCTGCGCGAAGCCTGCCCGAACATCATCGGCGTCAAGGAGTCGAACAAGGACTTCGAGCACACGAGCAAGGTGCTCCACACCTGCGGGCGCGATTTCCTCGTTTATAGCGGCATCGAACTGCTCTGCTACCCGATGCTGGCGATCGGCGGCGTCGGGCACGTCAGCGCGACCGCGAACATCCTGCCACGCGAGGTCGCCGCGCTCTACGACCTCGTCGTCGCCGGACGGTGGCAGGAGGCGATGGATTTGCATTACCGCCTGCTGCCGATCAACGAGGCGCTCTTCCTCGAAACGAATCCTGGCCCGCTGAAGTGGGCGATGGGCGAACTCGGCTGGATCGCGCCGCACTACCGCCTCCCCCTCTGCGAGCCGTCGCCCGCCAATCAGGAGAAGATTCGCGCCGCGCTCGCGCAGTGCGATACAGCGAACGCGCCTGTCGCGAAGGCGGTGCGCGCGTGAGGATCGCCCGCTTCGTCCTCGATGGCCGCATCCAGGTTGGCACGGTCACGGACGACGGTCGCCCGGTGGACACCGCCGGTCGCGCCCACGCCCCGGACGCGGTGATGTGGCTGCCGCCCGTCGTGCCGCCGAAGGTCGTCGGTCTCGCGCTCAATTATGCGGACCATGCGGCGGAACTGAACAAGGTGGACTTGCCGGACGAACTCGCCAAGCCTTCCGTACCCGCGCTCTTCTTCAAGCCGGTCACCTCGCTGACCGGCAACGGCGCGCCCATCGTGTATCCGAACGGCGCGCACTACATGCACTACGAGGGTGAACTGGCGGTGGTGATCGGCCGGAGCGGGCGCAAGATCCGCCAGGGCGACGCGATGGACTATGTCAAGGGGTACACGATCGCGAACGATGTGACGGTGCGCGATTTCGTGCAAAACTTCTACCGCCCGCCCGTGAAGGCGAAGGGCTTCGATTCCTTCGGCCCGCTCGGCCCGTGGCTGGTGACGGCCGACGCCTTCGGCGATCCGATGAACACGACGGTGCGGACGTTCGTCAACGACGAACTGCGGCAGGAAGGCAACACGCGCTTCTTCATCCACTCCATCCCGGCGATCATCGAGTACATCTCGGAGTTCATGACGCTCGAAGAGAACGACGTGCTGCTGACCGGCACGCCGAAAGGCATCTCCGCCATCCATCCCGGCGACCGCGTCCGCATCGAGATTGACGGCATCGGCGCGCTCGAAAATCCGGTCGTCGCGGAGGAATCCTAACCCCCACCCCTTCCCTCGGAGGGGAGGGGAGCGAGATTCCGAGAGAGCAGGATGTTTGGATGCGGCACGGTATATTGATGAGTCACCCCTTCCCTCGGAGGGAAGGGGCAGGGGGTTAGGAAGAATGGCGATAACCGTTGCACCACAGCAGGAACTGGGCACCCGCACCGTCGGGCATTTCATTGATGGGCGGTTCGTCTACGATACGGACGAGACCTTTGAAACGCTGAACCCGGCGGACAACACGGTGATCGCGAAAATCACGAAGGGGACGTCGGCCGATCTCGACCGGGCGATTGCCGCCGCGCGTCGCGCATTCGATACCGGTCCATGGCCGCGCATGAAGCCCGCCGAGCGCGCCCGCATCCTCCGCAAGGTCGGCGATCTTATCACAGAGCGCGCACCGGAAATCGCGCGCATCGAGACGACCGATACCGGACTGCCGATCGCGCAGACGGGCGGTGCGCAGATTCCGCGTGCGGCGGACAACTTCTATTTCTTCGCCGAGATGGCGAACCACATGGACGGCGCGACGTACCACAGCGCCGATTACCTCAACTATACTGTCCAGCGACCGGCGGGCGTCGCCGGGCTGATTACGCCGTGGAACCTGCCCTTCATGCTAACGTCGTGGAAGGTCGCGCCCTGCCTGGCAAGCGGCTGCACGGCGGTCGTAAAGCCCGCTTCATGGACGCCTTTGTCGAACGAGAAACTGGCCGAGTGCATCCGCGACGCGGGCGTGCCGGACGGCGTTTTCAACCTCGTCTACGGCGCGGGCGAGACGATCGGCATGGGGATGGTCAAAAGCCCGGATGTTCAGCTGATCTCCTTCACCGGCGAGACGGTGACGGGCAAGGCGATCATGCGCGAGGGCGCGGCGACGATGAAGCGGTACTCGATGGAACTCGGCGGCAAATCACCCATCGTCGTCTTCGCGGACGCCGATTACGACCGCGCGCTCGATGCCGCCGTCTTCGGCGTTTATTCGCTCAATGGTGAGCGATGCACCGCCTCGTCGCGCTGCATCGTCGAACGGCCGATCTACGACCGCTTCGTCGCGGACCTGACGGCGCGCGTCAACGCCATTCGCGTCGGCGACCCGATGGACAAGCAGACGGAAATCGGCTCGCTGATCCATCCGGATCATCTGGCGAGCGTGTTGGAGTACGTCGAGATCGGCAAGCGCGAGGGCGCGAAACTCGTCGCGGGCGGCGGGCGCGTGCCGAGCATGGAGCAGGGCAACTACATGCAGCCGACGCTCTTTGCCGATGTGGATAACCGGATGCGGATCGCGCAGGAAGAAGTCTTCGGCCCTGTCCTCGTCGTCATCCCCTTCGATGGCGAGGAGGAGGCGGTGCGGATCGCCAGCGATGTCAGGTACGGCCTCGCGGGGTATGTCTGGACGCAGAATGTCGCCAAGGCGAACCGGGTCGCGCAGGGCATCGAGTGCGGTATGGTGTGGATCAACTCGCAGAATGTCCGCGACCTGCGCACGCCGTTCGGCGGCGCGAAGGAGAGCGGCATCGGGCGTGAGGGCGGCCACTACTCGTGGGAGTTCTATTGCGACATGAAGAACATCGCCGTCGCCCTCGGCGACCACCACATCCCGAAGTTCGGCATAGCACAGTAAGGTCGAACCCGAATGAACCGCAAAGGCGCAACGAACGCAAAGAGCGCAAGGAGGGAAATGAAGAATACCTTGCGGGAAAACACAAATTCCCGTCTTTGCGCCTTTGCGGTTCTCCCGGGTTTGTCGGGCTTGTCAGGAGGGTGGCATGGCAACGGTTGATACCGCATCCCGGCTCGATATGCGCGCGCGGCCCGAGCGGGCGGTTGGGAATGTCGTGCGCGCGGGGCATATCGAGTTCCTTGTCACCGACCTTGAGCGGGCAAGGGAATTCTACGTGGGTCTGCTCGGCTTCGTGGAGACGGCGAGTGACAGCGGGCATTGCTACCTGCGCGGCCTCGAGGAACGGTACCATCACTCGCTCATCTTGACGCGCGCGGACGAACCGGGCGTCGCGCATCTCGCCTATCGCGTCGCCACCGACGCGGATTTGGATGCGCTCGCGGCGATGGCGCTGGCCCAGGGCTTGCCGCATCGCTGGGTCGAACCCGGCGAGGAGAAGGGGCAGGGCCGCGCGCTCCGCATCCAGGACCCTGCCGGTATCCCGACCGAGTTCTATGCCACAATGGACGCCGCCGAACGGATGCTGCAACGGTTCGATCTGTACCGGGGCGCGCACATCATGCGGATAGACCATTTCAATGTTCAAACGCCGGACTGCCTGGCGCTCACCGAATGGTACATGCAAAACCTCGGCTTCCGCTGCACCGAGTATACGGGGACGGAAGATTCGCCGGAACGCCTCTGGGCGGCGTGGCTGCATCGCAAAGGCTCGGTGCATGATGTCGCGGTCATGAACGGCGTCGGGCCGCGTGTCCACCACGGCGCGTGGTTTTTGCCCGATGCGATGGCCGTCCTGCGCTGCTGCGATGTGCTCGCGGGCGCGAACATGAGCGCGGCAATCGAGCGGGGGCCGGGACGGCACGGCATCGCAAATGCGTTGTTTCTGTACGTGCGCGACCCGGACGGCAACCGCGTCGAATTGTACGCAAACGATTACTCGACGGTGGACCCTGATTTCGAACCGATCCGCTGGACACTGAACGACCCGCGTCGCCAAACGCTCTGGGGCCATTACGTCCCGCGCTGCTGGTTCGAGGAAGCGATGCGGGTCCAATCAATCACGGACGGCGCGTTCATCCCGACGCACGAACCGCAACTCAGCGGTACGCCGACGTATGTACATTAGTAGCCAGTAGTCAGTAGTCAGTACCCAGTAGTCAGTGGCATCCGATCCGTTCTGACTACTGGCTACGACGAACGGAGTGAGCGTATGCCAGCACGAACCGGGGCGCAATACATTGCCGATCTGAAAAAGATGAAGCGCGAGATCTGGATCGGTGGCGAGCGCGTTGACGATGTGACGACGCACCCCGCGACGAGGCACGGCGTCGCATCGTACGCGCACCTCTACGACATGCAGCACGACCCCGCGCTGCGCGACGTGATGACTTACCCCTCCCCAACGACGGGCGACCGCGTGGGCATGTCGTTCCTAACGCCGCGCACACCGACGGATATTGCGCTACGCCGCGAGATGATGCGCCGGTGGGCAAACTACTCCGGCGGCATGATGGGTAGGACGCCCGACTACTGCAACACCTCGTTCATGGCGATGACTGCCGCGTCGCAATACTTCGCCGCGAACGATCCGCGTTTCGGCGACAACGTGCGGACTTACTACGAGTACATCCGCGAGCGCGATCTTTGCCTCACGCATACGCTCATCAACCCGCAGGCGAATCGCTCGAAAGGGGTCAATGAGCAGGCAGACCCGTACCTGCCCGCCGGGATCGTCACGACCAATAGCGCGGGCGTCGTCATCCGCGGTTGCCGACTGCTCGCCACCAGCGCGCCGCTCGCCGACGAGATCATGGTCTTCCCCTCCACCATCGTGAAGAACGAAAACGCGGACAAGTATGCCTTCGCCTTCTCGGTCCCGACCGACACGCCGGGGATGAAGTTCATTTGCCGTGAGTCGCTCGATCAGGGCAAGTCGCACTTCGACCACCCGCTCGGCTCGCGCTTCGAGGAGATGGACGCCATCGTCATTTTCGATGATGTCACCGTGCCGTGGGAGCGGATGTTTCTCCTGGGGGACATGGAGCGGTGCAACGGCTGCTACGGCGCGACCGATGCCGTCGTCCACATGATGCATCAGGTCTGCATCAAGAACATCGCGAAGGCCGAATTCCTGCTCGGCATCGTCCTGATGATGAGTGAGACGGTCGCCATCGAGCCGTTCCAGCATGTGCAGGAAAAAGCCGCCGAGGTGATGACCTATCTCGAAACGATGAAGGCGTGCCTGCGCGCGGCGGAGGCGGACGCGCATCTCGACTCGTGGGGCGTGATGACGCCCGCGCGGATGCCCCTCGACATCGCGCGCAACATGTTCCCGAAGATGTACCCGCGCATCGTCGAGATCATCCAACTGCTCGGTGCGAGCGGCCTGATGGCGACGGCGTCCGAGTCCGATTTCGACGGCCCAATCGCGGCGGACGTGCAGAAATACTTGCAGGCGGCGAACGCCGACGGCAAGGAGCGGGTCCGGCTCTACCGGCTTGCCTGGGATGTCGCCTGCTCCGGGTTCGGGGGGCGGCAGGAACTCTACGAACGCTACTTCTTCGGCGACCCGATCCGCATGATGAGCGCCCTCTATTTCGGCTACGACAAAGAGCCACTGAAGGAGCGTATCCGCTCGTTCCTCCATCAGGACGATGCGCCCGCCCCCGCCGCCCCGGTGGCCACCGGTGAGTGAGCCGATTGACCGGCGCGAATTTCGCAACGTCGTCGGTTTGTTCGCGACGGGTGTGACGGTTGTTACGACGCGCGTGGGCGAGGATGTCCACGGCATGACCGCGAACGCGTTCACGAGCCTGTCGCTCGATCCGCTCCTGATATTGATTTGTGTGGACCGGCGGGCGCGCATGCATCCGATCATCCAGCAAAGCGGGTCGTTTGCCGTCAACTTCCTCCATGAGGGTCAGGAGGCGATCTCGCGCAACTTCGCCGGACAGCCGCAGGAGGGCATTGGGGACATCATGCATTTCTCGGAGGATGACGGCGCGCCGGTGATCCGTGGCTGCCTCGCGTCACTGCGGTGTGATGTTCGGCAGGTGCTCGATGGCGGCGATCACGCAATTGTGATCGGTGCGGTAAATGAACTAATTCGTGGTGATGTCGGCGCGCACCCGCTCGTCTATTTCGCCGGGAAGTACCGACGCCTGCTCATCGAAACGGATGCCGGGCACAGCGCCCCCGAACCATGGCTCAATGATGATGTGCGCGTCTACCATGAGGAATGGCACGGATAGCGAGCAATGAGCGATGAGTGGGTCGAGGCGCGGCCTTCGGTGTGATGGGGGAGCAGTTGGGGGCGCTTCCCCGGTGGTAGCAGGCTTTCCAGCCTGCCGTTTCGAGCGGAGAAGCAGGCTGGAGGGCCTGCTACCACCGGGCATGGAGGTCATTGGCGTGGAGCGACGGCAGCGGATTTCGTCGGGGAGTGTGTGGGAGGAGCGGGTCGGGTTTTCGCGGGCGCTCCGGGTCGGGCGGTGGGTGTTCGTGTCGGGCACGACGGCGACGGATGCGGATGGCGCAGTGATCGGCGCGGGCGATCCGCACGCGCAGACCGTGGCGATCCTCGAAAAAATCGAGCGCGCCCTGCACGAAGCCGGGGCGACGATGGCGGATGTCGTGCGGACGCGCATCTACGCCACCAACGCGGACGATTGGGAAGCGATTGGCCGGGCGCATGCGCGCTTTTTCGCCGATGTACGCCCGGCGAATACGCTGGTCGAGGTGAGCAGGCTCGTTGGCTCCGGCTATCTCGTGGAGATTGATGCCGACGCGCTGATCGCGGACGAACGATGAAATTCTCGCTCCGATTGAACAATGATCTGCCGATCCCCGACTATGTTGCACTCGCGCAGATGGCCGAAGCGGCGGGTTTCGATCAATTCTGGGTGAGCAACGACCTTTTTCTGCGTTCGGTTCCCGTCATTCTTTCCGCCGTGGCGCAGGCAACGACACGCATCGAAATCGGCACCTGCGTCGTCAATCCATACACGATCCACCCCGCCGAGATCGCCATGCTCGCCGCGACGCTGGACGAAATCAGCGGCGGCCGGTTCAACCTCGGCATCGCCGCCGGTGGCGCGGAACTGCTAAAGTGGGTCAACATCGCGCCGGAACGGCCGCTCGCTGAGACGCGGGACGCGATTGCGAATATCAATGCGATCCTCGGCGGTGGCGTCGCGCCCGGATGGACGCCGGAAGCGTATTTGCGCTTCACCCCGCGACGGCGCGTGCCGATTTACCTCGGCGCGATGGGGCCGAGAATGCTCGCACTCGCGGGCGAAGTCGCGGATGGCGTGCTGCCGCTCCTGTTCCCGCCGGAGCATTTTGCCACCGTCCGCCCGCTCGTCGAAGCGGGCGCGGCGACGGCGGAGCGTTCCATCGAGAGCATTGATCTGGCTACATGTATCTGGGTTTCGCTTTCAAACGATACCGCCGCCGCCGAAGCCGCCCTGCGCGACAAGATCGCTTACTATGGCGCCGGTCTCAGCCCGCTCATCCTCGAACGGCTCGGTGTGACCAAAGCCGATTTCACTCCTATCGAGCACGCGATGATGACCGAACGGGATCCAGAGAAGGCCCGCGCCCTCGTGACGGAAAAAATGCTCCGCATCGGCGTCGTCGGCACCGCGCCCGACCTCATCTCGCGGCTCGAAGCGCTCGTCGCGATGGGCGCGCGCCACCTCAGTTTCGGGCCACCCCTCGGCCCCGACCCCCTCGCGGCGGTCGAGCAACTCGGCCAACAGGTAATCCCGCACTTTCGGCGGTCGTGACCGCGCAGGCGGATAATGGGCGATTGACCCGCCGCCACCCTTGCAAGCAGCGCTACACCGAAAGGCGTGTCCCATCATCGGGCACAACGACCGGGCCGCTGAAGACTTCGCGCGCTTCCGCGAGCACGTTGTCGGCGTTCGCGTAGCGGGCGAGATGGGTGAGCGCGAGCGACCGGGCATTGGCGGCAACGGCCATCGCCGCCGCCTCGCGCGCGACGGGATGCATCAAGCCGCGGGCACGCGTCGCCCAATCTGCGCCATCGCGCGCGGCGCAGAGCGCATCGCAGATGAACAGGTCGGCATCGCGGGCACAGGCGACCATCCCGTCGTTCGGGACGCCGTCCGCGCTAAAGGCAAGCGTCCGCCCACCGTGCTGGACACGCACCGCGACAGTCGGCACACGGTGGTCGGTCGCGAAAAACTCGACCGCAAATCCGCCGATCATCCGCGCATCGCCAGGCCCGATCTCTATCCGCTCGACTTCGGGGTGGATCGCCCATTCCGGGAAGCACGCATCCATCAGGGCGCGGATGCCCGCCTGGGTATCCGGTAGCGCGTAGATATTCAGCGGGATCGAGGCGATGAAGAGTGCGGGCATCCCACCGGCGTGATCCATATGCCGATGCGTGACGATCACGTTGCGCAATTGGTTGATCGGCTGGCCGATGCGCGCGAGTTGGCGGGGCAGTTCAAATCCGCCACAGGTGTCAATCAGCAGCGGCTCGCACCCCGGTGCGGTGACGAGCATCCCCGTCGCGCACCGCTCCGGCGCCATCGGCGACCCCGTGCCGAGCAATGTGACATCCATGAACACCTCGCTTCGTGCGGACGATTAGGCGACCTGCGGGCATCGTAGCATACCCGCGCGGCCCTCAATCCATCATCAGCGGGGCAGGGATGGGCGCGAGAAGATCGTCGAGGACGAGCAGGGCGCGCACTTCGGCGGCGACTTCGCGCGAGCGTTCTTCGTGGACGCAATGCCCACCACCTTCGAGTTCCGTCAATGTCGCCTGTGGGAAGCGGCGCTTCAGTGTCGTGATTTCTTCGCGCGAGACCTGCACATCTCGTATGCCCCAGATGACATGCAGCGGGCATTGCACGGTTGCGGTGTGCGCCACGGCGTGAAAGGCCACCTGATTGCGGAGCAGACCGGAATATGACCAGACCGCACCCGGAGCGCGCAGGGCGCGTTTCAGCGCGGCCTGCGTGTACGGCTCCATTGCCGCCCGGTCCGCATAGGCTGGCGCGGAAAGGACGCGATACGGCAGATGCGTCACTAAGCCGAAAAGTAGGCGCGTGACGGCGGGCGTCGCCAGTTTCCGCACGATCGCTTGCTGGCGCGGGCTGAATTCGTCGCCCGCGAGCAGCCCGCCCGGTGCGATCGCGATCACCGACGCGACGGTCGCCGGTTGCTCCGCCGCCCACTCGATGCCGAGCATCCCGCCGAGCGAGTGTCCGACCGCGACGACGCGCTCCAGACGGTAGGATTGCCGCAGGTGTTCCAGTTGCGCCAGGTAGAAGGCACGGCCGTATTCGACATGGCGCGGCTTGCTCGACTCACCGAAGCCGATCAGGTCCACGGCGTAGACCGGTACATCCGGCCCAATGTCGCGGATTAAGCGCCCCCATTGCTCGACACATGCCGCGTAGCCGTGGATCAGCACGAGCGGTGGCACGGCGCTCCCCGGCACGGGGCGCTCCCAGACGCGATACCGGAGACCATTCCATGTTTGCCAGCGTTCCGTGACCGTTACCCGCGTCATATGCCTCCCGTTAGAGCGCGCGGAGCCACGCAGCCGCGATGCCGATTGCACAGCCGATCAGCAGGCCCCAATTGCGTTGCAACGTCGCCGCCGTCGGCCGCACGAAGGCGGAACCCGCCGCCCCGATCAGGAACACCGCCGCGACGCCAATCAGGACGATCACCACCCTGTCCCAGTGGCCGACCGTCAGGATCGCGATCAGCGCAATCGTGACGGCGAACGAACCAATGCAGAGAATCAATGCCCCCCGTGTCCCGACGACCTGCACGATACCTCGGACGCCACCCGCCGCGTCGCGCTCGGCGTCCGGCAATGCATTGGCGAGATGAAGGCCGAATCCAACCAGCACGCCGAGCGGATAGGTGAGCCAGAGGCGGGGCGGGGCGTCGCGCACGCACGTCCACGCCCAGATCGGCAGGATCGGCAGGCCGAGGATGTACGGGAGGAACGAGGCCACTGTTCGCTTCAGCCAGAGGTCATACACCAATCCGGCAGTCGTCATCGCGATAACGAAAAGCAGCGACAGCCGCCCAATTGCCAAGCCGGCGACGAGGGCCACGAGGAGCGTGATCGTACCGACGCATATCGCGCCCCGAACCGTGGCGCGACCGGAGACGAGCGGCTTGCTCGGCTTCGCGATTGCGTCGAGGTCGCGATCCCGCAGATCGTTGACGACGCCAACCGTCGCTTGCGAGCCGATGATGGCCGCCGCAATTAGAAGAACCACGCGCATCCCCGGCCACCCGCGGGCGGCAAGCAGCGCGAATGCGACCGAGGCAACGGCGTTCATCGCGACCGGGAACGGGTGAACCAGCCGGAAATATCCGCGCAACCGCCACCAAACGTTGGCGATGGGCGGCGCGGGTGAAGCGGCAGAAATCGGTTTCATCGGTACCTCTCGAAGACACGTTTGCGCCATTTGCTATCATAGCGCGCGTGAAGCAGTGACGATGTTGGCGCATCATACGCCAATGGAAAGGATGATGGCATGTCTTCCGCCGCACCGGCCCGCACGCATGGTATCTCAGCGACCGATCTCTTCCGTTTGCGCTTCGTGGACGATGTGGCGCTTTCGCCGGACGGATCGCAGATCGCCTGCACCGTCGCCCAGCCCGATGGCGAAGCGAATCGCAATCGCGCCAGCATCTGGATCGTACCGACAGCGGGCGGCGACGCGCGCCAGGTAACGAGCGGCGAAAACAAAGACACGAACCCCGCATGGTCGCCGGACGGGACGCGCCTCGCGTTCGTCTCGGATCGCGGCACAAAGGGGCAGATTTTCCTCCTCAATCTCACGAGCGGCGGCGAGGCGCAGCGACTGACGACCGACGATCATGCCGCCTCCGAGCCGATCTGGTCGCCGGATGGCAACGGAATCGCCTTCCTCTGCAAAGTCCCGTCGGTGCCCGAACCCGTCCACAACGTCGAGTATAAGGACGAGAGCGACAAGCCGAAGATCATCACGCGCGGCAAGTACAAATATGACGGCGAAGGGTTCTTCGATCACACACGCAAGCAGCTCTTCGTGATCCCTTCCGGGGGCGGCGAGGCGCGGCAACTAACGAGCGGCATGATGCCGGTCGGACAGATCGCCTGGTCACCGGACGGGACGACGATCGCTTTCGCCGCCAATCGCAGCGAGAACGAAGATCACGAGCGGCGGTCGGATGTGTGGACGGTGGATGTAGCGTCCGGCGCGCTGACGCAAGTCACGCCGCACGATGGCGCGTACGGCAGCCCCACGTGGTCACCGGACGGCAAAACGCTCGCGATTGTCGGCCACACCTCCCCGGCGAAGGGCGGCGTGAACGACCGCCTCTGGACAGTCCCGGCAGCGGGTGGGGCGCCGAAACAAACCACCGATCTCGACCGCTCGATCGGCTCCGGCGTCATGTCGGACACGGGCGCGAACGACCGCCGCCAGCCCGCATGGGTCGGCGACGATCTGTACTTCCTCGCGGCGATTAATGGCACGGCGCAAATCTGGCGTGCCCCGGCCAGCGGTGGCCCCGCGACCCAGATCACGCAGGGGACGCACGCCATCGCAGGCTGGGATATTTCGTGCGATGGCGCGACGCTCGCATACGGCGCGTCTACGCCGACGAATCCGGGCGAAGTCCACACACAGTCGCTGCACGGCGGCATGGCAACCCAACGGACCCAACTGAACGCCGACATCCTCGCGGAGCGCGATCCGAGCGGGCGCGAGGAGTTCTGGCTCCCGGCGGGCGACGGCACAGGCGAGCAGATTCAGGGATGGATCGTTAAGCCGCCGGGCTTCGACCCCGCCACGAAGTATCCGATGCTGCTGGAAATCCACGGTGGCCCCGCCGCGACGTACGGCGTCGGCTGGTTCCACGAGTTCCAATATTTCGCGGCGCAGGGCTATGTCGTTGTTTACTGTAACCCGCGCGGCTCGCAGGGCTACGGCGAGAATTTCTGCACGAGCATCTATCAGGACTGGGGCACGAAGCCGATGATGGATGTGATGGCAGCGGTTGACCATGTGATCGCGCAGGGCTACATAGACACCAATCATCTCTACGTGACGGGCGGATCGTACGGCGGCTATATGACGGACTGGATCGTCACGCATACCGACCGTTTCCGGGCGGCGGCGACGCAACGGTGCGTCTCCAACCTGATGACGCTCGCGCTCGTGGATGATACCGGCACCCTCTGGCTCGGCGATTACTTCGGCGGCATGCCGTGGGACGCGCCGGAGGTCTACGCCCGCAACTCGCCGATCACCCACATCGCCAATTGCAAGACGCCGCTCTTCATCGAGCACGAGGAGGAGGATCATCGCTGTCCGATGGATCAGGCGGAGCAGGTCTACAACGCGCTGCACAAACTCGGCGTCGAAACCGAACTCGTCCGCTACCCGAAAGAGCCGCACGGCATGAGCCGCGACGGTGGCCCCCTCCACCGTGTGGATCGCCTCCAGCGCATCGTCGGCTGGTTCGAGCGACACAAGTAGACGTTGCGCGGTGTTTAGTGGAGTAGGCTGATGAACCTTAAACCTTGATTCGGCAATAGACTCACAGGCCGGAAAGTCTCTGCTACCGGAACGTAGGCTTTCCAGCCTGCGTCCCCGGATTACCGATTCAGCCAGTAAAGGTTCATCAGCCTGCAAATCCGGGTCGGCAGGCCGAAGTCTGCTCCACCCCTGACCGACACACGGCACGATCCATGCGGGCGGACATCACGCTGACATCATGCACACGTCCGAGGATGAATCGCACCATGCAAATGCATCTTGAGCGGGCCGCACCGCAGGAAATACTGTCAATCGCACCGTCGCAATGGCTGCCCCGTTTGGCTATCGGCGCGACGCTGAATGCCGTGTCGTGGGTCAGCGCGTGGACGCGCGTTGGGCCGCTCGCGCACTACGCATTCTTCCCGCTCTGGCTCGGCTTTATTTTGATCGTGGACGCGCTGACGGAGGCGCGGAGTGGCACGTCGCTCTGGCGGCGCAGTCATGGCGGGTTCCTCGCGCTCTTTGCCGTTTCCGCGCCGTTCTGGTGGTATTTCGAACGACTCAATCGGTACGTCGGCAACTGGCATTATCTCACCCACCGGCACTACGGTCCCACCGCGTACGTTCTCTGGGCGTCGCTCGCCTTCAGCACCGTCGTCCCCGCCGTTCTCGCCGTGGCCGAACTCCTCGGCACGTTCGGATTCCGCGATGATCCTGCGCAACCGTCGTCGCGATTGCCGATGCGGGTTGGGGTCGCGATCACCGCGATGGGTGTCGGGACGCTCGCGCTCTCGCTGCTCTTCCCCCACCAGTGCTTCCCCTTCCTCTGGCTGTCTCCCTTGCTCATCCTCGACCCGATCAACGACCGGTTCGGCGAGCCAAGCGTTATCGGGCTGCTCCGGGCGCGATCGTATCGCACCATCACGCGCCTGATGGCTGCCGGGTTGATCTGCGGGTTCTTTTGGGAGATGTGGAATTACTGGTCGCTGCCGAAGTGGTACTACACCGTCCCGTACGTCGGATTTGGTAAGGTCTTCGAGATGCCGATCCTCGGCTTCGGCGGCTATCTGCCGTTCGCGCTCGAAATCTTCGTCGTGTACCATTTCGCGCGCCTGCTCACCCGGCGGTTGCGCCTCTTTGCGCCCGATTTTGTGCGAATATAAGGGCCGAGCGGTGGCAGGATCGAGCGAAGGGGTAGGAGATGACGCGGATCACGACAAATTGGAGCATGGTTGAGGAGGTTGTCGCGCAGGCGAGCGAGAGCGGGACGGTCGGCGTCGCGCTGATCGGGCCGGACGGCGTGCGTTGGTCGCACCATGGCGACCGCAAATTCGGCGCGGCCAGCACCGTGAAAATCCCGATCATGATCGAAATCTTCCGGCAGATTGACGCGGGCAGTCGGTCGCTAGATGACCGCCACGTTACGACCGATTCTGACATGACGCCGGGTAGCGGCGTGCTGCTCAACCTGCATCAGGGCATCGAGGTGACGCTGCGCGATCTGATCTATCTGATGATCTCGATCAGTGACAATATGGCGACGAATATCCTCATCCGTATGGCGGGCATGGATGCAGTAAACCGGACGATGCGCGACCTCGGCATGGCGAACTCGATCCTCGGGCGCGAGATGAAGGGGCGACCGGCGACCGCCGATGAGCAGGAAAACCTCGCCGCACCGAACGATTACGCGGCGGTGATCCGGACGATCCTCGACGGCGAGGCGGCATCGCGCGCCTCGTGCGACGCGATGATCGGCATGTTGGAAATGCAGCAGAATCGCAACCGCATCGCGCGCTACCTGCCGCAGCACAGCGCCATCCGCTGGGGGTCGAAGACCGGCTCGATCGCGGGCGTGACGAACGATGCGGGGTTCATCATTGCACCAAACGGTCGCCTGATCGTCTCTGTCTATTGCGAGAACTTCCCCGACCAGCATGTTGGCGAGCAGGTGATCGGCGACGTTAGCCGGGCAGCGATGGCCGCGACCGGTATCGTCGGGCCGCTCTACACGAGTTGACGGCAGGAATTTGGGTGGCAGCAGGCTTTTCCGCCTGCCCCTTTGCCGCGAAAGGCAGGCGGGAAAGTCTGCTGCCACCCCAAAAAGTGTTACTCTTCCCGTGACGACCATTCCGGCTTCCATCACCGACGGGGGAATTCGTGACCGCATCCGCAACACCATCCGACACCCAACGGCCCGTCCTGATTATCGGCGGCGGCATGGCGGGGCTTGCCTGCGCGTACCGCCTCGTCACTGCGGGCGTATCCGTCCGGCTCTTCGAGGCGTCCGACTATCTCGGTGGCCGCGTCCGCACGCGGATGCGCGACGGGTTGCCGATTGACGACGGCTTCCAGGTGCTGTTCCGCGCCTACCCGGAGACGCACCGCCTGATGGACGATGTCGGCTTCGATGACGATCTGATCCGCCCTTACGACCGGGGTGCGATCTGCTTCGACTACGGTGCGCCGTTCACATTCAGCACGAACCCGAAGGACCTGCTCGGCTTTCCGCTCGTGTCGCTGGCGGACAAGGCGCGACTCGGCACGCTCGGCGCATCGGTGTTGCGCACGCGCATCTCCGACATCTGGGCCGACACCCATGATGAGCCAACCGAGGCGTACCTGCGCCGCTTCGGCTTTTCCGTCGGAAGCATCGAACACTTCTTCCGGCCCTTCTTCGCGGGCATTTTCCTCAATCCGGCGCTCGACACGAGCAGCAAGGATTTCCGCTTCATCTACAAGATGCTCGCCTCTGGACAGACTGTGACGACGCGCGACGGCCTCGGCGCGATCCCACAGGCAATTGCGGCCGCGGTGCGGAACGTCGGGGGCGAGATCGAGATGGAGACGCGCGTCGGCGCGCTTTTGCCTTCCAATGATGGCAAGCATGTGACCGCAATCGAGATTGCCCGGCCAAACGGCGCGACGGAGCGGATCGAGGGAAGCGCGGTCGTCCTCGCGGCGACGGCGCCGGAAGCACGGCGGCTCCTCGAACCGCACGACCCGCCCGTCGCCCAGCGTATCCCGACGGTCGGCCTGCCCTCCACGACGCTCGCGTGGAAGTTGCCGCGCTCGCTCTACCCGGAGAAGAAAATCCTCGTCAACAGCGACGTGCTGGCCGGCAAGCGGCGGATGGAGACGGGGTTTCACCTCGCCATGCAGATCACCAACGCGACGCATCCCGACGGGACCGGGCACGGCCATCTGCTCATTGCGGCCTCCGTCGCCGAAGCGTGCGCGGACGAGACGTATCGGCGCGAGACGTTGCCGCGCGAAGTTCTCGCGACGCTGGCGAAGTGGTTCCCGCACTCCGGCATCGAGCAGGAAGCCGAATTGGTGGATGTCCACTACACGGCGTTCGGTCAGTATGCCCAGCCACCGGGAACGCGCGAGCGGCTGCCGTCGAATCTGACTCGTTTCCCGACGCTCGTACTCGCGGGCGAAGTGACCGAATCGTCGTCCATCGAGGGCGCGGTGGTGAGCGGCACACGCGCCGCCGAACTCGTCCGCACGGCCCTTGCCCGCACGACCTGATCTAAGGAAGAAAAGGAGGATGAACGCATGACGCACGACCGCTTGATCCGACGACGGACACTCTTGCGCGGTGCGGCGGGACTTGGCCTTGCAGCAGCGATGGCCCCTGCCCTCTCGGTCGCCGCCGATGACACGCCACCCGGCCCGGTCGCCCGCTACATGGACGCGATCTGGCAGCGCCCGCAGGGTGGTGGCGATTTCACGGTGAAACAGAGCCGCGGGATGCAGGGCAACAGCGTCGAGGCGTTCGTCGTCTCGCATCGCTCGTATGACCTGACGATCACGGGCCTGATGTGCATGCCGGTTGGGCAGGGCGCCGGGCCGTGGCCGGTGCTGCTCATCAACCACGGGCATTTCGCCTTCAATGCCTACGACACCGGCTACGACACGCTACGCGAGGATATTTTCTTCGCCCAGAACGGCTACGTCACCATCGCGACCGATTACCGCAACTACGCGGGATCGGACAAGGGCGAGTACCAACTCGAACCCGGCTACACCTACGACGTGCGCAATCTGCTCGACGCGATCCGCTTCGTCGCGCCGGTGGACGCGAAGCGCGTCGGCATGATGGGGCACAGCATGGGCGGCGGTATCACCCAACAGGTACTGGTGACGACGCAAGGGCAGATCAAGGCGGCGACGCTCTACGGCACCGTTTCCGGCGACGAGGTGGACAACTATACCGCGCGCCACACCCGCTGGGCGACACCCGGCAGTGGCGGCGGTGAAGGGGACAAAGTGACCGATCAGTTCGGGCCGCCCGACAAGATTGCGGAAGCATACCGCCGCATGTCCCCAATCAATTACCTCGACCGCATAGATTGCCCGGTCGCGATCCACCACTCAATTGCGGACCCGATCTGCCCGATCGAGTGGGCGGAGAAGTTGCGCGACGCGTTCGCGGCGAAGGGCAAGCCAGTCGAGTATCACACCTATCAGGGCCAGCCGCACTCATTCCAGGGAACGGGTTTCCAGGAATACGTGCAGTCCAACCTCGCCTTCTTCGACAAGTACGTCAAGAACGCGTAACGCGGGCACGTAAGAACGCGACCGCTTGCGCGGTCATTTCCGCGATGGACGCTTTGCTCGAATCGAGGACGAGATCGGCGTGCGCCCGCGCATCGGTCAGGCGGGCTTCCTGGGCATCGTAGACCGCCTGCGGCCATTCCTCGCCGCGACGGGCGCGCACGGCGGCGAGCGGCACGTCGAGATAGATGAGCACGTCGGGTTCGGAATGCCGCCACAGCCATATCACGCCGGAATGCTCCTGCGCGATGGCGTGCGCGTCATACCCACCCTGGCGCAATGCGCCGACCAGCGTGGATTTGCCCGACGCACAGTGGCCGACCACCGCGATCCGCAGCGACCCGATGTCGGTCTTGCTGCCCTCAGCCATCGCGGCGTCGCTGAACGAGCGGGACATTGGCGGTCATCTGGCGCGTCATGGCGCGTTCCTCCCGCGCGGTGATCGTCAGTGCGATCACGGTCATGTCGTCATTCGGCAGGCCGCGATCCGCCGCGATCGCTGCGTTGAGCAGGGCGTCCGCGACGACCTGCGCCGTTGCCGTATCGGTCGGGCGCGCCGACAACACTGCCTGCACATCGAGTGGCGCGCCGTACCGCTCCCCCGCGTGGGCGACACCGTCCGTGAAGAGCACGACCTGAAGCCCGAGCGCAAGATCAAAATGGTCAATCGCCGGGCGCGCGTGGCGGCGAATACCGATCGGCCCAGAAACGGTCGGCAGCAGTTCCCATGCCCCGTTGCGGCAGACCGCACCCGGCACATCCGCATTCCGCGCGACGAGGACACTGTTCGTCCCGAGATCGAGCGTCAGCAAATCGAGCGTTGCGGAAACGCGCCCGCCGCGATAGGCGTGCAGATAATCGTGGACGGCCCGCGCGACCGCCCCATCCCGCACACCCTCCTTGATCAACGCGACCGCTTTGGAGGTCAGTTGCAGCGAGAGCATTTTCGCCGGGAAGCCGTGCCCCTGACCATCCACCAGCACGAGGGTGAAGCCGCCATCCGGCCGCTCGACGAGTTCGACGGTGTCGCCGCTCTCGCGGGCCGCATAGTGGCTCGTCTTCGCGGCGGCGAGATCTGCCCGCAGGAATCCGGTCGCTGGACTAGCGGGCGGCGGCGAGCTTTTCGCGGTCGCCGTAGTTTCGATTGTAGTAGGCGACGTATCCGGCATCCTGTTTCAGCGGCTCCCACCAATCGCGGTTCTCCGCGTACCACCGTACCGTCCGTTCGAGACCGACCGGGAAGGGCAATTCCGTCTGCCAGCCGAGCGCGCGCAGTTTCTCGCAGCCGAGGGCGTACCGCCGGTCGTGGCCGGGGCGGTCGCCGACGAACTGGAGCATCTCGTGCGGCTTCCCGAGTATGTCCAGCAGCGCGCGGAGCACGTCGAGGTTCGTACGCCCGTGCCCCAAACCCTCGTGCTCCGCGCCGATGTTGTACGCCTCGCCGGGCACACCCTCATGCAACGCGCGATCAATGCCGTCGCAATGGTCGTCCACATGCAGCCAGTCACGCACCTGCAACCCGTCGCCGTAGACCGGAATCGTCCGACCGTCGAGCGCATTCGTGATCGCGACAGGCAGCAATTTTTCCGGGTACTGATACGGCCCGTAGGTATTTGAGCCGCGCGTGATGACAGTCGTCAGGCCATGTGTGATGTGGTACGAGTTGACGACCAGATCGGCTCCTGCCTTGGTTGCGCTGTACGGCGAGCGCGGCGCGGGTGCGTCATCCTCGCGGGAAACGCCGTCTTCGACGTGGCCGTAGACTTCGTCGGTGCTAACTTGGAGATAGCATCCCACGCCTTCTTGCCGTGCCGCTTCGAGCAGCGTCAGCGTGCCGACGACCTGCGTCTGCGCGAAGTTGCTGCCGTCCATGATCGAGCGATCCACGTGCGATTCGGCGGCGAAGTTCAGCACGCCATCGCAGCCGCGCATCGCCTCGCGCACGACAGCGGGGTCGGCAATATCGCCCTGCACAAAGGTGTAACGGGGATCGGATTCGACCGCGCGCAGATTCGCGAGGTTCCCCGCGTAGGTCAGTTTATCGAGGACGACAATTTCGTAGGATCGCTGCGCGAGCGTGCGGCGCACGAAATTGCTGCCAATAAAGCCCGCCCCACCCGTCACCAGCAACCGCGTAAATGTTCGCCCCATCCGTCCCTCCCCGGTTCAACCAGTACCATTCTCGTTGCGGATAGCATAACACGCGGGAGGCGAACGTCGCGAACAGTATTGAGAGGGTGAGTCTCTACAATGCGAAGAAACTGGGACGTAGGTTGATGAACCTACGTCCCCGACCATCACGACAAGGTTTCGACGGTCACGAAGCGGGGCAGTCCGGCCAAATCGGGATGAGCGGCGACGGACGCCAACGCGAAGGTCGCCTCACAAAGCGCGCGCGCAATCGTCGCTTGCGATGGGTCAATCTCGAACGCGAATGCGCCACCAGCAACGAGCCGCGTTGGCACCTGCGGAATCAATATGCGATAGCGATCGAACCCGTCGCCTCCCCCACCGACGAGCGCATCGCGAGGCTCCATGCTGATATCCGGCGCGTCGGTTTGTGCGTCGGTGAGGTACGGCAAGTTGGCCAGGATTATTTCGACTGGCTGGCCGAGCCACGACGCAAGGTCGCCGCAGACGAAAGCAACTCGTTCTGCAACGTCGTTGCGCTGGGCGTTTGACCGAGCAACGAACAATGCTTTCAGGGATACGTCGGATGCGAAAATGTGCGCCTGCGACCGGGTGGACGCCAACGCGACCGCAATCGCGCCACTCCCCGTCCCGATGTCAACGACGCGGGCCGGTCGAGGATGCGCATCGAGCCATCGCTGTGCCCACTCGACCAGCAGTTCGGTCTCTGGGCGCGGGACGAGAACCGCAGGGTTCACCGCGAACGGCAGACCCATGAACTCTTTTTTGCCGATCAGGTACGCGACCGACTCAAGACGCAGCCGCCGTTCGATCAAGGCATCGAAGGCGGGTGCCACGTCCGGCGGTGCGGGATCGAGCAACCGAGTGTAGAGCGCCGCCCGGCCAAACCCGAGGAGATGACCGAGCAGGAGCGCCGCGTCGAGTTCCGGCGTTTCGATCCCGCCCTGCCGCAATCGCATCGCGCAACGCGCCAAGAGATCACTGAGACGCGGTTCAGCCACGCTAATCGGCAGCCAAACCTGCTGCCGCGAGCCGATCCGCCTGATCGGCGGCGCGCAGTTCCGCGATCAGCGGTTCGATGTCCCCATTAAGGACACCGGGCAGGTTGGAGCGGTTCATGCCGATCCGGTGGTCAGTCACGCGATCCTGCGGGAAGTTATACGTGCGAATCTTCTCGCTGCGGTCGCCCGTGCCGATCTGCGATTTGCGCTCGGCGGAGAGTGCTTGCTGCTGCTTCTGCAACTCCATGTCATACAGCCGCGCGCGAAGGACAGCGAGCGCCTTGATGCGATTCTTCAACTGGCTCTTTTCATCCTGACAGGTGACGACCAAGCCCGTCGGCAGGTGGGTGATGCGCACGGCGCTGTCCGTCGTGTTGACGCTCTGGCCGCCGTTGCCGGACGAACGATACACATCGATCTTCAAGTCCGCATCATTGATCTGAATATCCACGTCCTCGACCTCCGGCATGACGATCACCGTCGCCGTCGAGGTGTGGATGCGGCCACCGGATTCGGTCGCCGGGACGCGCTGGACGCGATGGACGCCGCTTTCCCAGCGCAGGTGGGCGTACGCGCCCTTGCCGTTGACCTCGAAGACTGCCTCCTTCATGCCGCCGATGCCGGTTTCGCTGAGGTCAATCAGCTCGACCTTCCAGCGCTGCCGCTCCGCGTATTTCGTGTACATCCGGTAGAGTTCCGCCGCGAAGAGCGCCGCTTCCTCTCCGCCCGTGCCGGCACGGATTTCCACGATCACGTTCCGCTCGTCATCGGGGTCGCGCGGGACGAGCATCTGGCGGATCGTCGCCATCAGCGTGTCGCGCTCCTGAGTCAACGTGTCGAGTTCTTCGCGGGCGAGCGCGCGCAGTTCCGGCTCCTGCTCCTCGTCCGCCATTTCCGTGGTCGCGCCGATCTCGTCGTTCAGATCGCGCAGCCGCCGGTATGCCACGACGGTTTCTTCCATCTCGGCTCGCTCGCGCCCGAGCGCGGTCAGCCGGAGGTGATCGGTGACGACCTCCGGCTGGCCCATTTCATCTTCAATCGTGAGATAGCGCCGCTCGATGTCGGCGAGGGTATCGAACATTTGCATGGTAATTCAGTCCTCCAATAGATAGAACACGTCGGCGTGCCGAATGCTTCCCCGGTCGCTACCCATGCGCGGGGATGTCACGCCAACCGTTCTGGACTTTCTGAATCACCTTCATCGCGCCTGCTCCCCGTGTCGGAGCGGAAACCGCTCGATCACAGTATACCGCGAACCGCCCGCGCCGAGAATGCTGCGGATCAGCGCCACCTGTTCCACCGGCCACGCGGCGGGCGGAACGGCGACGGGGCGACGAAGCGCTTCCGCCACGACCGTGATACCCGGCACGTCGCGATGTGCCCGCTCGACCCGCCCGAGGGTCAGGTGCGGCTGGAACGGCTTTCGATCCGCGACCACCCCCTCGACCGTGCGCACCGCATCCGCGACCGACCGCTGCAAGGAGAGCAATTTGTCATCCCCACCCCGCAACCCCAACCAGAGCACGCGCGGCGACTGCACCGACGGGAATGCACCGACCGCGTCGGTGCGCAGGAACAGCGCGTTATGGCGTGCGACGGCTGGAGCAACCGCCGCGATCAGGGAAGGAATATGGGCGGTAACGACATTACCGAGAAATTGCAACGTCAGATGCACCTGCGCTGGTCGCATCCAGCGCACCGGCATGCTGCCTTGAGGGTCCCCGCCCCGCCGCTGAAGCGTCTGCTGCACCTCCGCCACCGCCCGCTGCACCGCCTCGTTCGTTTCGAGCGCGATGAATAGCCGCTGGAGACGAGGCCTAACGACAGGGGAAGGACTGAGAGAATCGGCACCTGGCTCGCGTTGCATAGCACTGCCTTACGCGCATCATCTTTACGCAACGAGTATCGCACCGGGCACCATGATACACTGCCGACAACTTGATTCTGTGCGCGCTACGTTAGCAAAATGAGGGACAGGACCTCTCAGTCCTTTTCGCCACGAAGGAGCGAAGTTATGGCACAAAGGTTTCGCGGCGTCTTCACGATCCCCGTCACACCGTTCGACCGGCACGGCAACATTGACGAAGATTCGCTGAAGAACGAGGTGGATTGGTGCGTCCGGGCGGGCGCGCACGGTATCGTCGCGCCCGTCAATGCGAGCGAATCGCCGACGCTGCTCGACGACGAGCGTAAGCGCGTCACGCGGCTCGTCGTGGAAACGACGGCGAAGCGCGTGCCAGTCGTCGTCGGCGTTTCGGGCGTCAGCACGCAGGCGTCGGTGATGTTCACCAAGTACGCCCGTCAGACCGGCGCGGATGCGGTAATCGCGATGCCACCGTACGGCGTCCGCCTCGTCGACCCGGAATCCGTCTTCGCCTTTTATCAGGCCGTGGCGGACGCGGCGGACGACCTACCCGTTTTCATCCAGAACTGGGGCGGCCCCGCCGGCACGATCATGACCGCGCACCAGATGACGCGCCTGATGACCGAGATTGACAACGTCTCCTACCTCAAGGAGGAGACGGCGAATGCAGGCCACCTGATGACGACCGTGCTGGCGACAGCGGGCGACGCCTGCGAGGGAATCATGGGCGGCATCGGCGGTCGTTATCTGATGGACGAGTTCCGGCGCGGCGCCTGCGGCACGATGCCGGCCTGCCAAACCACCGATGTCCACGTCACGATCTGGAACGCGCTCGACGCGGGGAATCTCGACAAGGCCCGCCGCACCTTCAATCGCCTCCTCCCACTCCTGAACATGGAAGCGGCATTTGGGCCAATCGTCTACAAGGAAGTCCTGAAGCGGCGCGGCGTGATCGCGAACACCACCTTGCGCTCCCGCCGCGACTCCGGCCTCGACGAGTACGACCACAAGGAACTCGACGAAATCCTGCGCGACGTATCGGATCTCTTCTCGATTTGACCTAACCCCCGTCTCCCTTCCGTCACTCCGGCGTGAAAAGGGGGACGTAGGGGCGCATGGCGTGCGCCCATCCGAGGAGCAGCTCATGGTAGTAACTCCCCCAAATCTCGGTGGTGGCTGGCTCGGGAAATATGGCAAGGGACGCACGGTGTCGCGCGCCTTTTTGATGGGTGCGGGGTACACGAGTGCGGACATGGACGGGCGACCGATCATCGGCATCTGCAATTCGTGGAGCGAACTGAACAACTGCAACTACCACCTGCGCGATGTCGCGGAGGCGGTCAAGCGCGGCGTCTGGCAGGCGGGCGGGCTGCCGCTCGAATTTCCGGTCATCTCGCTCGGCGAGACCTTCATGTCGCCGACGACGATGATGTTCCGCAACCTGATGGCGATGGATGTTGAGGAGATGATTCGCGCCCAGCCGCTCGACGGCGTCGTGCTGCTCTCGTCATGCGACAAAACGACGCCTGCGATGGTGATGGGCGCGGCGAGCGCGAACCTGCCCGCGATCCTCGTGACGGGAGGGCCGTCGCTCTCCGGGCGCTACCGCGGCCGCGATGTCGGCACGACGGATTACACGAAGATGGATGCCGAACTGCGCGCCGGGCTAGTCACCGATGAGGACATGATGGAGTTCGAGTCGGGCTACAAGCGGAGTGTCGGCCACTGCGAGGTGATGGGCACCGCGAGCACGATGACCAGTCTGGCCGAGGCGATGGGCTTCTGCCTCACCGGCTCCGCGAACATTCCGGCGGTGGACGCGCGCCGCTACCGTACGTCGGAGGAGGCAGGGCGGCAGATCATCGAACTCGTCAAGCGCGGCATCAAACCGTCGGACATCATCACGCGCGAATCGCTCGAAAACGCGATCCGCGTCAGCATGGCGATTGGCGGCAGCACGAACGCGGTGATCCATCTCGTCGCGTACGCGGGGCGACTCGGCATTGACTTGCCGCTCTCGGTCTTCGATCATATCAGCCGGACAACGCCGTTCATCGTCAATGTTAAGCCGTCCGGCGAATACATGATGAACGAGGTCTTCGAGGCGGGTGGCGTGCCCGCCGTGATGAAGGAGATCGAATCGCTCCTGCACCGCGACTGTATGACAGTAACCACGAAGACGATCGGCGAGAACCTGGCTAATGCCGCCAGATCGCGCGATCACGACGTCATCCGCCCGCTTTCCAATCCCTTGAACGCGGAAGGCGGCACGGCGATCCTGCACGGCAATCTCGCCCCGTTCGGCGCGGTAATTAAGCAAACGGCGGCCTCGGCGCATTTGCTCGTCCATCGCGGCCCGGCGGTCGTTTTCAATTCGAACGACGAACTGCACGCCGCCCTGCACGACGACGAATACGACATGGACCCGAACGCCGTGATTATCCAGCGGTACCAGGGGCCGCTCGGCTTTCCGGGTATGCCGGAGACCGGCGGTGGCGTCGCCGTGCCGAATAAGTTGATCCGGCGCGGCATCCGCGACATCGTGCGGATCACCGACGCACGCATGAGCGGCACCGCTTTCGGTACGACCGTGCTGCATGTCTCGCCGGAAGCGGCGGCGGGCGGGCCGCTCGCGGCGGTGCACGACGGCGACATCATCGAACTCAATGTGCCGGAGCGCACGCTCAATGTGCTGATCTCCGACGATGAGATGTGCGAGCGGCTGAAGGACTGGAAAAGTCCCGTGCCGTCAAATGTGCGCGGCTACCACTGGCTCTATCTCAATCACGTCCTCCAGGCGCACGAAGGGTGCGATTTCGATTTCGCGCGGGCGGGTGTGAAAACCTGACCCCCGACCCCTTCCGTCCCACGGCGTGGGAAGGGAGGGGAACCTCTGCAAGATCATGGCATTCGGTGGAACATCCCGATCTCGTAATGAGTCACCCCTTCCCACGCCGAGGAACGGAAGGGGCCGGGGGTGAGGTACATCATGGAGGTAGGAATGCTTAATGTCGCAGTCATCGGTGCGGGACGGCGCGGGCTGGCGCACACGGAGGCGGTTGCGGACCTCGAACAGGAGGCGCGCATCGTCGGTATCGCGGATGTGGATGAGGCGCGCGCCCGCGCGCTCGTCGGTGCGCACGCGCCGCACGCCACGGTCTACACGGATGCACTGGCGATGCTCGACGCGGCATCGCCCGATGTGGTGTACATCACGACACCGCCGCCACTGCACCGCGAATTAGCGCTCGCCGCACTCGAACGGGGGGCGCATGTCGTCCTCGAAAAGCCCATCGCGTTGGATATCGCGGAAGCCGATCAGATCGGTGAGGCGGCGGCGAAGGCAGGGCGGCTGATCCACATCTGCCATCAACTCCGCTACGCGGCGGGATCGGACGCGATGCGCGACCGCTTGTCCGCGCAAAAGGTCGCGCTCACACATATCTGGAATTACCGCAAAGCGCCGGACATCCTCGGCAACTGGCAGCGGTCATGGGGTGGAGGGCACGTCGTCGAGTGGGGGATCCATTACCTCGATCTCTGCCGCTACGTGATGCAGACCGAACCGATCGAGGTCTACGCCCGCTATACCGACCAAATCATGCACGGGCAACCGAACTGGGACAACTGGGACGGCTACGCGCTCACCGTCCAATGGGCAAATGGCGCGGTCTGCGGCTATGCCAGCACGTATGCCCTGAAGCCCGGCATCGAAAGCAGTTCCGGCCTCGCGATCATCGCGGCAGGCGGCAAGGCGGAGTTCGGCTGGAATGGCTGCACCTGGACGACGCCGGAAGGCAGCGAGGAGTTTCCTGGCCAGTCCGGTGATGGCGAGCGCAACCTGTCGCGCGCTTTCTTCCACGCGATTGTAACCGGAGACGCGAGCGGCATCCGCCAGTCGTACGACGACGCGATGAAAACCCACCGTCTCGTCATGGCCGCGAACGAATCCGCAATGACCGGCCAAGCCGTTCGATTGTCGTAGCGAACAACTAGGTAGCGTAGGATAATGAATATTAGCAACTTAACTGGGTAGGAGTCGGGGTAATTTCTTGGTGACGGGCTTTAGCCTGCTACAGAGAGGCATGCCACCCAGAGGGTACCCGGAGCCCGCCACCACCGGGTTTCTCTCGCAAGCTGCGTCACTCCTGCTGGGTAATGGCTTGGTGGCACAGGTTTTCAACCTGTGAGCCTGGCAGGTTGAAAACGTGCCACCACCGACTTACCGGATTAAGTTGCGACCGTTCATCAGCCCGCATATCTGGTAGCGCAGGCTGTCCATCCTGCGAAAAGAAACGCAGGCTGAAGCCTACGCTACCTTCGTTTCTTGCTCAGTCCTCAGCCCTCAGTCCTTCCTCTTTTTTGGGGGCGACCTTCGAGCGGATTTCGTGTACGCTATGCGAAAGCCGCCGAGGGGAGAACGAGACGCCGATGCACGCAACGTTGATGAATCACCGCCGTATCCGCATCGAAAAGATGAAGTATCCGAATGTACGCTACTACTCGTATCAGAAGCGGCTGCTCCGCGAAACGGGCGACGAACTGATTTTGTATAACCCGCCCGGCCTCGCAATCACCGACCATCTGCGCGGCGGCGGCTTTTACTTGCCAACGCAATCCGTAACGTGGTGCAGCACCGAGCGCTGGAACAACATCGCCGCCGTCTATGAGTCCAAGGGCGCGTTCAAGTTCTGGTACTGCGATGTCTCGATGCCCTGCACGCTCGCGGATGACGTCCTGTCGTACGTGGACCTCGACCTCGATCTGATCGCCTACGAGGACGGCTCGTACCGCGTGGACGACGAGGACGAATTCCTCTCGCATCAGCGCACCTATAACTATCCCCCTGAGATCGTCGAACGTGCCCGCGCCGAACTCAGCGCGCTGATCGCGGCCCACGCGGCGCGGCAGTTTCCCTTCGATGGCTCGCTGACGGCGTTCGTGCCGGAGCCTTACAAACGCCCATAATCCACCGGCGCCCGATACTCCCGGATCGGGTGGAAGCCGAGCGCCTGCGGCCAGAATGTCCCCGCTTCTCCTTCGACCAGACCAATCGTCAGATAGAACCGGGGGCTGACGAATCGGCTGATACAGGCCTTCGCGTCCAGCGTGATTGTCAGGACGCCCGCCTTGCGCAAGGCGTCCCGCGCGTAGGCGCGGAGCATGATGTCGGGGCACGGCAACCCGGTCGGGCCGCCATAGGCCTGCCCGCGATGCCGGAACGAGATGCCGACGCGGACATCCTCGCCGTCATACGAAAATTGGATGTGCTGCAAGTGGTCGGGGCGAATCATCGCGATGGAGCGCTGTCGCCCGCCCGGTTGAAAATCTTTTACGCTCAACACGCGCTTGCCGACGGGAAGCACTGTGTCGAGATGCGGCACGGCGAGTTCGGCAAAGGTCCGGCTGAGGGCGCGCTCCTCGATATGACTTCTCCGCATCAGTCCCACATCGAAATCAATCAGTCCAGCCTCCACGAATGGTGCGTGCGGCTTGGGAATGACGTTGTCTACACGAACTGTGTCCAGACTCTGGAGGCGTGTCCCGTCGGGAAGCGTCAGGAGAGCGGACGGCAAGGAAAGCCCGCCTGTCGCGTTCTCCGCGCGCACCCATGCGTTTGTGGCCGTGTCCACACCCGCGAGTTCGACGTGCGTCGCGTCGGCTCGGGCGATGACGAGGACGAGAAGATCGCGCGGCCCCTGGTTTTTCGACGTTCGCACTGGCGGCATGTCGCTCCTTCGGATTCGGTTGCCGAGTGTACCACGCGCCGACAACGTGGTATAACGCTGTTGCAGTATCTCCGTAGTGTGGAAGGGAATCGACCGTGACCGTGCCGCCTGTCAATAGGTACACACCGCCCGACACGGCGCGCAATGCGCCAACCCACCTGATCGTTGTGGTCGTGCAGGACTACGACGCGAATGCGATCACCGATGCGTTGACGCAGGCCAATTTTCGGCTTACCCGCGTCGGCAGCACCGGCGGCTTCCTCCGCATGGGAAGCACGACGCTCCTGATCGGCGTTGAGGACTGGCAGGTTTCGCGCGTCAAACGGATGATTATGGAGCACTGCCGCGAGCGGATGGAAGTCGTACCGCCGGACATGCTCGACATCCACGCCTGGTATCCGTCCGATGTGATGGAAGTGCCGGTCGGCGGCGCAGTCGTCTTCGCCCTGAAGATCGTCCGTTTCGAACGCCTCTAATCGCGAACGCGAAGGACTCCGATGCGCCAGCGCCTCCTTTCATATTTCACCGCCGCCTGTATCAATCTCGCCATCGTCGGTGGTACTCACGAGGCGTCATTGGTCGCACGGCCACCGATTGTCCGCGTGCGGGCGCGCGACGTTACGCGCGGCCGATTCGATCGGCGTGAACTCCTCCCGGACGGGAGCGTTGCCGTTGCGCGCGTCCGGGCAACCAAGGCGTCATTCAGCTCCAACTGACAGAAACGCGGCGCAACACCGCCGCTTTGAGAATGAGCAGGGCGACTCAGCGTGAGTCGCCCGCTCCGGTATATGGCTATCTGCGCTAGCGCGAGTGCAGCAAATGGGCGTTGTGGTCTACCGTCTTACCGCTGAACGTGCGGTCCATCAGATGCTGCACCGCCATGACATGCGCGCAGGTGCCATTCTTCGCATGAAAATCGCAGGAGCATCGCCACTCGCCGCTTTCGGCAGTGACTGTATGGACATCATTATCGCCCTTGAATTCGACGGAAAGGTTTTGGAGCGATACACGCCACGGCTCATCCGCGTAGCGCCGGGCCTTTTCGAGTTTTCCGATCATGCTGGAATGCATTTGACCGCCTCCTGCCTTGAAACGGCTCGCTCCCAAGCCGCCTCCCGAATCAATGGGGCCTTGCGCCCCGCCTCAAAAATCAAACCACCGCAGGGCTTGATGCTCCCTGCGGTGGTTTCGTGGCGTCGCGCTGCGGCTCCTGGATCAATGATGCATCGCGGAATGAGGAGAACACTTCCATCATCAATCACCGCCGCGTGTCGCCGTTTCGACCTCTGATGACCCCATCATACGGCGCAAACATCGCCGCGTCAACACTCGGCACGAAATGTACGTACACTCTCCCACGCGGTCGCTACGACCGCGTGGGAGAGTGTACGCCAAGGTCTCAATCCGTGCCAACTGCGGGCGTTTCCCTCGAACTTACGCTCTCGTTCTCGCTGCGGATAATGCCGGACAGCGCAGGCTCCGGGATTGGCGCGGGCCGCTCGCCGGGTTCGCTCGAGAAGCCGTGGCGCGGCATGCCGCCGTCCGCCGCCTCGAAGACTTGGAAGACCTGCTCCTGATCGAGCGTTTCATCGTCGAGCAGTCGCTGGGCGAGTGCATCGAGTGCCGCGCGATGCTCGTTCAGCAGTTGGGTCGCACGGTGATGCGACCGCTCCAACAACTCGCGCACGGCGCGGTCGGCGGCGGAGATCGTGTCTTCGCTGTAGTCGCGGTCGCGCGTCAGTTCACGGCCGAGGAAAACGTCCTGCTCGCCGGTGCCGAGGTAGAGCGCACCGACTTCCTCGCTCATGCCCCACAACCCGACCATCCGCCGCGCCAGCGAGGTCGCTTCCTTCAGGTCGCTTTCTGCGCCGGTCGTGATCTCGCCGATCACGATCTCCTCCGACGCCCGCCCGCCGAACATCACGACGAGGCGGCTGAGGAGGTACGCCCTGGGGTAGTTGAAGCGATCCTCCTCCGGGCTTTGGATCGTCACGCCCAAGGAGCGCCCACGCGGCACAATCGAGACTTTCGTCAGCGGGTCGGTGCTCGGCGAGTAATATGCCGCCACCGCGTGCCCCGCCTCGTGATAGGCGACGACTTTCTTGTCGAGGTCCGTCAGGATCAGGCCACGCGCCGTACCGAGGACGATCTTGTCGAGCGCTTCCGTGAAGTCGCGCGCGAAGATCTGCTGGCGGTTGGCGCGCGCCGCGTGCAGCGCCGACTCGTTGACGAGGTTCGCCAAATCCGCTCCCGCGAAGCCGGGGGTGGATTGTGCGACACGATTCAGATTAACATCCGGCGCGAGCGGCAGGCCGCGCGAGTGGATCTTCAGGATCGCCTCGCGCCCCTTGCGATCCGGCAACCCGACGGTCACCTGGCGGTCGAACCGGCCCGGGCGCAACAGCGCGGGGTCGAGCACGTCCGGCCGGTTCGTGGAGGCGAGGACGACAACTTCCTGTTTCGGATCGAATCCGTCCATCTCGACGAGCAGTTGGTTCAATGTCTGCTCGCGCTCGTCGTTGCCGCCGCCGAGGCCCGCGAACCGTTGCCGACCGACGGCGTCAATCTCGTCCACATAGACAATCGCGGGCGCGGCCGCCTTCGCCTTGTTGAAAAGGTCGCGAACGCGCGACGCGCCGACACCGACGAACATCTCCACGAACTCGGAGGCCGAGACGCTGAAGAAGGGCACGCCGGATTCGCCCGCGACGGCCTTCGCCAACAGCGTCTTTCCGGTGCCGGGAGGGCCAACGAGCAGCACGCCACGCGGCAGCCGCGCGCCGAGCAGATGATACTTGCCGGGATTCTTCAGGAAGTCCACGACCTCCGTCAGTTCCAACTTCGCCTCGTCTTCACCCGCGACATCGCCGAAGGTCACCTGCGGTCGTTCGGCGTCATGGACGCGCGCCTGCGACTTGCCAAAGCCCATGATCCCCTGCTGACCGCGCGTTACCTGCCGACCGAGGAAGACGGCGAGGCCGATGAAGAGCGCCAGCGGGAGCAGACTGATCAGCAGATTGAGCAGGAGCGGGAGGAAGCCGCCCGAATCGGTGCCCTTGACATTCACCTTGACATTCTGCTGCTGCATGAGCGGCAGCAAGGTCGGATTCTCGACGACCGGCAGGCTCGTCTTGAAGTTCGTCACGCTCTTCGCGGCGGCCGTAGTCGCGCCGCCGGAGGTCGCGGTCGGTGCGGCAGTCGGCGTCACGACGCCGGGTCCGCTCACGATGCTACCATTCTGCACCATCACGGCGGCCCTGAATGTCCCGCTGGTGTTGCGATCCTGCAACGTCACCTCGCTGACGTTCCCCGCCTGTACCTGATTGAGAAAATCGCTGTAGCCGATGGCGATGCTACCCGTCGCGAAGGGGTTGGCGAGCGCCAGGATATTCCAAACGAGCAGCCCCGCGAGGAGAATCCACCAGACCCAGGCCGGCGGGCGGAACCGCGACTTATTCGGAGCATTCGGATCTTCCGACTTGCGGGGTATCCGGGGGACACGCTTGTTCGGGTCATCCAACGGATTGCGGTCGTTCGGTTTCCGCTCCCGATTGTTTGGAGTGAGCAAATGGGGGCGACCGTGCAGGTCGTCATGCAGCATGAGACACCATCCTTTGATCGCGCGGGGGCGCGTGGCAGGTGACGAATTGCCGTCACCAGGAGATACACGAAAAATCATAACATAGGGCAGCGATATGAGCGGCATTCATCGCCTGCCGGTCACCTGCTCATAGAGCAGCACAACGCATACCAGCATGCCATCCGGCCCGTATCTATCGGCCCCTCATTAGTGATACGCGTCATATGCCGCTTCGGTTTTGCTCGTACACGTTCGCGCTAAAAAAGTCCGACGACACGCCCATTTGCGTCGAGGTCAACATGCGCCCCGGCGGGGTCGGCGCCGAGACCCGGCATCGTGCGCACATCGCCCGCGAGCGGATACACAAAACCCGCACCGGCGGAAAGCCGCACCGCACGGATTGGCACCGTGAAGCCGGAGGGTCGCGCCTTCAGCGCCGGGTCGTGCGAAAGCGACAAGTGTGTTTTCGCCATACAGATGGGCAGATTCCCGAAGCCCTGCCGCTCGATGTCGCGGATGTTGCGTTCCGCCTCCGGCTGGAACGCGACGCCGTCCGCACCGTAGATGCGCGTCGCAATCGTCGCGATTTTCTCCTTGATCGGGATGTCGAGCGGATACAGGAAACGGAAGTCGCTCCCCTGTTCCGCGACGCGCACGACCGCCTCGGCCATCGCGCGCCCACCCGCGCCACCTTCCGCCCAGATGCGACTGACGACGCACTCCGCCGCACCCGCATCGAGCGCCACTTCGCGAATGAGCGCGATCTCCGCGTCTGTGTCCGTAGGAAAGTGGTTGATCGCGACGACGACCGGCACGCCATGGAGCCGGACGTTCTCGATCTGCTTTTCGAGGTTCGTCAGCCCATCGCGCAGCGCGGGCAAGTCTTCCGCGCCCAGCCCGGGATCGAGCGGCCTGCCCGCGACGACGCGGTACTTGCCGCTATGCGCCTTGAGCGCCCGCACCGTCGCGACGAGCACGGCCGCACTCGGCGTTAGGCCGCTCGCGCGGCACTTGATGTTGAAGAACTTTTCCGCGCCGAGGTCCGCCCCGAAACCCGCCTCAGTCACGACATAATCCGCGAGGCGCAGCCCGATCTGATCGGCGAGGATGCTACTGCACCCGTGCGCGATATTGCCGAACGGCCCAGCATGGACGATCGCGGGCGTGTTTTCGAGGGTTTGCAGCAGGTTCGGCTGGATCGCGTCTTTGAGGAGTACCGCCATCGCGCCCGCGACGTTCAGGTCTTCCGCCGTGACGGGTTTCCGGTCGCGGGACTGGCCGACGACGATCCGACCGAGCCGCGCGCGGAGATCGTGGGGGCTCGTCGTCAGCGCGAGAATCGCCATGATCTCCGATGCCGAGGTGATGTCGAATCCGGTCTCGCGCGGGCTGCCGTTCTCCTTGCCGCCGAGTCCAACGATCACCTGCCGTAGCGCCCGGTCATTCACATCGAGCACACGCCGCCACGCAACCGCGAGCGGGTCGAGATCGAGCGGATTGCCCTGATAAAGCGAGTTGTCGAGGAAGGCGGCGGCGAGGTTGTGCGCGGCGGTGACGGCGTGGAAGTCGCCGGTCAGATGGAGGTTAAAATCCTCCATCGGCACGACCTGCGAGTAGCCGCCGCCCGCCGCGCCGCCCTTGATCCCGAAGACCGGCCCGAGCGACGGCTGGCGGATCGCGATGATCGCCCGCTTGCCGATCGCGGCGAGCGCCTGGCCGAGTCCGACCGTCGTCGTCGTCTTGCCCTCGCCAAGCGGGGTCGGCGTGATCGCCGTGACGACAATGTACTTCCCCATCGGCCGATCCTGCATACGCGCCAGCACATCGAGATGGATCTTCGCTTTGTATTTGCCGTACAACTCGATGTTGTCGTCACCGAGGCCGAGCGTGGCGGCGATCTCCGTAATCGGTCGAAGCGTCGCGGCCTGTGCAATCGCAATGTCGCTGGGAACAGCAGCCATCGTTCATTTCCTTCCACGATAATGAGGCATCACCAGCGGGCATTGGGATGAAATCTCTATGAACCGCCAACTGTCAGTCAGGCAAGTGCAAATGGCTGCGAACGGCCATTGTTTCGCGCGCCGCGCGCAGGGTATTGCGGAGCAGGATCGCATTCGTCACCGGCCCCGTGCCGCCCGGTACCGGTGTGAAGGCGGAGGCAAGGGTAGCGACTTCCGGTGCAACATCACCGCGCAGGCCGTCCGCCGTGAAGTTCGTGCCGAAGTCCACGACGACGGCGCCGGGCTTCACCATCTCAAGCGTGATGAAGCCGACCCGCCCGACTGCGACCGCGAGAATATCGGCGCGACGCGTCAGGTCCGCGAGGTCGGTCGAACGCGAATGCGCGATCGTCACCGTCGCGTCCTCGCGGAGCAGCAACTGGGCCAGCGGCCTCCCGACGACATTGGAGCGACCGACGACCACCGCGTGCTTACCCGCGAGCGAAATCGCATAATGCGTCAGGAGGGCGACGCCGCCCAGCGGTGTACTGGGGAACAGCCCCGGCAAACCGAGCGAAAGGTTGCCTGCATTCGCCGGTGTGATGCCGTCCACATCCTTATACGGATCGAGCGTTTCGCCGACGATAGTTGGCGAAAGGTGAGCGGGCAAGGGCATCTGCACGAGCACGCCGGCAATCTGTGGACGGTGATTGAGTTCGACGATCTGCGCCCGTACCGTGAATTCGTCAGCGTCGGGATCGAGGGCAACCCGCTCGAATGCCAGCCCGACCGCCGCCGATTGTTTCCGCAGTGTTTCGGTATATCGCTCGGCGGCCGGCGTCGGCCCGATGGTGATCACCGCGAGCGCTGGGACATAGCCGTAGCGCCCCACAAATGCCGCGACGTCCGCGCGCACCTCCTCGATGATCGCCGCTGCAACGGGCTTGCCGAGCATCATCTGTGCGCCCGCGTGTCTCGCATCCGTTGGTATCGTCCGGGCTGAGGTCATTCGGCTTCGCCGGCGAGGCGGCGACGGATCGCGTCGAGCAGCGCCCGCTCGCGTTTGGCCACGCCGTCCATCAAATCGTGCAGTTGCGCGCGATACCCCGCGACTTCCGCGCCGTCCACCAGCCCGGCGATGTTCGCGGTGACATTCAGAAGCGAGACCCGCATCGCGGCCACCGCCATCGCCGCGCCCGCCCCGCAGTCGCCGAGCGCGTTCTGGTTGCCCGTGACGGCAATCGCCTCCGCCGCATCGAGGACTTCGCGGGCCGCCGCCATGATCCGTAGCGGCACGGCGGCTGCTTGCCGCATCCCTTCCTGCACGGCTGCTGCCCGCATCGTCCGCTCCTCGTCGTTCGCCTTCGACAGCCGGTACGCCTGCATAAACGCCGCGAATGCCGCCGCATCTTCGTCGGCCAGCGCGAGGAAACGGTCGCGCAACACCAGGAGATGATCGAGCCGCGCCCGCAAATCGGCGTCGTACGCCGCGAATTTCGGCTTGCCGACGCTGACGGCGGCGACTTTTGCCACCGACGCCGCGCCCAATGCACCGACGTATGCCGATGCCGCGCCACCGCCCGGCGTCGGCGCGTTCGACGCCAGTTGTTCGAGGAAGGAGTGCAAATCAATCGAACGGTCGCTCATGTCCACCTCATTCGCCGCCGGCACGCGCCACGTCTCGCGCGTACTTTACCGTACGTGCGTCCATCGTGTCGCGCGCCGGAATCGCGTGGTTTGCCCATCCATCGTGCCTATGCGACAATCGGCGCGAGGATGATTTTCCGCTTGGGCACGTCATTGCGCGCCCGTACCAGGAGTGATTGATAGGACAATGGCACGTTCACGACGCGGGCGGGGCGGACGCGGTCAGCAGACACGCGATCCGCAGGAGATGGCGTGGTACCGGATGGATCTGCATCTGCATACCCCGGCATCGGCGGATTACCAGGACCTCTCGGCGACCTATCTCGAAATCCTCCGAACGGCGGACGAGCGCGGCCTTGATGTCGTCGCCGTTACCGACCACAACAGCGTCAGCGGCATCGCCGCGATGCGACGCGAGGTCGAGGACCTGCAACTGCTTGCGGAACTCGACCGGCTGACGCCCGCCGAAAAGGAAATCCTCGACGAATACCACCGCTTGCAGGAGAAGCTACTGATCCTACCCGGATTCGAGTTCACCGCCGCCTATGGCTTCCACATCCTTGGCATCTTCCCACCGGAAACGACCGTCCGGCGGCTCGAATATCTCCTGATGACCCTGAACATCCCGGAAGACCAGATGGAGATGGGTAGCGGTCAGGTCAACGGGATCGCCGACGTGCTGACGGCGTACGAAGTGATTAACGAGCATGGTGGCCTCGTCATCCCCGCGCATGTGAACGCGGCGCACGGTGTCGCGATGCAGAATTTCCGCTTCGGTGGCCCGACCAAAGTCGCCTACACGCAGTCCGAGTATATCCACGCCCTTGAAGTCACCGATCTGGACGACGCGACGCGGCGGGGGACGGCGAGTTTCTTCAATGGTTCCCGGCCCGAGTATCCCCGCCGGATGCACGCGATTCAGGGTTCCGACGCCCACCGGCTTTCCCGCGATGGGGCGCACCGCGAGACCGATCTCGGGGTCGGTGACCGGGCGACCGATGTGCAACTGCCGGAGCGGTCATTTGCGGCGCTCAAAGCCTTGCTCGCTTCCGAAGAGTTCAGCCGCATCCGCCCCGCGCATTCGTCCGTCGCCGCGTCGCGGGATGCCATTCAGGCCGCGCGAGAACAAGGCCCGACGATCGGACAATCCTTCCACGAGCAGGTGCGTAGCCGCCGCAGCCGGTACCGACCGATCACCAAAGATGTCGTCGCCTTCGCCAACACGAACGGCGGCATCATCTATGTCGGCGTGAGCGCAAGTTCCGCACAGGCTGTCGTCGGCGTGCCGAATGCCGAGGAGGCCGCGCGTGGTCTGGGCGACGCGATCGCGCGCAGCATCGTGCCAAAGCTCGATGTGACGGTGGAGGTCGAGAGCAGTGGAGGCAAACCGGTCCTGATCGTCACGGTGCCGAAGGGCCTCGACACCCCATACGCGACCGACGCGGGGCAGGTCTTCGTCCGCCAGGAGACCGCTTCCGTCGTCGCACTCCGCGATGAGATCGTTCAACTCGTACGCGAGGCGGCCGACATCGCGCCGCAGCTCGCGACCGAACCGAACGGCATTCGCGCGTGGACGGCACCGCGTCAGGCCGTTGATGACGATGACGAGCCGGAGTCGGAGTCGGACGACGCGACACCGGAAGAAGCGCGCGATGAACCCCGGGCGGAAATAGTCAAGGTCGAGGCCGAGACCGAGTCGGAGGAACGACGCGCGCCGCGTCGCCGCCGGTCGCGACGCCGACCGCCAACAGAACAACCGGAGGCGGAAGCGGAGGCATCCCCATCGTCGCCGTCCGAGCCGGAGGCAGCGCCAATCGTGTACGTTTTGGACATCCCTGAAACGCCCACGACAATCATCGAATCGGAGCAGCCGATTGCCGCCGTCGCCACCGACGCCGATACCACCCCGTCGGCCTCCCTCGATGAACTGGCAACCTTCCCCGTCGAGACGATAGCGGCGATCGAGCCGTCAGCCACCGACGCACCGAAGCCGCGACCGCGCAGGCGTTCGCGAAAGGCCATGACGCCATCGGATACTCCTCCGGAAACGATCGCCACCGCGCCCGAAGCGTCGGGAGAAGTGATCGCCGAAGTGGCGGAACCGATAGCGGAACCGACCGCCGACGTACCCGCCGCTGAAGTGACAGAACCGCCCTCGGCACCGGAAGACACGCCGGTACCCACCGCCAGGTCCAATGGCGATGGCCTTCCCCCTGTACCGACAACCGGCGTGGAAATCCTCGCGGTTGAGGATCGCGATGGCGAGCGATATTACTCGATGCGCGACTTGAAAAGCGGCCGCGCCGCAGACAACGTGACGAAAAAATCCTCGCGACGGCTCTGGCGTCAGGCGATCATCGAGCGCGAGAATCAGCAGGCTCATCCCGACGCGATTCTCTGGGAAGGGTGGTTGGGCTATGGAGGAAGCGCCGAACGAGATGGTGTGCGGCGCTATACACTCACACTTCGTGACAACGGCGGCGACATCCGCACCTTCTACGCGGTGAGCGACGACGGCCTCGACGACGCGTGGCGCGCATTGATCGCCGCAAAGGGTGCGTAAGCGCAGAGCGTATCATTTGTTTCAGTAGATGAACGCGTGCTACACTATCACCACATGTTCCGGGCCGAAATGGCTGCGCCGACCACCGATTTGCGTAGCTGTCGGGCATTGCCCGATGGGTCACTTTGCAGACTTGCTGAATGAAAGGGGTTTCTTTATGCGTGCATCGAGACGGCATGATGAATCCGACCGAATCGCGATTTTCTTCGATATGTCCAACCTGTATTTCGCGGCGCGGGATATGGGCATTCGCATTGATTACGCGCGCTTGCTCGATTTCCTCACCTCCGGTCGCCGCCTGCATCGCGCCTACGCCTATCTCGGCTATAACCCGGAAGATGAGAGCAGCCACAGTTTCATCACTTGGCTCAAGCGCAACGGTTTCCGCGTCAAGACCAAGGCGTTGCGCCGCTTCGAGGATGGCAGCACTAAAGCGAATCTCGACATGGAATTGGCAATTGATCTCCTGACCCAGGCGCCGCATATTGATGTCGCGATCGTCGTCAGCGGCGATGGTGACTTCGTCAACCTCGTGGACGCTGCGCAGAATGCCGGCTTGCGTGTCGAGGTCGCCGCAACGCCCCGCCAGGCCGCGACCGACCTGATGGACATTGCCGACCAGTTCATTGACCTCGAAGCGAACGTCGCACAGTTTGCCCGCGCCGACCTGCCGCCACGGCAGGGATATGCCCGCCCCGAGGGCGTCGTCCCCGCTGCGCGCACGCCGCCTACCGGTGGATACGCACCTCGGCCGTATGGTTCGAGCGTGCGCGGCTATCAGAGCGGCCCAAACACCTTTGGCCCGAATTCCGGCGAGGAAGAACGCGGCGGAAACAACGAGGGCGGTGCGGAAGACGAGGATCGTGAAGGTCTTGCCGTCGCGCCCGCCGGAAAATAAACAAAGGGCCGCGATGCGCCATGCGCCTGGTGTCTCGCGCCCCAGGAATATATTGCTACGACACATGAAACGACCGGGCATGCTGCCCAGTCGTTTCTTTGCTTTCGCTTGTAGAGGGTGACTTACGCGACGGTGTCTTCGAGTTCCAGCTCCCGACCACCGAGCGTCATCAGGATCGGCTGCTTGCCGTTGCGCACGGTCTCGCCATTGACGACGCACTTGCGTACATTATCGAGCGACGGTATCTCATACATCACATCGAGCAGCAATGATTCGATGGCAGTCTTCAGCCCGCGCGCGCCGGTCTTGCGCTTCTCGGCCTGCGTGGCGATCTCTTCGAGCGCATCCTCCGTGAAGGATAACTCGACATTGTCGTGCCCAAAGAGGCGCTGATACTGCTTGATGACGGCGTTCTTCGGCTCCGTCAGAATGCGGATCAGCTCGCTGCGCGAAAGTTGATCGAGGCTGACCGTGATGGGCAACCGACCGACGAACTCCGGGATCAGGCCGTACTTAAGCAGATCGTCATGCGTGACATGCCGTAGCAGATTCTCCTGCTCGTTCTTTGTCTGGTTGCTGCCGATACCCATGAAGCCCATCGAGTGCTTCGAGTCCATCCGGCGGGCGATGATGTCTTCCAAACCCTCGAACGCGCCGCCGCAGATGAAGAGAATGTTGCGCGTGTCGATCTGGATATATTCTTGGTGGGGGTGCTTGCGGCCGCTCTGCGGCGGCACATTCGCGGTCGTGCCCTCGATGATCTTGAGGAGCGCCTGCTGCACACCCTCACCGGAAACGTCGCGCGTGATCGAGGGGTTGTCCGACTTGCGCGCGATCTTGTCAATCTCGTCAATGTAGATGATGCCCGTCTCGGCGCGGGCGACATCGCCGGCATTCTGGATCAGCCGGAGCAGGATATTCTCGACATCCTCGCCGACATACCCGGCTTCGGTAAGTGCGGTCGCATCGGCAATCGAGAAGGGCACATCGAGGATTTTGGCAAGCGTCTGCGCGAGATAGGTCTTGCCACAGCCGGTCGGGCCGACGAGTAGGATATTGCTTTTCTGCAACTCAACATCATTGTTCGGCTCCGCACCCGCCGTGATGCGTTTGTAATGGTTGTAGACGGCGACGGCGAGACTTTTCTTCGCCATATCCTGGCCGACCACATATTGCGAGAGTTGTTCGTGGATGCGTTTCGGCGTCGAGATACCGGCGAAGGAAGGTTGAACCTTTGGCGTGGGCACGTCCTCTTCCTCGATGATCTCGCGGCAGAGTTCGACGCATTCGTCGCAGATGTAGACCGCACCAGGACCCGCAATCAGCCGTTTAACTTCATCTTGCCCTTTACCGCAAAAGGAGCAACGATACTGCATCCGACTCCCGCCCCCACTATTACTGGTTCCCCGCGTACCTGCCATCCCCAAACGCTCCTCATCCGCCCGCACGCACGTCGGCGCCACGGGGACAACGCACACCCATTGGGCGCGCTAGGCCACCAACGCTCCCGCGACTTTCTTCGGCTGAGGCAGGAGGATTTCGTCAATGAGACCGTAATCCTTCGCTTCTTCGGCGCCCATATAATAATCGCGCTCGGTGTCGCGCTTCACCTTGTCGAACGGTTGATTGCTATGGCTCGCCATGATCTCGACAAGGCGCGTGACAACATTGATCGTTTCGCGCGCGGCGATGTCAATGTCTGGCACATTACCCCGGAAGCCACCCGATCCCTGATGGATCAAGACGCGCGAGTTCGGCAGTGCGTACCGCTTGCCGTTCTGCCCGGCGCACAGCAGCACCGCGCCCATGCTCGCCGCCATGCCCATGCAGTAGGTCGAAACATCGGAGCGGATCATCTGCATCGTGTCGTACATCGCGAGGCCGGCATAGACTTCGCCGCCGGGGCTGTTGATGTAGACCTTAATTTCGCGATCCGGGTCCTCATAATCGAGGAAGAGCAACTGCGCGATGAAGACGTTCGCCACCTGCGCGTCAATCGGCGTGCCGACGAAGACGATGCGGTCGCGCAGCAGGCGGGAATAAATGTCCCACGAGCGTTCGCCGCGATTCGTACTTTCGACGACCGCCGGGATAATGTTCTGCACGTCAAGTCCTGTATGCATCTCAGGTTCCTTCCATTAGCTGGTAACGGGCGGGTACGCCCGATGTTACGCGGGTTTCGGCGTTTCACCGGCGTTCGCTGGCGCGTCGGTTGCGGGCAGTGTCCCATCCTCGTCCATTGTACCAGCATTTCCCGCCGCTGTGGCATCATCATCATCGGGCGAAATTTCCGTGTCATCGGCGCCAACGGCAGCGGCGTCAGCCGTCGCCTGTGGCTCCTCGGTCGCCCCCTCGTTCGCCGGCATGCTCTCACCCGATTCGGCATCTGCCTCGACGCTCGCCGATGGCGCTTGCGTGGTGTCCGCGTCGGTTCCCACATCTGCCTCGTCGCTCGGCGGCAGGATATACGCGCTTTCGGGGGAGTCGTCAATAATGCCTTTGCCCTCGGTGGCGATCTCGACGACGCGTTCGAGCAACTTGCGCTCGCGCAAGTCTTCCGTAATCAACTCCACCGTACGCTCATCGTCGAGGACGCTGTGCTCCATACCGAGGCGGTGCACTTCCTCATGCACCTCTTCCGTTGTAACATCTAGGTTCTCATTCTTGGCGATCTCGCGGAGGATCAGGGTGTTGCGCAGGCGGCGCTCGGATTCCGGCTTGATCCGTTCGAGAAAGTTGTTCACGGCGTCGGTATTCTTGCCGAAAATCTCGTTGATATCAATGCCCATCCCGCCGATTTGCTGCAACTGCTGCATCGCGTCCTCGCGGGTCTGCTGGTCAATCAGCGCCGGGCCAACCTCGACCTTGGCGACCTCATCGCGCAACTTCTCCATGATGTTCGCGACGAGCGTGTTACGCGCCTGCATCTCACCTTGTTGCCGGAGGTTGCTGCGGATTTCCGCGCGCAGCTCCGCGAGGGTCATCGGGCGACCACCGAGCGAGGCGGCCAACTCGTCGTCGAGCGGCAACAACTCACGCTCCTTCGCACTCTGCACCGTGATCCGGTAGGTGAGGATTTTGCCGAGCAGCGTTTCGGGGATCGGTCGTTCGTCTTCCTCGCCATTCGCCTCAGGGAAGGTAATAGTCTGCTCAACCGGCTCGCCGACCGTCGCGCCGACGATCATGGCGCGGATCTGGGGCAGCAGATTGTCCCGGCCGAGCACGAAGGTCGCACCCGTTGTCGGCTCATCGAACGGCTCATCACCCTCAAAGGCAGCGATGTCCACAACGACCTCGTCGCCCTCTCGCACCGGGCGCGGCGTCGCCGGATCAACCCACGGGCTTTGATCTTCCCGCAGTCGCTCGATGTAGTCGTCCACATCCTGATCGGTGACCGAGATATGTTCCGATTCGACGCGCACATTTTCGTACCCGGTCACGTCGGCGGTCGGCGAAATCTCCACCTCGACGCGGAACGACAGCGGCTCCTCCGTCAGCACCTCGACCGAGGGGCGGGCGACGGGCGCCAGGTCTTCCTGTTCGAGCGCCTGCCGGTAAAGGTCGTCCATCAGCGCGCCGTTCGCCTCATCCACGATCATCGCGCGGCCGACGTGCCGCTCGACGAGCGTGCGCGGCGCTTTGCCCCGGCGGAAACCGGGCACGGTAACGCGCTGCGCCACCCGCTTCGACGCCTTGTCGAGCGCGGTAGCGAACTCGGCCTCATCGGAAATAATTTCGAGCCGGATCTGGCTTTCCGGGAGCCGCTCGGCGGTCAGTTTCACAGTCTATCCCGTTCCCTTCTCTCGGCCGAACAATCGTGTCCGCAAACGATCAGTGGTCTCACGCCACCGCGCCGATGATGATAGCGCGGCGCGGCGCCTGCCCGCAAGTTCGCGCATCTAACAGTCGGTTCAGCAAACAGACAATCATGGTGGTGGCGGGCTTTAGCCTGCCACAGAGAGGCAGGCTAAAGGCCGCCACCACCGGAAAATATACTGTTATGTCCTGGATGTCGGCACATCTAGCAATGGGACGTCTGACAAATTCCGAACGGCGGGAGCATTGCTGCCCGCGCCGTTCGATTGCGTTGCCCCGATGTCGCGGTTTTACTTCTCGATTGGCACGCCGACGACGTTGCCCCACTCGGTCCATGAGCCGTCATAGTTGCGAACGTTCTTGTAGCCAAGCAGCTCATGCAGCACGAACCAGGTATGGCTTGAGCGCTCGCCAATGCGGCAATACGCTATCACGTCCTTATCCGGCGTAATACCCTGGCCTTCATACAGTGTCCGCAGTTCGGCGATCGGTTTGAACGTGCCGTCCTCCGCGACTGCCTTCGCCCACGGGATGCTCTTTGCGCCGGGGATATGCCCGCCGCGCAGCGCACCTTCCTGCGGATAGGCGGGCATGTGCGTCAGTTCGCCAGAGAACTCCTGCGGTGAGCGCACATCCACCAGTGGACCCTGCGCGTTCTGGCCGCGCCCGCCGTTCGCGTAGCCGATAAACCCGAGTACCTCGTCGCGCATCGCGCGGTATTCGGGGTGATACGTGCCCGGTGTGTATTGCGCGGCGGGGTAGTTCGGCGTTTCGCGCGTGTACTCGCGCCCTTCGGCCTCCCACTTGACGCGCCCGCCATCCATGATCTTCAGGTTTTCGTGGCCGTTCAGCTTGAAGAACCAGTACGCGTACGCCGCCCACCAGTTGTTCTTGTCGCCGTAGAAGACGACCGTCGTGTCGTTCGCGATCCCGTTGCGGCCCATCAACTGCGCGAACTGCTCCGGGCCGATGAAGTCCCGGACGACAGGGTCCTGCAAATCCGCCGTCCAGTCAATCATCACCGCACCGGCGATGTGACCGATCTCGTACAGCAGGATATCCTCATCGCTCTCGACGAGGCGAATTTTCGGGTCCTTCAGATGATTGGCAACCCAATCGGTCGAAACCAGTACGTCCGTCGTGGGGGTCGTCGCTGTCGCCGTCATAACCCATCTCCTTACGTTCCACCGATGAAGTTAACGAACTTACGCAACAAACTCAATAATACGGAGGGTAGCCGAGTGTTGGCGCTTCGTCAACTTGGCCGCTACTTAATCAACCAAATGGAGCATAATGCGAGACCGTTTCCACGTCAATGTGGCGACGACGCGTTGCCGTCTGCGGCAGCGGGCGGATCGAGCGATCGCCGTGTCGTTTCATCGCGATATTTCTTGACTGCCGACTTGATCGTGCCGAGCGCCAGCGTCGCGCAGCGGGGCCGTGTCGCCATCACCTGCGGGCCGAAGGTGTCGGTGACAATCTCGTAGCCCATGTTCGCAACCTCATCTATCGGCTTCCCTTTCAGCCGACTGGTCATGAACGATGCCCCAGCCTGGCTAATCGTGCAACCCTCGCCGACGTACGAGATCTCCTCAATCCGGTCGTCGGCTCCGACCTTCAGATAGACCGTCACGATATCTCCGCAGCCGGGATTGCCGCCAGTCGCCTCGACGCTCGGCGCGTCCATCGCGTGGTTGTTGCGCGGCTTCTCACGGTGATCGAGGATAAAGGCCATGAAGTCCTCGCGACTCATTTCCGGTCGTTCCGACATAAAAATTCCCTCCCACCAACACGCACCCATTCGGGCACGATCATGCATATTACTGCTTCTTAGAACAGCGCAATGCACGATAGCATTCCTACAGCGGACAGACTCGGGGCGAGGTTTCGGGCATAAAAATGGAGCGGAAGACGAGATTCGAACTCGCGACCTTCTCCTTGGCAAGGAGATGCTCTACCGCTGAGCTACTTCCGCTCACTGCGCACATCAGACTGGCTGGTGGGGAAGGAGAGATTCGAACTCTCACGCCTTGCGGCACATGATCCTAAGTCATGCTCGTCTGCCAGTTCCGACACTCCCCCGGCTGGCGTTCCCGCACCGCAGCGATACTACCAAAGGCCCGCACGCCCGTCAAGGGCGCTGGAGCGATTCGCGTCGCAAGCTCCCGATCGTGTGCAGCAGGGCAGCCGCGCCTTCCTCCCAGCGGAAGCGGGAGCGCACGTCCACCTCGGCACGCGCGGCGCGCTGCTTCGCGGCGTCAGGATGCGCCAGGATGTCGTCCACCGCCTGGGCAATCGCCGTGACCTCGGCGGGGACGATCCAGCCATTCGCACCGAGGATGTCGGGCGGTCCGCCTTCGTCCACCGCGACGACGGGAATCCCGCTCCACGCCGCTTCGAGGACCGACAACCCAAATGTTTCATCGCGCCCTGTGTGCAGATACACCGTCGCGCTGCGATAGATGGCGGGCAAATCACCGTCCGCGACGAACCCTGCGAAGCGAATCGCCTCGGCAACGCCGCATCGCGTCGCCTCCGCCCGCAGGCGCACCTCGTCCACGCCACGACCGACGATGAGACCGATCGCCGCCGGATGCGCCGCGCGCACTGCGGCAACGGCCCGGATAAAGAGGTCAATCCGTTTGCGCGGGTGGAGTTGATTGACGGTGAGCAGGACCGGCGCACCCGCCGGGAGATCGTAGCGCGTCTGCACCGCCGCGACCGCTGTATCGTTCGCATCCACGAAATCCACGCCATGCGGCAGGACAACAGCGGTGCGCCCGTAGACCACTGCGAGCCGCATTGCGCCGTATGAGCCGTTTGCCAGCAGCGCGTCGGCTGCGCGCACCAACCGGCGATCCACCGCGCCGTACAGTCCGAACATTGTCCCGGCGACGTGCCCCATCTTCCCTAGTCCGGCGACGACGTCGGCGCGATCCCGGTCAACGAACCGAGGCGGCTCGTACAGGAATGCAAGGAGTGGCCGCGACGGCACCCCCCATCCCCAGCGACGCGCCCACCAGAGCGCGGGCATCGCGGGAGGCCCGAAGCACACCAGTGCATCGGCGTCTATTGGGATATGTTTGATGAGCAGCGGCCCGAGCGCATATTCCAATGCCGCGTCCGCGTAATGGTGCGCAAACCGATCAACGCGCTGCCCGGTTTCGATCACGGCGAGGCCGGGCGGCACAGCGGCGCGCGGTTCATCGCCAAGCCGGTGCGTCACAAGCGTCACCCGGTGACCCGCCGCCATCGTATAACGCGCCAACTGCAAAATCAGCCGTTGCGCCCCCGTCAGCTTCTTGATTTGTGGATAGAGAAACACGAGATGCAGCGAGGATCGCCTTCCTCAGCACTCAGCACTCAGCACTCAGCACTTTCGTTATGCGGGTGGCCCATCCCCTTCGGCCTCGTCGAGCAGCATGATCGGGATGCCGTCCTCGATCCGGTAGACGCGGCTGCACGCGCCATCCGTGCAGATCAAACGCTGCCCCTCCAAACGGAGCGGCGCGTGATGGCTGCATGGGCAGGCGAGGATGTTCAGGAGTTCCTGGCTGATTGCCGGCCCCTCGGTCGTCGCGCCGCGTTGTTCGTCGCTCATTTCCCCCTCCTTCGTTCTTCGTTCATTTCGGCACGTAGAGCCGCAGTACATTCGATTCAATCAGCCGATAGCGCGTTTGGATCGCGCGGATCAAACCGGGCGTCGCGTCCGTCGGCGGCTGATCCGGGTCGAGCGTCGCCACGTTATTGTAACTGAGCGCGATCACCGGGTACTTGCCTGCCGCGACATCGGCGACGAGCAGCGCGTCATCCCACCGGCCAAGGCGCACCTCCGCCGCCATCGTGAATGGGTCAGTGATCCGCACCTCCTGCCCGGCCACGACGAGCATGCCGACATTGTTACTGTACACCGGGCCGGGACTATTCGCGATATAGCTCGCGACCGCCGCCGATCCTTCACGCTCCGCAACGGTCGGCGCGCGATAGTCCCGCGCCAACCAACCCGCCCCTCCCTCGTGCTCATTGATCGCCACGATGGCGCCGCCGAGCATGACGAGCGCGCCGAGTGCGGGCAGCATCCATGCCCGCCGCTGATCGCGCGCTTCCGCCGCTACCAGCGTCGCGATGCCCTGACCGACGAGCAGCACGGCCGCCCCGACGAACTCGACAAAATGATTGTGATTCCCCCCACTCGTCCCCGCACCGAGGGCGCCAACCGCACTGAGCGCGAGCCAGCACACCGTGAACGTCGGTCGCCGCGTACGGAAGACAACGAGGAGCGTGAAGACGACCGCGACAATGATGAGCGAGGCGTACCGCTCGATGAACGGCTGTGCGAGCCGCCGGAACGCACCCCATTCCCATGATCCCTGATAGCCAATCGTCTTCTGCGCGAAACCGCCCCGTGTCAGCGCGGTCACAAGGGCGAAGGGCACGGCAACCATTCCCATGTAGAGCGCGGCAAGGGTCACGCCGCTCCTCGGTCGCCGCACGGTCGTCGCGATGATGAACGCGACGGGCAACGCGATAAAGGTCTGCTTCGTCCACCAGCCGAGCGCGAAGCAGGCCGCACCGACAGCGATCCGTGCGAATCTCACACCCTTCGGCCAGTCACCCGCGCGCCATCGCTCCCCGTCGTTGCGACCGAGCCAGGCGTGCAGAACGACGACGCCGAGCGCGTTGAAGGCGAGCGCCGTCATGTCCGGCCGAACGCGGACGCCCCAGACGGCGACGAGATGTGCCGTGACGAAGATCGCCGCCGACCAGCCGCCGATCACCCAGCCGCGCCAGTCCGTCGCGGAGCGTCGCACCATCCACGCGAGCCAGAGCGCGACCGCGAGCGTCGCGAGCAACTGGAACCCGCGCCCGAATTTGAATGTCGGCCCCGCGACCGCGACCGCGCCGCTGTTGAGCAGGGTATATACCGGTGTATAGGGCCCCGCGTAGAAATACGATGCTGGGGAGGGCTGAAATGCATACGGGTTTGTGCCCTGCGCGATCAGCGCCGCCTCGGCGAGAACAACGCCTTCTGCATCGTCCACCTGGAAGGGAAAGCGGAGAATTGCGGCGTCGTACCGCGCGGTCGCGGCCAGTTTCGGGACGAGCAACAGGCAAGCGAGTACGAGCGTGCCGATCAGCAGCCATTCCGGCCATGCGTAGCGCCCGGCGGGGTCGGTACGTTGTGTCGGGCGCGTCATCGGCACGTCGTCTGGGCTACGTACATGATGCTGGCTCTCCCGCCCGCTCGGTGCAGTTTCCCGGCCTTCACCGTCGCTGCAACGAAGCATCGCCCGACGGTATACCCATCACCGTCGGGGATGCCACTGCTGCAAGGACTGCGTCGGTGGTCGTGATCGTGGCGAATTCCTTGTGCAGGTTCATCAGCGTCATGGCGTGGATAGCGTCAGCGGCGTAATGTGTGCCGTCCGGGTCGGTACCATCGTAGGCCGCAGTCGCATCTCCAACGACGTACGTGTCAAAGCCGAGGTTGCCCGCCATACGCGCGGTGGACTCGACGCACTGATTCGCCACGAGGCCTGTGATTACAAGCGTCGTGATCCCCGCGCCGCGTAGTCGCGCTTCGAGATCCGTGCCGATGAATGCGCTGTGGACGTGCTTGCCAATCAACCACTCATCGGGCAACGGCGCGACGATCTTCTTGATCGCGTTGCCGGGCTGACCGGGCGCAAACGGGGAGGCAGGATCGAGCGAGTCATCCCGGATATGGACACACCGCCGCCCGGCCGTGCGCCATGCGGCAAGGAGCCGGGCGATATTCGCCTCGGCATCGGGGTTGTTGCGCGGCGGTCGTCGCGGGTCGTCCAGCGCCTCCTGGACATCAATCACAAGCAGTGCGGCGGTGTCTGGCAGCATCATGTCCATAACTCCCCCTTCGTTACCACGCCATCACAGCCGGGTGATCGTGGCGCTGCCCTCACCCACCTCGATACCGCGCGTCTGGTTCCGGGTGTCCACGACAGCCATAGTTCGCTCGACGATGCGCGCGTAGTCCACGGCGGAATGGTTGGTGACGATCACGACGCAATCCACCGCGCGCAGCAGTTCGTCGGTCAGCGTCGTCGAGGCGTACGTCTCGCCGTCCGGCGCACGGAAGGTCGGCACATGCGGGTCGTGATAGCAGACAACCGCGCCGTCGTCGGCAAGCAGTCGCCACACGGCGGCGGCGGGCGTTTCGCGCGTGTCCGCGACATCGGGTTTGTAGGCGACGCCGATCAGGAGGATGCGGCTGCCGTTGACGCTCCTGTGCTGCCCATTCAGCGCGCGGACGACCAGTTCACGGACGTGGTAGGGCATCCGGCGGTCAATCTCTACCGCCAGTTCGATGAAGCGCGTCGGGAAGTCGTACGCCTTCGCCTTCCACGTTAAATAGAGCGGGTCCACGGGGATGCAGTGGCCCCCCAACCCCGGCCCCGGCACGAACTTCATGAAGCCGTACGGCTTCGTTGCCGCCGCGTCGAGCACTTCCCAGATGTCGAGGCCCATCCGGTCGCACAGGAGCGCCAATTCGTCCACCAGGGCGATATTGACGACACGGAAAACATTCTCGACGAGCTTCTCCATCTCCGCCACCTTCGGCGACGAGACCGGGACGATCGTTTCCGTCATCCGCCCATAAAGCGCACCCGCGCGCGCGGTACATGCCGCCGTGCAGCCGCCGACGACCTTCGGCGTATTGGCGAGCGTCCATCCCTGGCTGTTGGTATTGCCGGGATCAATCCGCTCCGGCGAGTAGGCGACGAAGACATCCGTGCCGATCACGAAGCCTTTACTTTCCACCATCGGCACAATGATCTCCTCCGTCGTGCCCGGATAGGTGGTGCATTCGAGGACGATCAGTTGGCCCCGACGCAGAATCCGGCCGATCCGGTCGGTGGCGTCACGGACCATCGCAAGGTCGGGGTCGTAAGTCGCATTGACGGGGGTCGGCACAGCGATAATCAGCGCGTCGCACGCGGTGAGGGGCGCGTCCTCGGTCGTCGCGACGAGACGTCCGGCGGCGACCTGCGCGGCGACCGCCGCGTCCGGCAGGATGTCGGGCAGCGGGCTTTCGCCGCGATTGATCGTCGCGACGCGCGCAGCCAGCACATCGCAGCCGACGACGCGGCAGCCCGTCTCCGCGAAGGCGACGGCGTAGGAAAGCCCGACGTAGCCGAGTCCGATGATACCGACGATCGGTGCGCGATCTTCCGTGTTCAATCCCCCATACCCCCTCCCGATTGCGCCATCCGGTCGCGCGCCGCGAAAAAGACCTGCTCGAACGCCATCGCCGTTCGCGCCCAGGTTAGCCGCGTCGTCACGTCCACGCGGGCTGTCGCGCCGAGTCGCGCGCGCCGAACCGGATCATTCAGCAATGCCAGTATTGCGCCTGCCAGCGGTTCCGCGCGTTGTTCGGGCACGAGCACGCCGGTCTCCCCGTCGCGCACTGCCAAACCGACCCCGGCGACATCGGACGCGATCACCGCGCAACCTGCAGCGAGCGCGTCGAGCAGCGCGTTCGGCAAGCCGTCCACATTGCCGCGATGATCGTGGACGGACGGGAGCAGATACACGTCGCACGCCCCGACGAGAAGCGGATGACGCGCCCGATCCACCCGCCCGGCGAAGATGACGCGCTCCCCGATGCCCAACCGCGCCGCCTGCGCCCGCAGTTCACTATCGAGCGGCCCGTCGCCCGCGATGACGAGCCGCGCGGTGGGCACGGCATCGGCGATGCGCGCGAAGGCGTCCACCGCGACCGCGAACCCCTTCTTATAGACGAGTCGCCCGGCACAGAGCAAGAGCGGCGTGGTCGGTGGCAGGCCGTACCACCCGCGCACGGCGGCGCCCGTCGCCTCGTCCACCGGTTTGAACTGATCGGCATTGACGCCATAGGGCACGACGGTCGTACCGGTCACGTCCGCGCCGAGTTGCACGGCCCGATCCGCGAGATCGCCGGAGCACGCCGTCACCGCACTCGCCTCGGCAAATGCCCACCGCGCTGCTCGGCGCGCCGGCATCACCCGCTCCGCCACAAAAACGTCCGATCCGTGCAGGCTGACGACCAGCGGCGTCCGCGTGCGCCGGGCGACGAGCGCGGCGGGTGGCCCATTCGGGATCACCCAATGCGCCTGCACGATATCCGCATCAACGTCGCGTACCACGCGCCGCACCGCCCGAACCGCCGCAGCGAGCGCGAAGGGCGCAATGGCGATCGCACCCTTCGTCAGCGCGACATCCCCCGCGAGCGACCCCGCGTACCCCCACGTCGCGCCCCACGACCGGACGGGAGCGACCGCGAAGGGATGCAGATGGACGCCGTGCTCCGTCATTGGTCGGTCAAGGCGCGGATGATTCGGCAAAACGATATGGACTTCGTGCCCGCGCGCGGCAATCCCGGCGGCGATCTCCTCGATGAACGGCGCGGTCATGTCGCCCGCGAAGAGCGGGTACGACGAGGTGAGCATGACGACGCGGAGCCGTTCCTGCGGCACATCATTTCCGTTCATCCCGGCTGTGTGACCGCGAAGACAAGGTAGGCATCGTTGTGCGGGTCGTAGAGGGGCGTGATCCCCGGCATCGCCTTGAATGAATAGAGCGGCTTGAGACTCTCGCGCAGCACGCTCGGATCGTTGATGTGATCCAGTTCCAGGTAGGTGACGTGGTACTGCCGCATCACCGCGTAGACATCGTCGAGGCTGCCGAGCGGCAGCATCACCGCGCGCCGACCGCTGTGCCACGACACTTCCCACGGGTTGCGCGTCATGATGACCGCGTCGGGCGGCGTGTTCGTTTTCAGCCAATCCGATACGACGACTATCTCATTGCCGCCCGTCTGCGCCTGCGCGCGCACTGCGATGTCGCGCGTATCGGGGATCAGGACACCAAGCAGCAGGAGCGCGGCGAAGATGGACACGAGCGCGCGTTGCCACATGTCGGCAAACCAAGTCGCAAGCGCGTCATACGTCCACTCAATCCCGGACGCGGCGTAGAGCAGGAGCCACGGCACGATAACGAGGAAGTACCGGCTCTCATAGTGCCAATACAGGAGTACGACCAATGTGTACGGGACAAACGCGCCCGCGAGAACGAGGCCGAAACCCGGTGCTGACTGCCGCGACGCCCCGACGATCAGACCAAGCAGCATGAAAGGGATCAGCAGGCGCGGCAGCAGCGCGTCGCTCGTCGCGTCCGACCACAGTTTAGCGAATTGATGCCCTTGCACGGACAGGAAATGATCGTAGCCATAGCCGACGAGCAGGCGCGGATGGGGCAGATCGCGGCCCCAGAAGACGCCGTATATCCCTTCCACCGGCTGTTTCGGGTCATATTTCAGCACCCACGCGTCGAGGGATTCGGTTGTATGAAACGGCGCGCCGAACGTGACAAGATTGCGGATTGCCCAGGGCGCGTAGAAAAGCGCTGCTGTCGCTCCCGCTATGGCAATGCCGGGCCAGTGCGGTCGGACATGCATCCGGCGTGCAACGAGCAATGCAGCGACCGCTGCGCCCGCGATCAACACGACCCCGCTCGGCTTCGCCAGGAGCAGGCACCCTGCGCTCGCGCCAACCGCGACATCGGGTAGCCACGCGCGCCACCAGGCCAAATTCGCCCGCACCACTGCGGGTTGCGGCACGCACCACGCGCGGTACACGGCAATCACGAAGAGGGCAAAGAGCAGCGAGAACACGAGATCATTGACGGGGAAGAGCGTATCCTCGAAAAGAATTGGCGTGGCGACGAGAAAGAGCGCCGCCAGAATTCCGACGCGGCGGCTCCATCGCCACGCACCGACCGCCGCGACGAGCGCAATGAGTGCGCCCATCACGATGACATTCGGCAGTTTGGCGACGATGGTTGAAACACCGAAAACGCGGAAGAACGCCGCGATCATCCATACCTGCAACGGTGGCCACGTCTCAGCGGGGTGCGTGATCGTCGGGAGGCGTTGATAGAACTGCGGCACATAGTCAATCACGTCGCCGTGGCCGCGCACGATATTCGCCGCCCGCACGGCATTGTCGGCATAATCCGCGTGACCGATAAAGTCTACATGCTGGATCATCACAAACGTACACAGCGCGTATACAACGACGAGCGTGCCGACGACCGCGCGCGCAATCACCCGCCGGTCGAGCGCATTCCAGACGAAGCCGAGGGTCGCGCCCGTCTCGCGCCAGTGCCACCCGACGCCGAGCGCCCCGATCCCTACCGTCATCGGCACGAGGAGCGGCGGGAGGATAAACCGACTTTCGGGGATCGTGACCGCCGCCAGCGCGACGACCGCCGCGCACGCGCCACCGATCACGCCGCGCGATGGGACATGGACGACCAGCGCGACGACGAGGGCGAAGAGCGCGAGCCGCAACGCCCACGTCCAGCCGCCGACCGCGCCCGCCCACCATGATGGTTGCACCGGCTCGACGCGTATGCGATCCACCTGCACGCCGAGGACGCGCGAATCGGCGTTGTTCGGCACGTATCGCTCCGCGCGCAGCCGCACCGTGAGGTCCGCCGCCGTGCCGGACGCATCCACGTCCGCGAGGACGGGGTTGAACTGCGCGAACGCCCCGACTGTCGCGGGATCGCCGCCGATGTCCACCGTGAAGGGCGTCCCGGCGCGCGCATCGCGTCCATTACGCGCGACGACTTCGATGTGCGCTTTCCGCACGCCGCCATAGCCCGGAATGGCGAATGTTGCATTCGTCCGTGTCCAGCGATACGTCACGCCATTGTCGCGCTCATCGCCATTGAATCCGGCGATCACGAGACGGTCGGGGAAGCGACCGACATCGAGAGTCACGGGCCGGGCAATCGGGAAACACACGAGATACGCGATGAGCGCGACGGCAATCGCGACGCCGGATTGGCGGGCAACGCCGCCCCACCGCAGCCACCAGCCGATCCATGCCGCGCGCGCATCGGGCATTGTCGGAAGGCGGGCGCGCATCTCAAGCCCGTTCACGAGTAGCGCACTTCGATCGTAATCGTTTCGCCGGGGAGGATGTTGCCGACGCGGATTTGCGCGCCGTTGATGTCCCGCGCGCCGGAACCGCCCGTCCAGGCGACTTGCTTCGGCGCGCCGGGCAAGGTCAAGGTCGCGTCGTTCACGCCCGCCTGCCCGTCGTTGCGCACCGTCAGTACCGTCGTCGCACCAATGCGGACGCTCGACACTTGCAGGAGCGCGCGGGCATCCACGAAATTGGTGATCGTCGTCACCGGCGCGACCCAAAGGCCGAGCGAGCGGCGATCCGATGCGTACGCGACGATGCGGCCCCAGATCGCTTGCGCAGGCGGCGTGGCAATATTCTCCGGATGCGCCCAGAGGGAGAAGACGCCGTTCGTCGCGAGGGCAATATCAATACCGCGCTGCGCCGTCGCCTCGTCTCCGGGTCGGTCAATCAGTTCCTGATCCGGCACGACGCGTATCTGCGGGTAGGCGGGCACCGACTGGAGATCGTACGTCCCCGGTTTCGTGTCGTAGAAACGCGTCACATTGGTGATGCCATGCTTCGCGAGTACGGCGTAATATTCCGCAGTCACGCTGTTCGAGGCGCGCCATGGAAAGGCGAAGGAGTGCGCGGGAGCGTAGCCATTCTCTTTGGCGGTCTGATCCCAGGCCGTCAGATCATCGTCGAGTTGCTGCGCCGTGATCCCGGCATGGAGGAAGAGGTGCCCGAAGCTATGTGATTCGATATCGTGCCCATCGTCGCGCAATTGCTTCGTCAGCGAGCCGAAATACCACGCCGGGTTCGTGTCCTCCGTCCCGAACGGGTCGTCGCCGTACCATGGATGGGTTGTCCAGTAGTCGGACGCGAAGCCCGCCGTCACCGCGTTGTATCGGGTGTACGTTGGGTTGCCGACGAACTGACGACGGAGCGTATTGCCGGTAAGGAAGTTGTAGCCATTGACATAAAATGTCGCGCGCGTATCGTACGCCGCGAACAACTGGCGCAGGAAGGTCGCGCCGCTCCGCATTGCCATCGCGCGCGCTTCGGCATCGGCCACGTCGTGATCGGTCAATCCGCCGCGCGTGTGGATCAGACCGCCCATCGCCGTCTCGAAATCGAACGAGAAGGCGAGGGCCGCTTTGGCGTAGTTCGGCAGCGCATCGAGCCGTCCGCCATCACGCGGCTGGAGGCGCACTGTGTCCACCAGCGCGCCGGGCGGCAGGGTCAGGGTGAGGCTGGCATACGCGGCCCCGGCGGGCGCGGCGCAATCCCGGATCGGCACGCCTACCGCGAGCGTGACGGGGCTTTCCGCCAGTGGGCGCAACATCTCGTCCGACCAGAGCACGCGCGCGGGAATGCCGCCCGTGCCCCCTTGCGCGGGCAGGACGTGCGCCGAAACCCGGTAGCCGTCGCCCGCCTGCACGGGCACGCGCGGCGAGGTCGCCGTGCCCGTCTCGTTCACCGCCGTCAGCGTCGTCCCATCGGGCGCAATGCGGGCATTGGCATCAAGCGTCCAGAGCGGCGTGATCGTACCGGAAGCGAGGCGGGTGGCGACAGGCGGCAACAAGTTCGGCACGGTGGTGACGGCGCTGGGCGTCGCGGGTGATGACGCGCCGCAACCGCTGAGGGTCAGTATGAGCAAGATAGCGACGCCACTCAGCGCGCCGACTCGCTCCCGGCGGAGACGGGGGATGCGCAGCCCACCGACGAGCAGGATAAGCACGACGGCGGCGCACAGCGCGACGGGCGCGACATAGACACCGGTTTCCGTACCGACCGCGACGATCGCCGGTCGGTCCGCCCCTTTGGTGGCGACGCTCACCGCGATACCCGCGCCAACCGATGCCACACCCACAAGGATCACGGCAGGCGCCCATCGCGCCCACTCCCGCGCGACGACCGCGACCAGCAAGAGATAGCCAATCGCCGCGAATGCACCGAAGAGCAGCACCGGGCGCTCTTCCGCGACCATGCCGCTCGGTTGGCGGTCGAGCAGCGCGGGCAGGCCCAATGAGAGAAGCAGGATCGCGCTCGTGACGCGCGCCCGCCACGGCACAAAGTACAGGCCGATGACCAGACCGACCCAGCCGATGACGAACAATGGATGCCGCGCCGCCAGCTGGCCTAACGCGGCGAGCGATATCCGCAGGTCGGTGAGTGGCGTTGCAAAAAATCTCCCCTGAATCGTCCGCTGCCACGGATCGCCGGTGGCGTACAACCACGCGCCGCGCCACGGGAGGCCGAACCAGACCGTGGTGTAGAGCAGAAAGAGTGTCGCCGGGATGCCGCCGCCAAGCGCCAGCCAGAGCACGCGTCGCCACCATCGCCGCCCACCCTGCGCGATGAGCGCGAGGCCAACGCATCCCGCTGCGATCCAGCCGTACCAGGCGGCGAACGGCAGGCAGCCGAGCAGCAATCCGGCGAGCGTCAATCGCCCGTGCGGCGTCCATCCCTCCTCGACCCGCGGATCCGCGCCGTCCGCGAAAATCAGCGCGAGCAGCAACGCGTTGACGACGAACAGCACGACTGCATTCGTCAGCGCGCCGACCGGGAAAAGGACGGTTGCCACGCCGAGCGCGCCGCCGAGCAGCGCGAGATTCGCGGACAGACCAAGCCGCCCGCCCGCCCACGCCAGCGTCGCGGCGGCGATCAGCAGCAACAGTACCGCCGTGACACCGACGAGCAGCACCGCCGCGTCCGGGTGATGCAGACTATCCGCCACCGGGAGGCCGAACCACGTCGCCGGGACGGCGATCAGCGCGGCGGCCGGATCGGCGGACGCGACGAAACGGTTATCGAGATAGGCGAGGCCGGATGCAGGCGCATCGAGCGGGCCAAGCATCATCGTGTTGCCGTCCACCGCGATACTCCCTTGTTCGACGATGCTCTGGGCGGTCGCGAAGGCGCCGCCCACCGGACCGGCGGTCAACCCGGTGCGGACGACGCCGACAATGCCGAGGGCGACGAAGGCACTCCAGACGACGAGGCGGAGGAGCGTCGCGCGCGCCAGCGATCCCGCCCCGCTCATGGCGTCATCCCCGGCGTCGCCAGCACGTCGCGCGGCTCCGCCGGTGTCCGCGTGCGCAGCGGCACCGGATCGCGATACCACGCGTACAAACCAGGGACGATGTTCGTCAGATTGAGGAAGAGGATCAGGAACGAGGCGGCGAGCGCCGTCTCGTGGCCGATCCCCTCGCGGCCAAGCAGGGCGATCAGCGCCCAATCGCGCGTGCCGATGCCGCTCACGGAAAGCAACCCGGCGAGCGACGACAGGCCGACCACAGCGACGAAGGTCAGCAGCGGCAAGCGGACATCAACCGCGCGGAAGCAGAGATAGATGCGCGCCAGCGTCGCCGCGAACGACACAACTGACCAACCGAGCGCGCGCAGCAGGCTCGTTCCCGTGAGGTGCGCATCCTGCACGGCGGCGATCCAGCGGAGTTTCGCGAGACGTTGGCGCAACGCGGACGGCAGCAGCACCGCCGCCCGCCGCCGCAACGAGGGGCGCGCGGCGACCGCGATGCCGAGCACCGTCACGACCGTCAATGCACCGACGACGACGAACTGCGCGCCGAACGCGCTGCCGTAGATCGCCACGCCGACTGACGCGGCGGCGAGCAGCATCAGCACATCGAACAAGCGATCCACGATCACGCTGGCGAGCGCGGGCGCGAGGTTGCCGCCCCGACTCTGGACATACCACGCCTTGAGGCCGTCGCCCAACTGACCGGGCGTGACAATCGCCGCCCACAGGCCGATCGCATAGAACCGGAACGCGTCCCGCCACGGCAGGGCGATGCCGAAATCCGCCAGCACGATCTGCCATCGCCGCGCTTTCGGTGCGAGCAGCGGGAAGACCGCGACCGCCGCGACCGCGACCAGCCACGGATTCGCCGCCCGCAACCCCGCGATCACCCGCCCCGGCCCAACCACGACAATAGCAACGATCGAGAGCGCGACGCCGAGCAGGCGCGGCAGCCATCGCCGGATGCGTTGAAAGGCGGTCGAGCGGACAGGCACAGGCTTTACTCCGACGGGGGCGTGCGTCACTGGCGGTCGTCACTCGTGCGTTCGACCCGCTCGAAGCGCAACGCGGCGATCTGCTCCGAGATCAGCCCCATGAGGAAAATGATGATGCTCGTCAAGCAGAGCAGCACCGTCGAGTTCGTGACATGCACCTGCGTGATTGCTGTGTACACGCCATACCCCGCCCCGAGCGAAAAAAGGACGAGCGCGATGGGCGCAAAAATCTTCATCGGGCTGAAGAGCGTGATCATCCGCAGGATAATCAGGATGAAGCGTACGCCGTTTTGCAGCAGTTTCTGGCCGCTCTTGCCGCCCTGCCGCTTGTTCGCCACGATTGGCACGAAGGTGACGTTGTACCCTGCCTTCAAAAACGCGAGTGTGCTCGTCGTCGGATACGAATAGCGGTTCGGCAGGAGATGGATGAATTCGAGGATCACCGCGCGCCGAAAGACGCGGAAGCCGCTCGTTAGATCGGGAATACGCGTTCCCGCGAGGTACGATGCCATCCACTCCAGCGCGCCATTGCCGAGCGCGCGCATCCGGTTCTGGTGCGATGTTTTCGTCCGCGCGCCGACGATCAGGTCATAGACGCCCGTGTGAATGAGCAACTTACCGATGTCCGCCGGTTCCTGCTGCCCGTCCGCGTCGAGGAGCAATACATAGTCGCCGCGCGCCGCGCGAATCCCGGTCTTGACCGACGCGCCATTGCCCTTGTTGTACGGATGACGCACCACATGCACCGGCAGCCCTTGCAGCTGATCCCCCGTCGCGTCGGCGCTGCCGTCGTCAACGACGATCACCTCCGCGTCCGGGTAATCGCTGCAGACACGGGCGAGCACGGCGCGGATGCCGACAGCTTCGTTGTATGCCGGGATGACGATCGAGAGCGTTGTCCCCGCCGGCAGGAATGCCGCCGCGCCCATCGTCCCCTTCTCCTTCACGGCGGCTGTTGCTTGTTGCATCCCATCCCCACGGTCCCTGCACCCAATTGAACGTACACCCGCGTCAGCGGTCGCGCGTTCGCGGCATTGTACACTACCGACCGCCTCGCGTTTTCTCATCGGCACGAATCGTGATGCCGCATAGGCCTGTTCCACTCGATAATCGAGCAGTTTTCCAATCGCACTCCCGCGCTGAGAGCATCTTGGGGTGCGCGCTTTGGTTCAGACTCAACGTATCACTCGAATTTCCTCGTTTCAACGCTACGGAAGCGATGGATTCTCCGCGCTATGCGAACACGCCCCACTCCCTCCCATGGGATAGCTTTCGACGGGGTCCCTCTGGTTGCGCGTCTGGCAGCGCAAATGAGTCGCAAAACCTTTCTCCGGCAGTACCCTCCGGAAAGATCCATGGTGCCAGTTGTCCATCCACACTGCCTGCCACCCACGCGATCCGAGGCGGACAGTTGCTATCTCGGCGAAGCGAAGTTCACGGCGAGGTCGAGCCAATCGGGTTTGAGGTTGGTGGAAAAGCCGGGCGCAGGCGATCCGAGCGCGTGGATGGCGCGGCGTGTCGGTTATACTCCCCGTCGCATCGCCGCCGCTCTGTGTGAGGTGCTCGATGGGTGCATCCGCCGCGCCGCCGCTCGTCGGCCGCGACCGCGAACTCGATACCCTCCGCAACCGATTCGCCGTTGCCCTCACGGGACAGGGGAGCCTCGCGCTGATCGGCGGCGAGGCAGGCCTCGGCAAGACGGCGCTCGCCGAGGCTCTCTGCCATGAGGCCGCGACGCGCGGCGCGCTCGTGCTCATCGGGCGCTGCTACGACCGCTCGGAGACGTCGCCCTACGGCCCCTTCCTCGACCTCCTGCGCGGCTATCAACCGGCCAACGGCCTGCCGCCCGCGCCCTTCTCCCAGTGGCGGGGCGCGGGCGACGTCGCGAGCCCGGCGGCGCTCTACGAACAGATCCTCGGATTCTTCCACGCCGTGGCATCCCGACGCCCGCTCCTCCTCCTCCTCGAGGACCTCCACTGGGCGGACGACGCCAGCCTCGATCTGCTCCGCGTCCTCGCGCGGTCCCTGCCGGCGTGGCCGGTGCTCGTGCTCGCCACGTACCGTGCCGACGAGCTCACTCGCCGCCACCCCCTCCACGCGCTTCTCCCCCTGCTCGAGCGCGAGTCCCCCGTCGCCCGTCTCTCCCCACGCCCGCTGAACGGTGAGGCGATCGCCGCACTCGTGCGCGCCCGCTATCTGCTCGCCGATGGGGATGCCGAGCGGTTGGTTACGTACCTGAATCAACGCTCCGAGGGCAATCCCCTCTTCGTCGCGCAGCTGCTGCGCGCCCTCGAGGACCAGGATACCCTCCGACCCGTCGGGCCGGGATGGCAGCTTGGCGATGTCGGCAACGCGGGTATCCCGATGTCGCTTATGCAGATCATCGACGCGCGGCTGGCGCGCCTCGACGAGGCGACGCGCGATTTGCTAGAGCGTGTTATGGACTTCGTCCAAGCGCGTCCGATGGGCCGGATTCTGCATCAATTGGCTAGATTTCGTGGCGTTCGAACCCGTTTTCGCTCAATCGTGCGGTTGTCGAACGTCTGAAATCCGCTGGCTTCCGCGATCAGACCACAAGATATGGGAAGATGTGGGAAGTTCATAACACCCTCTAGGAAACCACGCGGTGTCGCCATCCGTGGCCCGGTATTACGAATCGCGGCTACTGCAAGCGGGCTGCAAGGTCGCCGCAACAGGATGCGCGTACAGTAGCAGCGGGTGATAACGGCGGATAGCGCAGCAAGGAGGATGTCATAGTGACGAAGATGGTGCGGTGCACCTGCGGGGTCGAGGTGCGCGATCGCGACGAGGCGCAGCTGATCCACGCGGTGCAGGTGCATGCGCGCGAGGCGCACGCGCTGCCGCTCAGCGACGAGCAGGTGCGGGCGATGATGTTCATCGATCAGGATGGCGAGACAACCACGGCGCCGCCAGACGCCTGAGCGCGGCTGCGGTGTTGGAGAAAGCTCGTAGCGAACCAGAAAGGATCGGCAATGTACACCATCATCGATCGCCGGAAGGTCAATCACGCGCGGATGCATGAAACAGTGCAGGCCTCGCAGGGCGGGGCCACGGCTAAACTCTCGGCGGCGTCCGGGTTCGTCGGCCTGCACCTCGTCGAGGATACCGAGGAGGGGGTCAACACGCAAGTCATCATGTGGGAGAGCAAGGCGCACGCCGATGCGTTCCAGCACGACACGGACAGCTGGAACCGGACACTCGACGCACACGGCCATCGGCTGGAAAGTTCCAATCGGGGCGAGACGGTCCTCAGCATCGAACCCCAGAAGTAGCGACCGATTGGTATTCGCAAGGACGAGGTGTCAGGGGCCACTCGCCCCGCAGTGGAATTTCGGGAAGGAATGGGTGCGATGCGACGCTGGAAAGGTTCTCTCATTGTCCTGCTGCTGACGCTGCTGATGGCGGGGTCGCCCGTCGCGGCGGCGGACGACCCTGCGACCGTGCTGCAACGCTTCACCGCTGCCCGCAACAGCGACGTCGCCGGAGCAATCGCGCTGCTCGCGGATACCGTCCGCTTCGTCGAGGGGCCCATCTGCTCTCCCGATAGCCCCTGTATCGGCCCCGCAGCGGTGCGCCCCTTCCTGGAGCAGTCCCTCCTCCTGCACGTCGTGGTGACCGCTACCGGAGCCCCGCAGGTCTCCGGTGCGACCGTGCGGCAGCGGTTCGAGGTGCGCGGCGACCCGTTCGGCCCTGCGGGGATCGAGCGGTTCGTCGGC
>JBBRLR010000001.1:0-117258 GCA_038231255.1 Thermomicrobiales bacterium | reverse complement strand
GAGTGCGACTGGTAGAACACCCTTCCGTACAGTCAGCCCGCCATCGGCTCGATCGCGGAGGATGCGACAACTCGCTGCCAAGCGACCGGCGCAGACATGTCTGGAGTCAGCATCCGCCGCTCTCACCCTAACAGACAGACAGGTCTATGCACTGATATCATGGCGCCCCTCCGCCGAATGGTGGTGGACCGGATTCCCCTTTTTTCATCTGTCCCTATAACGTGTCTACGACCTGAGGATACACGCGCTGGAATGCTTCGGCGTAGCGGATGCCGGAGTCACCACCAGCGCGGCGGGCGTGGTTGGCGCGATAGACGGCGCGCTCGGTGTAGTAGTCGCGCAGGTATGATTGCGCCTTCATCGCCTCCATCGCGCGCTGCTTTTTGTCGAAGACAGCGGTGATGTCCAGAAACGTCGTCGGGACGAAGTTGCACAGTTCGGGCTGGTGCGGCTCGAAAAGGAAGAGTGCGGGCGGTGCGATCGTCGCGAAGGCGCTGGCGACACCCGAACCGGCCGCCAGCACACGGGCACGCACAGCGGCGGCGTGGCCGATGTCGTGATCCTGATTGTACGGGTCGCGCTCAGTGTGGGTGAGGATGACATCGGGTGCGAAGGCGCGGACGATCCCGGCGAGCATTTCCAGTGCGTCTTTCGGCACGTCGAGCGGGTAATCGCCGAGGTCGAGGCAGCGGAAGGTCGCGCCGACCGCTGCCGCTGCCTCGCGCGCCTCCACCTCGCGCACGCGCTTGACATGCTCGACGGTCTGCCCCGGCTCCTTCCAGAGTTCGCCCGATTCGCCGCGTTCACCGTAGGAAAGCGCAATCACCTCCGCCGTGCCACCTTTCGCCGTCGTGACGGCCATCGCGCCCGCCGCCCGCCAGACGAAATCCGCCGAATGCGCGCCGATCACCAGCATCTTCCGCCCGTCGCTCATCGCTCTTTCCCTTCCGCTTGCCGCTCGGTGTGTCTCATCGAGGATGCTACCACCGATGCGTGCGGATGCGACGGGCGTGGTGGTATCGTTACTACGATTCCTTTCGCGTTCTTGCCGACATTTCGCGATACAAGGGGCAGGCATCATGGACATCATTGACGAGCAGGTCGAGGCATATAACGCGCGCGACCTGGATCGCTTCATCCACTGTTATGCGGAGAATGTGACGATCGAGGATGGCGCGGGGAATGTGATGCTCGACGGCCACGAGGCGATTCGCGCGCTGTACGGGACGCTCTTCGCGCATAGCCCCGATCTCCAGGTCCGCATCGGGAATCGCATCCGCGCCGGTGACTACGTCATTGATGAGGAGGAGATCACCGGGTTTGTGATGCCCGGTTATCCGACCGACTTCCGTGCGGCCATCGTGTACCGCATCGCCGAGGGAAAGATCGCGCATGTGCGTTTGCTGATGTGATAATCGGGTTCCGCGCTGGACGATGCTGGGGTTCCCCCTCCCCCATTGCGGCGGGGGAAGGGGCGGGATTTACCCCTGCCGTTGATCGCGCCAGTGCACGGCGGCTTCGAGCGCGCTGAGATCGTAATCCGGGCCGCCAGAGCTGAAGATCAGGTGCGTGATGCCTTTTTCGACGTACTGCTCGGCAACAGCTGGATCGAAGGTGCGGGTCGAGACGGAGCGTTCGATTGTCGCCGGGTCGCGCCCGACGCGCTGGCACCAATCATCGAGGATGCGGCTCTTGTTTCCGGCGGCTTCAGGATCGCCGAAGCCGTTCCAGATGTCGGCGTGCTCGGCGACGAGGCGGAGCGTCACTTTCTCGCCGCCGCCACCGATCAGGATCGGCAGTTTGCCGTCGCGCACAGGCGGCGGATTCAGTTTGCCCAGCCGATCACGGATGATGGGCAGCGCCGCGCCGAGGTCCTTGAGGCGGCTCGGCGCTGTGCCGAAGGCGTAGCCGTACTCGGTGTAGTCGCGCTCGGCCCAGCCGCTCCCGATGCCGAGGATCGCGCGCCCGCCGGAGATGTGATCCACCGTCCGCGCCATGTCCGCGAGGAGGTTCGGGTTGCGGTACGAATTGCAGGTGACGAGCGCGCCGAACTGGACGCGGCTTGTCACTTCGGCCATCGCGGCGAGCAGCATCCAGCACTCGTAGTGCGTACCCTCCGGGTCGCCACTGAGCGGGTAGAAGTGATCCCAATTGAACAGGGTGTCCGCGCCGCTCGCTTCGACACGCTGCCACGCGTCGCGCATCTGCTGGTAGGTCGCGTGCTGGGGTTGAATCTGCGCGCCAATCCGAATCTGCATGGGTAGTTTCCTCTTTCGCGATGATTCCGCCGTTCAGTGTCGCGAAAAAGAATAACGGCGCATGGATACGATGCATTCCCGTGCCACGGGCATGCATCGGTCGCGTATGCCGAAGATTCACGCTCCCCGTTGCTGAATCGAGCCAAGAGGCAACCTTGATAGATTGCGCGAACAGAGATCAACCCGTATTCTCACAGCACGAACGTATCAACATCTTCTCCGCGTCTGCTGTGCCCTTTCTTCCGACACACGTAGCCTGGTAATCAGAAGCCCTCTCATCGGCTCACTTTCCCCGTTCGGCATCTATACACGCATAGGGATCGAAGACAAAAGGAGTTCGCGAATGAGCGCCCCGACTGCTTTGCCCACCACGTCGCCCAGTGTCATCTCGCCCATTCGCCAGGAATGGCTGGACTGCTGGCACGAGGAGATCATCGAACCCGACCTGCCGATTGTCGACCCCCATCATCATCTGTGGGATCGCCCCGGATGGCGCTACCTGCTCGACGAGTTGCTGGCCGACCTGAACAGTGGTCACAATATCGTTGCGACGGTCTTCCTGCAGTGTCGAGCGATGCACCGCGCCGACGGCCCTGAAGCGCTCCGCCCGGTCGGCGAAACCGAGTTCGTCAACGGCGTCGCCGCGATGAGCGCGAGCGGCGGCTATGGGCCGACGCAGGTCTGCGCAGGGATCGTTGGCCACGCCGATTTACGGCTCGGCGCCTCCGTACAAGCGGTGCTGGAAGCGCATCTCCGCGCTGGCGGTGGACGCTTTCGCGGCATCCGTCATAGCAATGCCTGGGAGGCTTCGGTGCCTCGCCCTACCAACGCGCCGGAACCTGGGTTGCTTGCCGATGCCAGCTTCCGCGCCGGCTTCGCGCAATTGGCTCCGCTCGGCCTTTCTTTCGACGCGTGGCTGTACCATCCCCAGATTCCCGAGTTGACTGCGCTTGCGCACGCGTTCCCCGACACGGCGATTGTCCTGAATCATGTCGGTGGGCCGCTGGGGATCGGCGCCTATGCCGGGCAGCACGATGCGATATTTGCCGACTGGACCACGAGCATCCGCGCGTTGGCAACCTGCCCGAATGTGCACGTGAAGCTCGGCGGCCTGGGCATGCCGCTGACCGGTCTCGCCTTCCACGAGAAACCGGAGCCGCCCTCGTCGGAGCAACTCGCTACGGCCTCGCGCCCCTACATGGAGACCTGCATCGAGGAGTTCGGCGCCGCTCGCTGTATGTTCGAGAGCAACTTTCCCGTGGACAAGGAGTCTTTCAGCTACGCAGTCTATTGGAATGCCTGCAAGCGCCTGACGCACGGGGTGAGCGCGGCAGAGAAGGCCGAGCTGTTCAGCAACAGCGCGGCGCGGTTCTATCGGCTCGAATTGCGAGAAGGTGTGTAGCAGACTGGGATTCTCGAAACCGGGCCTCCGGTGATGCGGATCGTTTGGCCTGTACAGCGCGAGGTATTGCGACGCCGATAAGCGATTTATCCAAATGGCAACTATTTCCACTCAGTCCTCAGGCCGACATTTAGACCGGTGGGACTTGGATCGCGTTCGCGGGGATTACCTTGAATGGCTGATCCACCGCCTGCGCGGCGACGAGTTGGAATTGGTCATTGCTCGCCGCCTGGATCGTGACGATATAGCCGCCGACGCCCGCGCCGCCGACCGCGCAACTCCCGGCCAGCGCGGTCGTCACTGTCTGCGTGCCACCGGATGAACTGGTTGTCAAGGTAATTCTGAATGTGTTGTCCACCGGCCAGAACCCACCAATGTATGGGATCGTCAGGGTTCGCAGCGCCTTTGCCGCTGCCGGGCCGGAAGCGGTGCAGGTGTTGCCTTGCAGATCGGTGAAGGTGAACGAATCCCGGTAGAGCGCAGCAGTCGCGTTGAGGTCGGGCGGGTCTTGGAGAAGCGGTTCGAGCGATGTGATCAGTAGCGGTCCCGATTGCGTCAGCCACGGCGGGACGGGCAAGGCGCTCCCGCCCTCGATTGGTAGGATGGCCATATTCTCCGGCAGGAGGTCGTTACCTTGCCAGTTCCATGTGCGCTGGTAGCGGAAACTGGCACAGCAGTTCGGGTCTTGCGTGCGGTAGAGCGGCCCGGTGAGGCTCACCCGCCCCGTCGCGATATTCGCACCGAACGCGCCGCGATCGTCGGGACCGTTAAGGATGACCGTCGTCGCGCCGTTGCCATCCCAGCGGACGACGGTATGCTCGCCGTTGTTGCAGTTCGCGCCGCATAGGTGATAGCTGGCGGTGACGAAACCGGGATGCGCGCTCGTCTTCGTGTACGCACTGATTGCCGCAGTCGCGTTATCGTCGGGCTTGGTGCGGAAGGCGAGCGTCCACGCGCCATTCTGCCGCACCATCAGTGCGGCGATCTGGCCGTGAGCCCCTTGATTCTCCACGATGATGATTGCCTGCTGTTGCCCCTCGACGCCGAGATCAACGATCTGCGCCGTCTTGATGGCATAGCCGGATGGCAGGGCTTGGAGTACGACTGGCCCTGGATCGTCTGCGGTCGTCGGCATCGGCGTCGGCGGGACGATGAGCGGCGCGCCCGTCAGGTAGCGCCACCGGTAATAATGCTGCCCGATGTTGCCGAACTCGACCTTGAATGGGTCGGCGTTGCTGTTGTTGTAGGTCAGCACCCGCCGCTCGAAGACCTGCGCGATGATCATCTGTGGCGTACCCGCGATCTTCACCGTTGCTCGGAACGGCTCGCTCGTCGCCAGCCCGACCGAGGCGAGGCCCACTTTGGTGCGGAAGTCCGCGAAGAAGCCGAGGACGTTATGCTGCGTCGTGTTGTCGTACGCGCTGATTGCCGGGGAGAGCGAGATGCCCGCGAAGCCACCGCCGTCGGTGACGGAACCGTCCGCGCCGACGATCGTGGTGACGAAGCCGCCGATCCTCGCGGTCGCCGGTGCGAGCAGGGAGGCGGCAGCGACGCCGAGTTGGGCGTAGGTGGGGCCGGGGTTGCTCGGGTCCCCCGCGATGGGGATGGCGGCGGGCTGCATCTGCTGGAAAGTGGCATCGCCGACCTGCAGTTTGCCGGTGATCAGCTCGTTGGCGAGCAGGCCGTTCGTGATCGGGGATGTGCTGGTCAGTTGCTCCATCCGCGCCTTATCGAAGTACTGTACCTGCCGCATGCCGTTCGGGCCGCCTTCGTACGGCTCCAATTGCCCGTCTTTGGCATTTGAGAGCGGCCCCCAGAAATTCGGGACAACGGCTTCCCCCGCGTCCCACTGACGCTGGAAGCTCACTGTGAAGAAACCATTTGCCGCCCCAACCGGCGATATCGTGGACGCGGGAAGAATCATCGCGAGCAGACTGAGGACACTCCACCATCGCATCCGGCGCATCGTTCGTTCCCTTCTCTTGCGGCTCTCGTGGTAGCGTAGGCTTTCAGCCTGCATCCCTTCCCGGTAACGCGGGCTTTCCAGCCTGCGAAAAGAGATACGGGGACGCAGGCTGAAAGCCTACGCTACCCTTAGCGCACAGCGACGGGCGCGAGGACGGCGCGGACCTGTTCCAGGACGATCTCCGCTTCGTCCGATTCGACGAGCGGCTGTGGGTTGAGGGCAATAGCATCGGCATCTACCGTGCTGACCGCGATGCACGGCGTGCCGCCGGAGAGCGCCGCGACAATCGTGTCGCGCGACATCGGGAAGTCCGGGGCGAGGCGGACAATCGCGCGGGCGTGCGGTTGGCCCGCCTCACTCGGGTAACCGCGCTCGACAGCGACACCGGGCAGATCGCGCAGCCCGGCGATCCACCGCTGCACGGTCTCCTCGTAACCCGCGAGGACTGCCGCTTCATCTTGCGCCAGCGACCACTCGACGGCGGCGAGCACACCGAGCGTTTCCTCCTTGCCAACCTTCATCGGGCGACCGAGGCTGTGATTCGGGCTGCCGTTGACGCGGCAGGCGGCGACGATGTCCTGACGTCCGAGCACGAGACCGGACGACTGCGGCCCACGCAATCCCTTGCCGCCGCTGAAAATCGCGATGTCCGCGCCGAGGTCGCGCGTGAAATGCCAGAGGCTGCTGATCGGCGGGATCTGCGCCGCCGCGTCCACTAGTACCGGCACGGCGTGCTTGTGCGCGATGGCGACAACTTCGGGCAATGTGAGCGCACCACGGGCATAATGCTCCCCGGCGAACCAAAGGACGCAAGCGGTGCGCGGCGAGATGGCCGCCTCCAGTTCCCACGATTGCGTCGTGTGCGCGTCGCCGATCTCGACCAGCGTTGCCCCCGTCTGCCGCGCCGCGTGGTCGTAGCCGTTGCGGTGCGCGCGGTGAATAATCACCTCGCGCTTGCCGTCTGTCAGATAGGGGAAGCGGGCGATAGCCGCCGGGTCTTCCCCCGCGATGCAGGCCGCCACCGCGATAGCGATCCCCGCCGCCGCCCCGGAGGAGACGTAGCACGCTTCATTCTGGGTGAGCGCCGCGATCCGCTCGCCGACGCGCTCCTGGAGGAGCGGCAGGTCAACATGCATCGCCGCCCCCTCGACCATCGCCGCGACGACGGGCGGCGGCATCACCGATCCGCCCAGCCGTGTCAGCGTCGCCGCCGCATTGATAACCCGTCGGATGCCGAGATCGTCGTAACGGCTCATGCGATCACCTCCCAGAGACGCGGCTTCGGCACGCCGCCGAGGAGTCGCGCCATCCATGCGTCCTGCCAGTCGTGGTCGGTCGCACCCTCATGTGTCACGTGGTACTGCTCGACCGGGCCGCCGAGCGCGCCCGCCAGCGGTTCCAGCCATTCCGGGCCATTGATCGCGCCCGCGTCGCCGGTGACAAGTAATGTATCCGCCCGGACACGCGCCGCGTGGTTGATCGGGTCGAGGTATGTCAGCGTGTGCGCGACATTTTCTCGCCGCTCCGGGTACGTGCGGAGATAGTCGTTGATCTCCTCGACCGGATAGGCGGCGGAGCGACCGGCGGCTTCGAGCAGGCGATAAAACAGCAGCCCACCCGCTTGCGTCGCTGTGAACTGTGGCCGCCGCGCGGCGGTGATCAGCGCAAGATCGTCCCCGATAACGCCGACGTGCGCACCGTCCACTTCGGGCCGGGAAAGCAGGAATTCCGCGCCCCGCAGGCAATCCGCGACGATGCCCCGGTAGATAGACGTTGCGGGGCTGTCAATGCCGAGTGTCAGCAGGCCGGGATAGGTCGCCGCGAAGGGCTGATCGGCGAGTCGCTGGCCCCGGTGCATCAGGGTCAACGTCACGTAGCGCTCGCGGTCGTCGTAGTGCGGGACGTGGTTAACGCTCCCGTAGCGGGGTGCAACGAGCAGGCCGGGGAATGGTCCATCCCCGACCGGCACACTGTAGTATCCGAAGATGCGGTACGGCCCGATGCTCGTCAGCCGCACATTGAAAACGGTCGAGAATTCCGAACTGCGTAGGGCATTTCGCTCCATATCGACCGCGAGCGGATAGCGCGTCAGTTCCGCATCCACCTCATCCCAAAAGGCGTCGAAATCTCCTGGTCGTGCCACATCGGTCATCAACTCCGCCGCTCCTCTCCTCGTCACCTTTGAGAAACCGTTATGCAGTTACGGGCACATTGACATCAACATTTACTGCGAGAGAAGTCGGCTCAGGAATGTGATCGCCGTCTTCCGCCATGCCTTCGAGATGGAACTCGATAGCCTCGCGAATCAATGTTTCGACTTCTTCCCGTGTTTTCCCCACCGCGATGCAGCCAGGGAGGTCGGGGACGTACGCGCTGTAGCTCGTTTCCCCTTTCTCAATGATAACGGCGTAGCGCATCGTCCACTCCTTCACTTCCAGCTCGCTTGTCGCTGGATTTCGCTCCACGTCTTTTCACCTGCGCTCTAAACAAAATCGCGCGATTTATCCCACCGTCGGTTCCGCGTGGCGCAGGTGCGCGGCGGGTTTGAGTTGGGCGGCGAGCCAGGCTTCGACTTTCGGCATCTCCCAGTAGACGCCGGAATCATGGGCGCAGCGCGGGTACGCATGAATTTCCTTCGGGCAAGTCATTGCGTTGTAAAGCGCGTAGCCCGTTTCGGGCGGGCAGACGTCGTCCGCGAGGCCGACATAGATGAGCATCGGCGCCTTGATCATCGGCGCGAAGTTGGTGCCGTCGAAGTAGTTGAACGTCGCGCGCACCGCCTCGGCGCGCTCCGGGTAGAGACGCAGATAATCGTTGATTTCCTCGTACGGCCACGAATGTGTCAGATGCGCGGCGTCCATGAAGCCGCAGAGGTACGGCGCACCCGCCGCCCCGACCGTGATCACGTCGCTCCGCAGAGCGGCCGTCGTGACCGTCAGCGCGCCGCCCTGGCTGCTGCCGTGGACACCGATGCGGGTCTTGTCTACTTCGGGGCGTGTCAGCACGAAGTCCACGGCGCGGGCAGCATCTACATAGAAGCCACGATAACCGTAGGTGTGCCGATCCACGGCATTGCTCATCAGGAGGCCGGGATAGCCGGGGTTGTACTGCGCATTCGATCGCAACTTGCCGCGCGGTGCGACGCCAACCGCCGCATAGCCCATCTTCGCCCACGATTTCGGCAGCGTCGGCTCGGAGATATAGCCGGGGACGATCAGGAGCGCGGGGTAGGGCGGCGGCAGGTACGACTCCTTCGGCACGCAGTACCATCCCGCGATGCGCACATGGTCGAGGCTGTCGTAGTGGATTTCGTAGACATCCACCTCGTCGGTCGAGCGCATCGGCACATGCTCCATCGTCGGATTGAGCGGAATTTCGCCTACCTCCGCCATGATCGCCGCCCAGAATGCGTCGAAATCCGCCGGTCGCACCGTCGTCGTCCCATACCGTTCCGCTGGTTTCCGTGGCTCCGGCATTTTCCCTCCTGATTCTTCATGCGGGCTGACTGGAATCCGATCATACCGCAGTTGGTGGGCATGCGTAGTGCCGCACCAAGAGTTTTCAGCACGGGCAATCCCATTCATCAGGGTGAAATGATGTCAGCGTGTAGCTCACCTTTCCGGACGATGTGCATGGTGGGCGCCGTCTACAAGAAGGGATTGTCCGGTCGTGAACTCAGTCTCCAGTAAGCAGAATAAGCGCACTGCCGCTGCGATGTCCTCTGCGCGCCGAGTATGGGGGTCACGGTTGGGCGCTCATGGCTTATCCCTTCAGCGCTCCCGCAGTCAATCCCTGCTCCAACCGTCGCTGGAAGAGTGCATAGACGGCGATCGTTGGGATCATCGTGATCGTCAATCCCGCGAACAGCGCGCTCCAATCGTTCTGGTATCCCTGTTGAATCGAAAGGAAGGCCAACCCCTGCGGCAGGACATAGTGGTTCCGGTCTGGGTTGAGGACGAGCGGGAGCAGGTACTGATTCCACTGGCCGAGGAAATTGAAGATGCCGACCGTGATTAAGCCTGGTTGCGCCATCGGCAGCATGACGCGCCAGAAGATCGTGTAATCGGAGGCGCCATCAATGATCGCTGCCTCCGCGACTTCGGTGGGCAGGGTGCGAAAGAAGCCATGAAGGAAGAAAATGGAGAATGGTAGAGAATACGCCGTGTAGACGAGGATCAAGCCCTGATACGTGCCGAGCAAGTGAAGGTCCCGGACGAGAAAGAAGAGCGGCACGAGGGCGAGAAAAACGGGGAACATCAGTCCCGCGAGGAAGATGTAATAGAGGACACGATTGCCGCGAAACGGATAGCGCGCCAGCACGTACGCCGCCATGGAGGATACCACCAGCGTGAGCGTGACCGATCCCGCAACGACGATGATGCTGTTCCCGAAGTACCGGCCGATCGACGCCTGATTCCATGCCCGCGAGAAGTTGCTCCATTGCACCGATGTTGGGAGTTTCCACGGACTGAAGAAGATCTCCTTGTCTGTCTTGAACGCAGTCATCACCATCCATGCGAGCGGAAAGACGACGAGCACCGCCCACGTCAGGAGAATCAGTTGAGAAACACCGGTAAAGAGCAGGCTGCCCGCGTTGACGCGCCCACGCGCACGCGCGCGGCGAGCCGGTGCGGGGATGGCCTGAACTTCGGAGAGCGGTCGCGCCTCACTCGTACGCATAGGTATACCTCGATCATTCGTTCAATACTCGATGCGTTCCCGCCGTGTCACCCGGAGCGTGAGGATGGAGAGCGCCAGCGTCAGGAAAAGCAGCGTCACACCGATGGCGGTGGCGTAGCCAAATTCGCTCTTCCCGAACGCTTCGTCATACATATAGCGCGCGACGACATCCGAGGAGCGATTGGGGCCACCATTCGTCATGATCTGAATGAAGATGAAGAGATCGAGCGCGCCAATGCCGATGAAGATGAGCGCCGTCTGAACGTTATCCCACAGTAGCGGGAGCGTGATGCGCCAGAACGCGCTCCAGCGAGTCGCGCCGTCGAGCGTCGCCGCCTCGTAGTATGTCGTCGGGATCGATTGCATCCCGGCGATGAACAGGACCATGTAGAAACCCACCGCCTGCCAGACGATGACCGCCGCCACCGCCCAGAGCGCGGTTTTGGGGTCGCCAAGCCATGTTCGCCGCAGGCCCCCTTGCCCGGACGTCCGCAGGAAGCCGTTGAGAAGCCCAAGATTCGGGTGATAAATGAACTGCCAGAGGACGCTAATCGCGACGGCGGACATCACCTGCGGGAAGAAAAAGATCACCCGATAGGCATTCGCGCCCGGAACGCCACGCCCGCCCTGCGTGAAGAGCGCCGCGAAGAGCATGGCGATACCGATAGTAATGATCGGCAACACGATGAGGAGCGCCCCGTTATGCTTGAGGGCGTTCCAGAAAAACCGGTCGTGCAGAAGTTTGTCGAAGTTCGCCAGCCCGACGAACTTCTTATTCGCGGAGACTCCTCGCCACTGTGTCAGCGCGACGTAGAAAGACTGCGCGTACGGCCAGAGCACGAAGAGACCATAGAGGAGGATGGCAGGCGCGAGGAAGGGAACGATGAAGCGGTACTTATGCCGGTACATGGCGCTCCTCCGGGGAGCAGACAGTAGGCAGCAGTCAGTGAACACGGTCTCCGTCCTGACTACTGATTACTGCCTACCGGCTCCTACGCTTGGCGCGTGAACTTCTTGATGGAAGAGTCCTTGGCGACGTCATCCGCCATCTTCTGAACCTTGTCGACGAAGTCCGCCGGTTTGATCTGCTTTGTCAGCATGGCGCCCATCTGGTCTTTCGCTTCGTCCTGCAACTTCTTGTACCACGTACCGTACTGGGCGACGAACACGTTCGATCCGGCAGCGGCGTTGGCGGATTGCACGGACTCGAACGCCGAGCCGAGTTTCAGGCCATCGGCGCTGCCTTGCACGACAGTGAGCGACTTCGTATTCTCAGAGAAGAAGCGCGCGCCCTGCTTAGAGTAGAGAATGCGGAGGAACTCCTTTCCGCCCGCGACATTCTTCCCCTTCGACGGGACAATGAAGCCTTCGCCAGCGGAGGACTGAATAGCCTCGAACGGCATTTTGTCGCTTGCGCTCAACGATGGTGTCGGCTTGACGACCATGTTGAAGTTGTCAGGCACCAACCCCTTCTCCTCATTCTCCAGCCACGAGCCGCAGGGGATGAAGACGGCCTTATTCTTCAACCATTCAGCCTGCGATTCGGTGTGCGTCAAGCCTTCGGTACCGGAGAGGATATATCCTTTGTCCGCGAGTTGGTAGAGCGCCTCCACCGCGTTCTTTACCTCAGGTTGCCGCCACGCGTTCGGTTCGAGATTGTCGATCTTCGCGATTGCCTGGATGCCGCCCTGCTTGTAGACCATCTGATCCATGACATTGGTCATGTACTGCGGATACTTGCCCTGATAGGTCCACGGTGCGGTACCCGTCGCCTTGATCTTCTCGCAGAGCGCGAGCATGTTGTCCCACGTCTTCGGGTATTCCCACCCGTTTTTCTTCATCAGCGCGTCGCTGTACCAGATGCCGTAGACGCTGAGGACGTAGTTGAGCACGAATTGTTTGCCGTCATAGACTCCATCCTGCTGCGAGTTCGGCAGGAGTGAATCCTTGAAGGTCTTGCCGGGCGCATCGAACGATGGCGCGCTCATCAGGTCCGCAAGGTCCGCGAGTTGCCCCTCAGCGACGAGGGCCGCAGTATCGAGGTTGCCCGCACCGGAGTTGTCGATGATGTCCGGTGGGCTGCCACCGACGAAGCGCGGCTGTAACTGCTCCGCGAGGCGCTGTATACCCTGGTGGCCGACTTTTGCCTTGGGGAATGCCGCCGCGTAAATCTTCTCGGCATTGATGGCGTAATCGTCACCGTAGCCGCCTTTGAAGATTACGACATCGAGGGGGGCATCTTCCTTGACCTTCAGTGGGTTCTTCGCGTCGCCTGTCGGTAGGGTGACGGCGCTGGATGCGGGCGCGCCCGCGACGCTCGAACCTGTTGCCGTGGTTGCTGCGGGCGCCGCACCCGTTGTCGCTACCGGTGCGCTCGTACCCGAGGCCTTCGGCGCTTCCGTTGCCTTGCCGCCGCACGCTGCGAGGATCGCTGATCCTGCGGCGGCGCCCGCTACCGCGAGGAACCGCCGCCGAGTCCACGATGCATGTCGCCGCTCATCTGTCATGCCAGGCTCCCTTCCTGTTGGGCATCGCCCTGCGTCCCCTGGAAATGCTCATCGGTACGGTGGCAGAAATATCAGTCCAAGCGTAAGACGTGGAATCCATGCACTACGCTCATCCTGATAGTCCTCTCGCGCGATTGTAAAACGCGCCCACACACTTTGCAATAAAAATGAAGTGCACTGGATGAATCAGTAACAGCTTGGTGATGACGCCAGAGAACGATCATCAGATTCGGGGGCGTATCTGCCTATCTCCGCCCCCAACCCCGCATCTGCCGACGCGAAACTCAGCGCAGCAGATAAGGATCGAGCGCGTCGCGCAGGCCGTCACCGATGAAGTTGATGGAAAGGACGGCGAGGGCAATCATGATGCCCGGCGGGATCCAGAGCCAGGGCATGGATTCGAGCACGGTGAGCGATTGTGCGTCCGTCAGCATGTTGCCCCAACTGGCCGTCGGTGGCTGTACACCGAGGCCGAGGAAGGATAGCCCCGCTTCCAGCAAGATCGCCTGCGCGATGCCGAAGGTCGCCGCGACGATCACCGGCGCGAGGGCGTTCGGCAGGAGATGCTTGAAAATAATTCGCGCGGGCGGTGCGCCGACGGTGCGGCTGGCGAGGATGAAATCGCGCTCCCGGAGCGAAAGAAAAAGGCCGCGGAGGATGCGCGCCATCGGTGGCCAGCCGAGTAAGCCGATCACGAGCATTACATTGTAGATGTTCGGCCCGAGGATCGAGACGACGGTGATGATGATGATCAGCGACGGAAACGAGAGCACGATATCCGCGAAGCGCATGATGACCGAGTCCACCCAGCCGCCGTAGTACCCGGCCAGCGCGCCGAGCAGCAGGCCGATGATCGTGTAAATCCCCACTGCGACGAGGCCGACGGAGAGTGAAACGCGACCGGCATAGATCAGACGGGCGAAGACATCGCGCCCCGATGAGTCGCCCCCCAGCCAATGTGCGGACGACGGCGGCTTGCGGATCGCGCTGAGCGTCGTCCGGTACGGGTCGTTGTGCGCGACGACCGGCGCGAAGATCGCGGAGATCGCGAGGATGGAGATGATGACCATACCGACCATCGCGACCCGATGACGCCGGAATCGCTGCCAGACGCCCGTCCGCCGGCGCGGTGCGGTCGCCATCCCCGCTAGCGCAGTCGCCGATGTCGGCGCGATCCCACCCTGCGTCACTTCGGATGTGCTACTCATCGCCAGCCTCCGGCTCGGTAGTCAGTGGACAGTAGACAGTAGTCAGATTTGCCGATGCCTGTAGCACATGTCTCTCCTCATTAGATGCGCGTACTGCTGTTCACGTTCCGTCCCACTGACTACCGACTATTTACGTGTACTTGATGCGCGGATCAATGACCGCATACAAGAGATCGGCGATCAGATTACTGGTGAGGATCATGATGCCGGTAATCAGGTTGATTGCCATGATGACGGGATAATCGCGACCCTTGACCGCCGTAATTGCGAGCGTGCCCATGCCCGGCCATTGGAAGATTTGCTCGATAATCACCGTGCCGCCGAGTAGCAACGGCAGGGTGAGCGCGACGACCGTGACGAGCGGGATGAGCGCATTACGCAAGGCATGTCGGTAGATGACAAGGCGTTCGGGGAGGCCCTTGGCGCGCGCAACATTGACGTAGTCCTGCCGAATCACTTCGAGCATGCTCGAACGGACATAGCGGATGAGCGGCGCGGCCTGCGCCAGGCCGAGCACGCTCGCCGGCATAATCAGGTGCCGCAATGAATCGCCGAGGGTGTGCGGCCGCCCGACGGTCGCCAGCCCGGACGTTGGCAGCCAGCCGAGTTTGAGCGAAAAGATGTAGATACCCGCCAAGCCGAGGAAAAACGACGGGATGGAGATCGCCGCGAACCCGGCGACCGTGACGATGTAATCCAGCGCGGAGTATTGTTTCAGCGCGGAAAGCACTCCGACCGGCACGGAGATCAGGAGCGCAATGAGGAGCGCCGCCCCCATCAGACGCAGCGTCGGCCAGAGCCGCTCGCGGATTTTGTTCGCGATTGGCTGGCGATCCTGCGCGGAGAAGCCGAGATTGCCCCGCGCGATCTCCTTCACCCAGAGGACGTAACGCACCGGCAGCGGCTTGTTCAATCCCAACTGCTCCCGCTGCTGCGCGACCCAGTCCGGACCGAGCGATGCCGCCGCCTCCGGGCTAATCAGCGCCGTCACCGGGTCACCGGGCGCGAGGTTGACGATGATATACGTCACCATCGTGATACCGATCAGCACCGGGATACTAATGACCAGACGCCGTAACAGGTATTGTCCCAACGCTCACTCCGTTCGCAGTAGACAGTAGTCGGTAGTCAGTAGTCAGAACGGGACCAATTTCCTCTGGCTACTGGTTACTGGTTACTGACTACTATCTACTCGTTACTTCGTTACGCTCCACTCCTCGGCATTCCAGACCTGATGCGTCGCGTAACTCGGCGGCTTGAACCCTTGCAGTCGCTTGGTGTAGACATGCACCGAGTTCGGTGACCAGAGATAGACCCACGGCATCTCATCGTTGAGGATGAGCGCCAGGTCGGTGTAGATTTTCTTGCGCTGCGCCTTGTCGGTCGTCGCGCGGCCCTGCCTGAAGAGGTCGTCCACCTTCGTGTTCGAGTAATGGCCGTAGTTTGCGCCCGCCGGGGTGAAGGCGACCGTCTCGAAATACTTGGCGGAGACGTTCGGATCGGTGCGGAAGACGCCGCCGCCGACGAGATCAACATCGAAGTCTCCCGCCTGCGCCGCCGTCGCGATCGTGAAGATGCGGCGATTGATCTCCGGGTTGTCCACCGACTGCAGATCGAGCGTGATGCCGACATCCTTGAACTGCTGCTGGAGGATCGGGATCAGCGCGTCATTGATCTTGTTGCCGGGCACATACGGGAGGGCGAGTTTCTGCGCGCCGTTCCAGTTAGCGTCCTTCAGCAGTTGCTTCGCCTTGTTCGGATCGTATTTGTACGCGTTCAATCCCTCGGGGATGCCCATCCAATCCGGCCCGATGATCGTTGAGTTGACGAGCGTTGCCTCACCCTTGAGGATTTCCTTGACGATCCCCTCACGATCAATCGCGTAGGCCATTGCCTGCCGCACGCGCTTGTCTTTCAGGTATGGCTTGTCCAGATTGTAGGCGAGGAACGAGACACTGGGAGAAGGAACGCTGACGACGGTCAGGTTCGGGTTTTTGCGCAGCCGATCCGCTTCCGTGACCGAGACGGACATCAGGTCTATCTCGCCCTTCTCCAACTGCGCAATGCCGACATCCTCCTGCGTGAGCGCCTTGCAGAAAATCTTGTCCAGTTTGGCCTTCGGGCCACCCGTGTAAGTCTCGTTCCGCTTGATTTCCAGGTATTGATCCTGTTTCCAGTCCGAGAAGGTGAACGCACCGGCGGACGGCGTCGGAGCGAAGGAGAAGGGCGCTTTCTGCATCTGATCCGGCGGGGTGCCTTCGAGGATGTGCTTCGGCAGGATGCTCAGGCCCGCGAAGTCGCCGATCGTGATCAGCCACGTCGAATCCGGCGTGGTCAGGGTCATCTTGACTGTGTAGTCGTCGGGCGCTTCGAGGCCCTTGATCGTCGGCGCTTTTTGGTCGCCGAAATCCGCCGCGCCATCGAGCGCGAGCAGGCGGGCGCGCCAGTAACTGCCGGAGCGCTTGTCCACGGCGCGCTCGTAGGTGAAAACAACGTCTTTGCTCGTGAGCGGATGGCCGTCCGAGAATGTCAGCCCCTTCTTGAGCGTGAAGGTGTAGACTTTCGCGTCCGGTGAGACATCAATTTTCTCGGCGAGGTCCGGGATCGGTTCGAGTTTGTCCGTCATCCGCACGAGCGCGCCAAACATCTGCCGCTCAACGCCCTGCTCGACGCCGGAAGAGGAGAAGAGCGGATGGATCGTTACGGGTTTGACCCAGTACATGCTGACCTGCCCGCCCGTCGCGCCCGTTGACGCGGCGGGTGCGGCGCTGGCGACAGGCGCGGCCGCGCTGGTAGCGGGAGCGGCCACAGACGCGGCTGCGGACGCCGTGCTCGCGGTCGGTGCAACCGTCGCCGATGATGCTTGCGGGGTAATCGGTGGCTGGATCTGCGGCTTCGGCGCCGTCGTCGCGGTCGGCGTCGTTGATCCGCCGCACGCCGCGAGCAGCGCGCCCGCCGCTGTCGCGCTCGCCGCCGCGAGGAATCGCCGCCGCGTCCAAAATATCTGCCGCTCGTCGGTCGTCATCGGGAACCCCCCACATTTACCGAAGCATCCGTACACCTACTGCGCGATTTTTTCTGTTGTCCGTAGCAGCAGCGTAACACATTTGGGCAGTAGTCAGTAGCCAGTAATCAGAACGAGAACCAGATCCCTCAGGCTACCGACTACTGACTACTTCGTCACGCTCCACTCCTCGGCGTTCCAGACCTGGTGCGTCGCGTAACTCGGCGGCTTGAACCCTTGAAGGCGTTTGTTGTAGGCAAAGATCGAGTTGGGCGACCAGAGGAGGATCCAGGGGGCGTCGTCGTTGAGCATCTGTGCGGCCAGCGTGTAGATCTGCTTGCGCTGCGCCAGATCGCCAACTATCCGGCCTTGTTTGAAGAGATCGTCCACCTTCGGATTGCTGTAGTGCGAGTAATTGCCGCCCGTCGGTGTGAAGTTGGCGGTCTCGAAGTACTTGGCGGAGACGTTCGGGTCCTGCGCGTAGACGCCACCGGCCACAATCGCGAGGTCAAAGTCGCTCTCCGTGACGGTTTTGCGCGTGTATTCCGTCGTGTCAGAAGGGCGCAGATCAATGCCGACGCCCACATCTTTGAGTTGCTGTTGGATGATCGCCAGGTACGCGTCAGTCTGCGGGTCGCCACCGACGTAGGCGACGCCATAGCGCCTGCTCGCGTCCCAGTTTGCATCCTTCAGGAGCTGCTTTGCCTTATCAGGATTATAGGCGTACTCGTTCAGGCCGGGGATCGTGCCCATCCAGGCCGGCCCGATGATCGTGGTGTTGATGACGCGCGCCTCTCCCCCCAGGAGTTGCTTGACGATGTTTTCGCGGTCAATCGCATGGGTCATCGCCTGCCGCACCCGCTTGTCCTGGAAGGGTGGCTTCTGGAGATTGGGCACCAGTTTTGTCGTGCTCGGGCTTGGGACGCTGACGACAGTCAGGAGTGGATTCTTCTTCAGTCGGTCGAGTTCCTGTACGGGTACCGGCCCCATCAGGTCCAGTTCGCCTTTTTCCAGTTGCGCAATCGCGACGCTGGGTGTGAGGATTTTCAGGAATATCTTGTCCAGTTTCGGCTTCGGGCCGCCGGTGTAGGCGTCGTTGCGCTGGAGTTCGACGTATTGATCCGTCGCGTAGCCACCGAATTTGAATGCGCCGGCGGTGACATTCGGGTTCAGCGCGAAGGCTTGTTTCTGCAATTGATCCGGCGGCACATCCTTGAGGACGTGTTCGGGCAGGATGCCCATACCAGCGAAGTCGCCGAGGGTGGCGAGCCACGTCGCGTCGGGCGTCTTCAAGACCATCTTTACCGTGTAGTCGTCCGGTATGATGAGGCCGGTAATCGTGTCTGCCTTCTGGTCACCGTACTCCGCCGCGCCATCAATTTGCAGCAGCCGACCGCGCCAGTAGCTTCCCGTCCGCTTGTCCACTGCCCGTGCGATGGTAAAGACGACATCCTTTGCGGTCAGTGGCTGGCCGTCGGTCCAGGCGAGCTTCTTCATGTGGAAGGTGTAGGTCTTGACGTCCGGGGAAATATCAATCGTTTCCGCGATGTCGGGGACGGATTCGAGCTTGTCGTTGACCTTGACGAGCGCGCCGAAGATCAATTGTTCCACGCCTTGATCCGCGCCTACGGAGGTGAAGAGCGGTTGGAATGTGACGGGTTTCGCGTACAGCATGCTGATCTGCCCGTCCGCCGCCCCTGCGGACGCCACGGACGACGCAGCCCTTACGGTCGGAGCGTCACCCGCGATCGGAGAAGACGCGGTCGCGGCGGCAGACGGCGCGATTGTGGTCGGTGCAATTGCCGCAGTCGTCTGCGGTTTCGGCGTGCCGGTCGCGGCGGGCGCCGCAGCGCCGCCACACGCCGCGAGGAAACCACTCATCCCCGCCGCACTCGCCGCCGCGAGCACTCTTCGCCGTGTCCAGGTCGCCATGCGCTCACTCCGTTCGCCTCAGCAATGAGCAATGAGCAACGAGTGGGGCTGATTCCCTCATCGCTCATTGCTCGTTGCTTATTGCTTATTTCGTCACACTCCACTCCTCGGCATTCCACATGAAACTGTTCGCGTAGGACGGCGGCTTGAAACCGACGAGCCGCTTGTTGTATGCGTGGATCGAGTTCGGAGAGAAAAGGAAGACCCACGGGCATTCCTCGTTCAGCACCTTCGCCAGATTGGTGTAAATCTGCTTGCGCTGCGCCTTGTCCGGCGTCGCGCGTCCCTGCTTCAAGAGATCGTCCACCTGTGGGTTCGAGAAGTGGCCGTAGTTGCCGCCCGCCGGCACGAACGATGATGTCTCGAAGTATTTAGCGGAGACGTTCGGATCGGCGCGGAATACCCCACCGTCCACCTCGGCAATGTCGAAGTCGCCCGTCGTGGTCGGCGTCGCACCCGTGACGACGCGCTTTGTGTACTCCGTCCCGTCCAGTTGGGTCAGGTCCACATTGATGCCGACATCCTTGAGTTGCTGCTGGACAATCGGCAGCCAAGCATCATTGACCTTGCTGCCGGGGACATAGATCAGGTTGAGTTTGGTGCTGCTGTTCCAGTTAGCATCTTTCAGCAACTGCTTCGCCTTGTTCGGATCGAAGGGATACAGATTCAACCCCTCCGGGATGCCCATCCAGTCCGGCCCGATGATCGTCGAGTTGACGACCTGGCCTTCGCCCTTGAGGACTTCCTTGACGATCCCGGCGCGGTCAATCGCGTAGGTCATTGCCTGCCGTATGCGCTTGTCCTTGATACTGTCACGGCCGAAGTTGAAGGCGAGGAAGGTGACGCTCGGCGATGGCGTGCTTGTCACGGTGAGGGTCGAGATCTTGCGCAGCCGTTCCGCCTCGGTGATCGGCACGACCATCAGATCCACCTCACCCTTTTCGAGTTGCGCGAGGCCGACATCGTCCGCAGAAATCGCTTTGAAGAAGATCGTGTCCAGTTTCGCCTTCGGACCGCCAGTATAACTGTCGTTCCGCTTGACCTGGAGGTACTGGTCAGCCTTCCAGTCCACGTAGGTGAATGCGCCTGCCGATGGCGTCGGGGCGAAGGCGAAGGGCGTCTTGGACATCTGGTCCGGCGGGGTGCTTTCCAAAATGTGCTTCGGTAGGATGCTCAACCCCGCGAAGTCACCGATCGTGATCAGCCACGTCGAGTCCGGGATCGTCAGCGTCATCTTGATCGTGGTGGCATCCGGCGCTTCGAGGCCCTTGATTTTGTCCGCTTTCTGATCGCCGAAATCTGCCGCGCCGTCGAGCGCCAAGAGGCGACCACGCCAATAACTGCCGGTGCGCTTATCCACGGCGCGCTCGATCGTGAAGACGACATCCGCAGAAGTCAGCGGCTTACCATCCGAGAAGGTGAGGCCCTTCTTCAAGGTAAATGTGAAGATCCTGGCATCTGGCGAGGTGTCAATCTTTTCCGCGAGATCCCCGACCGGCTCTAACTTTTCATTGATGCGGACGAGCGCGCCGAACATCTGTCGCTCGACGCCCTGCTCGATGCCCGCTGTCGAGAAAAGCGGGTGGATCGTCGCGGGCTTGGTCCACTTGACGCTCACTTGCCCGCCCGTCGCGCCGCTCGCGGCGGGAGTTGCCGCTGCTGCCGGGGCCGATGTTGCGGCGGGTGCAACGGCAGATGCCGCGCTCGTTGTCGGCGCCGCAGCAGCGGGTGATGCCGCCGCTGCCGGGGAGGCTGCTGCTGAAGCAGCAGGGGAGGCTGCAGCCGCCGGCTTGGTAGCGGCGGTCGTCGCGGCACCGGTCGTCGCCGTCGGCGCGCTGCTACCGCCGCAGGCCGCGAGGATCGCGCTCCCGGCAGCGGCGGCGACACCGGACAGGAAACCGCGCCTGCTTAGATCAACCCGTTTGTCGTTGTGACCGTGATTCATGTCGTTGTTCTCCTCTACTCTCATGCGATCCTCACCCCCAGCCCCTCTCCATCGCCAGATGGCCCTTTTCGTAAGGTCCGTCTGGCGATGGAGAGGGGAGCAAATGCCTCATTGCTCATTGCTTGCCCCCCTCACCCCATATCGCTGCACCGCCTCCATATCGAGTTCGATACCCAGCCCTGGCCCTTGTGGCACGACGACATGCCCCTCGGCGAACCGCAACGGTTCGGTGATGCAGTCGTCCACGCGCAGGGTTTCGCCGCAGATGTCGCTGGTCAGCGTCATCGTCTTGCAGGCGGCGCAGATGTGCGCGTACGCCGCTTCCGAGATGCCGAGACCGACGCCCGACCCATGCCACGTCGGGATGCCCGCCGCCTCGGCCAGTCCGGCTAATTTGTAGACATTGACGAGCGGCCCGCCGAGATTCAGCCAGTCACATGCCTCCCGCTTGACCGCCTCGAAAACCTCGGCGGGGTTGGCGAGATGGAGCGCGATCGGAATGGACAGTTTCTGCCGCGCCAGCACGTACCAATCGAGATTCTTCTGGTTGTACGGGCTTTCGAAGCACTCGACATTGTCGAGGCCGTGCGCGCGCATCCGCTCCACGAGTTCGAACAGGCGGAAGGGCTGGTTGAAGCGCTGATTCGGGTCAATATTGATGCGTAATCGGTCGCCAACCGCCGCGCGGATCGCTTCCAGCCGCTCGATCACCGGGTCGTCCGCCGTCGCCTTCATCTTTAGGACGCGGTAGCCTTGCGCGACCGCGTGTCGTGCCGTCTCCGCTGCGTCCTCCGGCGTCATCCGCCCCGAGCAGCGCGAGACGGGCACGCGGTCGCGATATGCGCCGCCGAAGAGACGGTAGACGGGCACATTCAGCGCCTTGCCCATCAGGTCGTAGAGCGCCATCTCGTACCCTTCGTAGACGGACGGATTGGCGAACCACATCGTTTCGAGCGGCAGTTCCTGCATGTTGAACGACCAGAGATCGCGCCCCTCGAAAAAGCCCGCCACCTGCCGCACGGCGTGCTGCGCGATCCCCTTCGGCACTTCGCCAATGCCGATTAGCCCCTCGTCTGTGTGCAGCCGGATCAGGACAATCGGGAAGTCCGGCCAGTGGAGGCGCACCCATGTGCCGCCGTAGACATACCCTTCCGGGTTGAAAGGCGTGCTATGCCACGCCCCCTCGTGCAGCGGGACGATGACCGAGAATGTCTCGACGCGCGTGATTTTCATGCGAACCATGCTCCAGCGGTGTGGTGGAATTCTTCGATTGCGGCAGTCACATCGCGGACGCAGACCGCGAGGAGTCGCTCGCCCCATTCGGCGGTCGCGTGGGAGGCGTCATCGCTCGTGCCGGAATCGCCGAGCGAGTTGTGCGGCGGCGTGATCGTGCCGCGCATCCCACCCGGCCAGACGGAACCCGTCATTTGGTTCTCCATCGGCACGGGGATCGCGTCGGCGTGGACGAGATCGGGGCGGAGCGCCATCATCATGGCGGTCTCGAAGTGCCCGGCATGACCGGGGAGCGTGCCGAGTTTCGTGTGCGCCTCGATCCCGATCAGGCCGTCCCACGCGAGCGACCAGTACGACGCCGCACCGATGGCGAGATGCCTGATTGGCCCTTCTTCGCGGGCGACGAGGCGGATCAGTTCGTCGTTGCCGCCATGCCCATTGAGCAAATACACGCGCCGCGCGCCCATCCGCGCGAGGCTGTCCAATAAGTCGCGCAGGGTCGCGCTGAAGGTGCCGCTCGTGAGCGACATCACGCCGGGAAAGGGGAAATGGTGCTGCGACGCACCGTAGCAGACCGTCGGCGCGACGAGTACCGGCACGCCGGCTGCCGCCGCAATCCGCTGGCTGACCGCCTCGACGATGCATGTATCCGTGACAATCGGCAGGTGCGGCCCGTGCTGCTCGATCGCGGCGGAGGGCAGGATCACTGTCGCGTCGGGCACGAGTCGCCCCGCTTCGACACGCGTCAGTTCAGCCAGGAGATGAGTCACGGGTGCGAAATCCTTCCCACGTCGTCAATCGGCGGTCGGCAGGCGCAGTGATGGGCTGCATCGGGCAGAATGGTTGTCCTGGCAAAGTCGCGAAACAGGGTTCCACGTCACTATAGGTAACGCACGAACGAGTGTCAATGAGCGGATGCATGACCGGATGTCCGAATATTCGTGCCGCATGACCACCGCGATACACGCGCAGATTATCGCGGAGCGTGCGGCGGATCCCGTTGCACCAGGCGGCATACACCCGCCAGGGGTCATTGGCCTGTTGGTTAGTAATATCTCTCAATCAAATAACTTAATATATGTTCATTCGAGCCATCACAAATACTCTATTGCGCTCGTTCAATCGAATACGGAGGAATCGCTGCGCTACGGGGCTGCGTGCGGCGATTCCTGTCGTACTGGCGCACCAATGGGGAGGGATGATGGTGACGCCAGCACGCGGCGGCATGGCGGTGCGCATTGCCGCATCGCGACGTAGGAATCGTTATCGGAGGAGGGGAAATCCATGAAACGACAGTTCGGACTCATCACGGTTCTCGTGCTGGTCGCGACATTCGTCTTCGGCAGTGCCGGGACGGTCGGCGCGGCAGGCACGACGGTGGTTGTCACACCGACAAATACGCAAGGATGGTCCACGGCAGACACGCGGCCCGGCGGAGCGGTTACGTTTGTCAACGGGGATGCGCCCACGGGGGGTGGGACGGGGTCTCTTCAGCTGACAACAGATGCGACAACCACGGCCAAGGCACAATATCTCCATGCCGCGAACACGCCGCTTAGCTCGGTTACACAGTTGAGCTATTACACGAAGCAGGTGAGTGCGGCCTTTACTGGTGGTGATCCCTCGTATCAACTACCTAGCCTCCTGAACGGTACATCTGGATTCACGACATTGGTCTTTGAGCCGTACCAAAATCCGACTCAGGGGCCAGTAGTGACAAATACGTGGCAAAAGTGGGATGTCGCTGCAGGACTATTCTGGTCTACGCGAACGGTTGTATGTTCTAATGGGACAATCGTTGGTACTCCTGGTGGTCCCGCCTCGTACACGCTGGCCACAATCGAGATGGTATGTCCAAACGCTGTCGTGACTGGGTTCGGCGTGAATATCGGGTCCAATAACCCGTTGTATGTTGTCCGGACGGATCTGTTTAACTTCAATGGAACGACCTACAACTTCGAGCTGTATAGCGTGCCGACCGACAAGAATCAGTGCAAGGACGGCGGCTACAAGACCTTCAGCCCGCCTGGCGGGCCGTTCAAGAACCAAGGCCAGTGCGTTTCCTACGTCGAGAACCACGATAAGGAGCACCACGACGGGAACGACAATGGCGAGCACGAGGGGAACGATTAGGCGAAAACTTCGTCGCGGCAATGGAAAGGGACGGGCCTCCGGGTCCGCCCCTTTCTTTTTGCTCGCTTGTCCCACCCCTGTTTTGGACGACTCGGAGGCTTGACAATGCCACGAAAGCCCATAAGATGGAAAGCAGTTTCATGATGGGGCAATTTCCGAAAGGCGTGCGCGATGAGTGGCGACTATCAAGTGCGTGCATTGGCGCGTGGCCTCGCGATCCTCACCTCTTTCACATTGACACATCCGGAGCAATCGCTAACGGCGATCAGCACACGGCTCGGGTTGGCGAAGGGGACGGCCGTCCGGCTGCTCACCGTTTTGGAGGAGCACGGGTTTGTGGAGCGCGCCGCCTCCGAGCGGTATCGCCTCGGCGTGCGACTCTTTGAACTTGGCAGTATCTATGGACAGACCTTCTCCATCGAGCAGGCTGCCCGCCCAGCGCTGGAAACGCTCGCGCGGGAGTGTGCGCAGACGGCGAACCTCGGCATCCTCAACGAGGGGCAGGTCGTCCATGTCGCGGTCGTGCCGCCGCAACGCCCGATCCATTTCGCGGGGCAACTCGGGGCGCGCGAACTCGTCCACTGCACGGGGCTTGGCAAGGCCCTGATTGCCGACCTTGCGCCTGAGATGATCGCGGCGATTGTCGCGGAACACGGCCTGCCGAGCCGGACGTCGCAGACAATTACGACCGTGGGCGCGCTGCTCGACCGGCTTGCTGTCGTCCGCGAGCGCGGCTACGCGACCGACGACGAGGAATCCTTCCTCGGCCTGACCTGCGTCGCCGCGCCAGTCCGCGACGCGATGGGTGCGACCGTCGCCGCACTGAGCGTTTCCGGCACGACGACCGAGTTTGCCGCGACCGACTACGCCCCTGCCGTCCTCGCCGCCGCCTCCACGGTCTCGCACCGGCTCGGTTACGGCGTGCGGGAAAGCAATGAGCAACGAGCAATGAGCAACGAGGACTGAGATATTCGTTCCCCTCTCCATCGCCAAACGGACCTCACGAGGGTCGTCGTGTCAGGGCGATGGAGAGGGGCAAGGGGTGAGGAACAATGGCCGACCAGCATACGGACCAGGAACTGTTCGACTTCATGCAGCGTGAACTCTACGTTTCCGTCGTTTCGGACGTGCTCGACAGCCTCGGCTACCGGGCACAGGCGATGGACGCGACGATCCGCCCAATTTATAAGGCCGCTGTCGTCGTCGGTCGGGCGCATACGGTCCTTTCGACGGATGTCTACGAGATGCCGTCCGATGCCTACAGCGCGGAGATCGCGGCGATTGACAGTCTGCGGCCGAACGATGTGTTAGTCGCAGCGACGAACCACTCGACGCGCACCTGTTTCTGGGGAGAGTTGCTCTCGACCACTTCGCGGGCGCGCGGCGCACGCGGCGCGATCATTGACGGCCACGTACGGGACGCCCGCCGGATCGAGGTGATGGATTTCCCGGTCTTCGCCACCGGCCTGCGGCCGATTGACTCCGCCGGGCGCGGCCTCGTCGTCGCGCACGGGACGCCAATCCTGTGCGGCGGCGTGATCGTCAATCCCGGCGACATCGTGTTTGGCGACCTCGATGGCCTCGTCGTTATCCCGCAGGCGGTCGAGCGGGAAGCGATCGAACGCGCGAAAGCGAAAGTCGCCGGCGAGGACCGCGCCCGAGCCGATCTCGAACGCGGCGATCTGCTGCGCGATGTGTACGACCGCTACGGTGTGCTGTAACTCGTTGGTAGCGTAGGCTTCAGCCTGTGTTCCCTGTGAGCAAGTTCACCCCTCAAATGGGGTGCAGGCTGAAGCCTACGCTACCGGTATGGTGGGAGCGAAGCAGCGATGATTGTTGATGTCCACACACACACGCCGCGCTATCAGGATGCGATCCCGATGGAAGCGGTCGGGCAGGTCAACACGAAGTGGAGCACCGGCAAGACGATCCAGATGGCCTATACGTGGGATGAGTTCCGCGTCGCGCTTGGACCGGTGGACCGCGCAATCGTCTTCAACATCGCCGCCGACCCGCGCGGCCTCCATGAGATGGACGAGCCATACATCGCGCCTGTCCCCGATGTGAATGACGAGACGGCCGCGTTCGTCAATGCGTACCCGGAGAAATTCATCGGCTTCGTCACCGCGCACCCGCACGATCCGCGCGCCATCGAGGAGATCGAGCGCGGGACGCAGGATTTGGGGCTGCGCGGCGTCAAGCTCGGGCTGAACTATCAAAACACCGATCCGCTCGGCCCCGAAGCGTTCCGTATCTACGAGTACGCGCAGGCGCACCGGCTGCCGATCCTCGTCCATTCGGGCACGTCGCCAGTGCGCTTTGCCGACATAGACTACGCCCATCCGCGCCACATGGACCGCGTCGCGATGGCCTTCCCAAACCTGACGGTCATCATGGCGCACATCGGCCACCCGTGGCAGACCGACTGCATCGCCGTCGTCCGCAAGCACCCGAATGTCTGGGCCGATGTTTCCGGTTCGGTGCTGCGCGCGTGGGGCCACTACAACGCGATGCGGGCGGCGACGGAGTGGGGTGTACTGGACAAATTGCTCTTCGGTTCGGATTACCCCGCCTCCACACCGGAAGAGACGATGGCAAAGTTGCGCGATGTGAACAACATCATCCGTGGCACGGCCCTGCCGCCCGTGCCGGAAGACAAGATCGAGGAGATCATTCACCGTGACAGTCTTTCCTTGCTCGGTCTCGCGTAGGGCGATTGCACGAACCGGGGCGGACCAATCGGTTGCCGCCGTTCCTTGACAGGATGAAGCGATAGCGGCTACGATCATGGAAGAAGGTTCCACGATTTAACTCAAGCGATGGCGGCATGAGCGTATGCCGGCTGCGGCGATAGTGTGGTTCGAGGCCGATGAGCATGAGGGAGGTGGCGATCATGGTACGTTCGACCGATGCGCGGCAGACGCTGCTTTCACGCCGACAGTTGCTAATGGGTGCATCTGCATCGGCGGGTGCGGCCCTGCTCGCCGCGTGCGGTGGGGGGAGCACGGCGACGAATACGCCCACCGCTACCACCAAGCCGACGACCGCTGCATCCCCGGCAGCGGTAGCAACGAGCGCCGCGCCCGCTGTGACAACCGGCGCCGCCCCTGTCGCGACGACCGCGAGCAGTGGCTCACCCGTAGCCGCCGCATCGCCCGCGACGACGAGCGCAGCTGCGGCGCTCCCCGGCAAGAAGGGGGGCAAACTCGTCTGGGCGCTGGAGTCCGATCCCGTCAACCTGATCCCCTACGGGGCCGTCGCGACATCCAATATGTGGGGCAAGGAATTTATCTACGATTCGCTCCTCGCCTGGGACAAGGACCTGAAGGTCGTTCCCGCCCTTGCCGAGTCGTACGAACAGCCGGACGACAAGACGTACGTCTTCCATCTGCGTAAGGGCGTGAAATTCCACGACGGCAAGGAACTCGACGCCGAGGATGTGAAATACTCCTTCGACATGATGAAAGCGCCCCCCGCGCCCGGTAACAAGTGGGCGTGGTTCCCGTACAACGGCATCGAAGTGGTGGACAAGTACACCGCGAAGTTGACCTTGCCAAACCCCGATCCGACCGTGCCGGGCGTCCTCGCGTGGTCGCGCTACTCGCCGATTGTCGCGAAAGGCGCATTCGAGAAACTGAACGTCAGCAGCCAGGCAATCGGCACCGGGCCGTACAAACTGGTCGAGTTCGTGCCGAACGACCGCGTCGTCCTGACGCGCAACCCCGATTTCTGGCGACCGGGCTTGCCCTATCTCGATGACATCACGCTGAAGGTCTTGCCGGACGAGCAGTCGCGTCTCGCCGCGCTCCGCTCCGGCGCGATTGATGGCGGCACCTTCTCGCCGGACACCGCGCAGACCGCGAAGAACGACAAATCGCTGACGCAACTGACTGGCCTCGTCTCGTCGCCCAAGGTGATCCAGTTCACGATCAAGCCGGAAAAGAAGCCGTGGAACGATGTCCGGGTCCGTCAGGCGATCAACATGTCGGTGGATCGTCAGACGATCATTGACAATGTCTTCGGCGGCAACGCCGAACTCTCCGGCCCCGTCCCGCCCGGCTACGGCGATTGGTTCATTTCGGCGACCGATCTGAAGAGTAAATACTTCAAACAAGACGTGGCGGGCGCGAAGAAGTTGATGGCGGACGCCGGGTTTGCGCAAGGGTTTCCGGTAACGCTCCAGGCGATCTCCGCGCCGCGCTACTACACGCAGATCGCCGAGATTGTCCGCGAGCAACTGAAGCCGATCGGCATTGATGTGACGGTGCAACCGCTCGAAATCGGCACCTTCGCTAAGAACAACGGCGACGGCACCTTCGAATGGCAGTCCACCGGACGCGGGATGCGCGGCGATGTGAGCGGCTTCGTCAACGACTTTTTCAAGGGAACCGTCAACAACAAGGTCTGGTTCGAGGGCGGTTGGGACAGCCCGGAACTTGACCAACTCTATACAACGGGCCTCGCGACGACCGATCAGGCAAAGCGCGTGCCGATGTACCGGCGCATCCAGGAGATCGTCCTCACTGAAGTGCCGCATCTGTACACAGTGCAGGACAAGAAGATCCAGTTCGTACGCAACCGGGTGAAGAACATGTACGTGTCGTTCACGGACTTCAATAGCGGCCTGCGCGAGGCGTGGGTCGAGGGGTAATGCCGGGTGGGGAAGTATCTCCTGCGCCGTTTCCTGCTCCTCATCCCGACGCTCGTCGGCATGAGCCTGCTGATCTTCCTGATGCTGCGCCTCCTGCCCGGCGATGTCGTGGACATCATGCTCGGCGGCGACCAGCAGGCGGATAGCGCCTCCAAGGCGGCGGTGCGTAAGTCGCTCGGCCTGTCCGATCCCCTGCCGGTGCAGTATGTGCGGTGGGTGGGCCACCTGCTGCGCGGCGACCTCGGCACATCGCTGCGCAGCGGCCAGCCGGTGCGCACGCTGCTCCTGCACGCGATGCCGGTGACGCTCGAACTGGCGGCGCTGGCCGTCGTCATCGGCACGCTCGTCGCCGTGCCGCTCGGCGTCATCTCGGCGGTGCGGCGCGACACGGGGCTGGACTTCGGGGCGCGCGTCGCCGGGCTGGTCGGCCTGTCGCTGCCGAACTTCTGGATCGCCACGCTCGCCCTTCTGCTCACCTCGACGAAGTTCCACTGGATCCCGGAGATCAACTACATCAATCCCCTGCACGACCCGTTCGGCAACCTCAAGCAGATGATCCTGCCCGCGTGCGCCATCGCCGTCGGCCTGATGGCGATCGTCATGCGGATGACGCGCACGACGATGCTCGAGGTATTGAACCAGGACTACATCCGCACCGCCCGCGCCAAGGGATTGCGCGATCGCATCGTCGTTTACCGCCACGCGCTGCGCAACGCCCTGATCCCCGTCATCACGGTGATCGGCTTCCAGTTGGGCGCGCTGCTCGGCGGCTCGGCGATCATGGAGGTGGTGTTCGGCCTCAACGGCCTCGGCAACACGCTCCTCCAGGCGATCTTCAACCGCGACTATCCGCTCGTGCAGGTCGCCGCGCTCTTTCTCGCCACCGTCTTCGTCCTGATTAACCTGACGGTGGATTTGCTGTATGCCTATCTCGATCCGCGGATCCGGCAAGGATGAGCACCCTCGCCGCCCCCGCCGCCGCGCCGACCGCAATCCAGCCCGCACGCCGGTTCAGCATCCCGCCGAAGTGGCGCAACCCGATCGGCATGATCGGCGCGGTCGTCATCGTCTGCACGGTGGCCGTCGCCCTGTTCGCCCCGCTGATCGCGCCCTACTCGCCCTCGGAGCAAAAGGCGAAACGCCTCCTGGCCCCAAGCCACGCGCACCTGATGGGGACGGACGAACTGGGGCGGGACACGCTCTCGCGGATCATCTACGGCGCGCGGGTCTCGTTGCAGGTCGGCATCATTGCCGTGCTGATCGCCCTTGTCATCGGCACGCTGCTCGGTGTCGTCACCGGCTACTACGGCGGCAAGACCGACACGGTCATCATGCGCTTCGTGGACATCATGTTCGCCTTCCCGGTGCTGATCCTCGCCATCGTCATCGCGGGATTGCTCGGCCCGAGCCGCCGCAACGCGATGATCGCCATCGGCGTCGCCTACGCCCCCGCCTTCGCCCGCGTCATCCGCGGCTCGGTGCTGTCGGTCGTCGGCGAGCCGTACCTGGAGGCGGGGCGGGTGATGGGCGCGCGCTCGTCGTGGCTGATCCGGCGCTACGTGCTGCCGAACATTCTCGCGCCGCTGCTGGTCCTGACCTCGATCTACCTTTCCTCGGCGATCCTCAGCGAGGCGGCGTTGTCGTTCCTCGGCCTCGGGGCGCAGCCACCGGAGCCGTCGTGGGGCGGGATGTTGAGCATCGCGCGGACGTACATGGAGATCTCGCCGTGGATGGCGATCTTCCCGGGCCTGGCGATCATGATTGTCGTGCTCGGCTTCAACTTCCTCGGCGACGGCCTGCGCGACATCCTCGATCCCCGCCTGCGCGAGAATGGCTAATCGAACGTTGAAACGCCGAGAGGGAAGAGAACGTAAGAACGGAAAGTAGTAGTCTCGCTTCAGCCAAGACTGATCTATCTATTGCTCCCCCGCTCCATTGCTAACAAGCAATGGAGCGGGGGCTGGGGGTGAGGTTTCCCAATGAAGATAACCGCGATTCGTCCGGTGATCGTCAACGCACAGATGCGCAACTGGATTTTCGTCAAGGTTGAGACGGACGAGGGGATTACCGGTTGGGGCGAGGCGTCGCTCGAATGGAAGACGCGCGGTGTCGTCGGCAGCATCGAGGACCTCGTGCCATTCATCATCGGCGAGGACCCGCGCCGGATCGAGCATCTCTATCAGATGATGTTCCGGCAGCCGTTCTTTCGCGCCGGAGTTGTCGGCATGTCCGCGATCAGCGGCATCGAGCAGGCGTGCTGGGACATTTTCGGCAAGTCGGTCGGCCTGCCCGTCTACCAATTACTCGGCGGCGCGGTGCGGGATAAAATTCGCATGTACGACCATCTCGGCGGCGGCGAGATGCAGAGCCTGTACTTGCAGGACACCGAGGAGCAGATGGCGGAGCGGGCGCGGGAATCCGTCGCGGCCGGCTACACCGCGCTCAAGGCGCTCGTCGTGCCGCGCAGCGGGCCATTGGAGGGGCACGCCGCCATCGCACGCTCCGCCCGCCTGATGGAGGCGATTCGCACGGCGGTCGGGGACGAGATTGACATCATGGTGGACTTCCACGGTCGCACGCTGCCGGAGATGGCGGTACTCTACGGCGAAGCGCTCGCGCCGTATCGCCCGTATTTCATCGAAGAACCCTGCCTGCCGGACAGCGTGGACGGTCTGGCCCACGTTTCGCGTTCGCTTTCTATCCCCATTGCGTCGGGCGAGCGATTGGTGACGCGCTACCAGTTCCGCGAACTGCTCGAAAAGCGTGCGGTGGCGATTATTCAGACCGATCTCTGCCACTGCGGCGGCCTCTGGGAGGCACGGAAAATCGCGGCGATGGCGGAAACCTACTACATCTCGCTCGCCCCGCATAACCCGCTCGGCCCAATCGCGACCGTCGCGGCGATCCATTTCGGCCTCGCGACGCCCAATTTCCTCATCCAGGAGGCGATTCGCGCCGATGTGCCGTGGCGCGAGCACGTCGTTTCCTCCCCGCTCGTCGTCAAAGACGGCTTCGCCACCCTCACCGACGCGCCCGGCCTCGGTGTCGAAGTCAATGAGGCCGAGGCGGCGAAGCACCCCTTTGAGCAGGAAGTCCTGATGCGCTACTTCCATGACGACGCATCCGTGGCGGATTGGTGATGTGGGCGGAGCGGAGGAAACCGGGGCGAACCGCAGAGACGCAAAGAGGGAAAGACTGAACGACGTGATGGTAGTGTAGGCTTCAGCCTGCGTCCCATCCCTCCAAGGGTTGCTTCAAGGGTCGGGGCGCGGGCTGAAGCTTACGCTAACAGAGAAGGGGAGGGGATATATCTATGACACGAGCGATACCGTCGAAGAATACGCGTTGCCGGTTCGGGGTCGCGGTGCGCGATGTCACCGGGCCGGTCGGCATTTATATGCGCTGGTGGGGCGCGGCAAAACACGATGTCGCCGACGGCGTGCATCGCCCAAGCACGGCGACGGTAGCGGTGATCGCGCCGATTGACGGGGCCGGGCCGGAACTGACGCTCGTCGCGCTCGATTACTGCGTCTTCATGAACCCGGACGATGAGCGGGAGCTGCGGCAGACGGTGCAGGAGCGCACGGGCGCGACGGAGGAGACTCTGGTCCTCACCCTCGGCCATCAGCACTCCACGGCCAATGCCGGGTCGCAGATCGCCGACAAGCCGGGCGGCGATCGCGGCGCCGCCTATCGCGCCCGCCTCGCCGACGAGATCACCGCCGCCGTGCGCGAAGCGCGCGACGGGCTTGCGCCCGCCTGGATCACCTACGGGCAGGGGCGGTGCAACCTCGCCGCGAACCGCGATTACTGGGACAGCGAGGCGGCACGTTGGGCGTGCGGCTACAATCCCGATGGCGAGGCGGATGATACCGTGCTCGTCGCGCGCGTCACCGGCGATGACGGGGCGGTGCGGGCGACGCTTCTCAACTACGCGTGCCACCCGACGACGCTCGCATGGGATAATCACCTGCTCTCGCCAGATTACATCGGCGCGGCGCGGGAAGTGTTGGAGCAAGCCTTCGGCGCCCCCGCTCTCTTCATGCAGGGCGCGTCCGGCGACCTCGGTCCGCGTGTCGGATTCGTGGGCGACACGGCGGTTGCCGACCGCAATGGGCGGCAACTTGGCTACGCCGCCGCGAGCGCCATCGAGGCGATCCCGCCACCCGCGACGACCTTTACCTATACCGGCATCGTCACCTCCGGCGCGGACATCGGTACCTGGGCATACCGGCCGAGCAGCGCGGACAACCTGAATGCGGCGGGCCGGCTGAGTGTCCGCGTCGCGAGCGTCGCGATCCCGATCAAGCCACTCCCCTCCACCGCTGAATTGGAAGCGAATCTGGCGGTGGCGACCGAACGCCCCGAGTGGGAGAAATTGCACCGACGCCTCAATCTCCGGCGCGCGCTCGGCGAGACGGATATGCAGGTGTTGCATCTCTGGTTCTGGCGGCTCGGCGACGCCGTCCTCGTCACGATCCCGGACGAGCCGTACGCCGTTCTGCAACAAACACTGCGCCGTACGTTTCCCGAAACGCCGATCTTCGTGCTCGGCGTGACGAACGGATCACTCGGCTACCTCTGCCCGCGCAACACGTACGGTTCTGGCCGGTATCAGGAGGTCCAATCCCCGTATTTGCCCGGTTGCCTCGAAACGACGATCGCGGCCGCGATCAGGGGCGTCGCGGCTGTCCTCGCAGATTAAATCTTGGTGGCGGTGGGCTTCAGCCTGCCGCAGTGAGGTTCGGCAGGCTGAAGCCCGCCGCCACGGTGAGAAAGGAAACGCCGATGCAAGCGCCCGCTGTGGACACCGACGCCGTATGCCGGGAATATCGCTACGAACTGCTAACGTGGCCCGAAATCAACGAGGCGGTGCGGCAGGCGAAGGTCGTCGTGCTGCCAATCGGGTCGGTGGAGCAGCACGGGTGGCACCTACCGCTCGATGTGGATGTCCGGCTCGCCTCGTCCGTCTGCCTCGGTGCGGGCCGCCTTGCGCCCGAAGACATCCTCGTCATGCCACCGGTAAACTATGGCTACTGCCATCATGTGATGGACTTCCCCGGCACAATCAACATCGAGCCAACGACGTTCATCCGCTTCCTGATGGACATTACGCGCTCCGTTGCGTACCACGGCTTCAAGCACATCATCCTCATCAATGGGCATGGCTCGAATCATCATCTCGTCGAGCAGGCCGCGCGGCAGACGAACCTCCAAACCGACGCGACCTGCTGCATGCTCTCGTGGTGGCAACTGATCGCGGAGAAGTGGAACACGGAAATCCATACCTCCGTCATGCCCGGCGGATGCGCGCACGCCTGCGAGCTGGAAACCTCGATGTACATGCGTCTGAACCCTGATGGCGTCCGCATGGATCGCATCAAGGGCGCGCTCCCCTCCTACATGACGGACGTGCAGGACGGCGCGAAGTGGCAGTGGGTGGACCTAACGATGGGCGGCGGCATGGCCGAAATCGTCGGCTGGACGTCCCAGTACGCGGAAACCGGCGCGTTCGGCGAGCCGGAGAAGGCGACGGAAGAAAAAGGCCGTCGCGTCTTCGCGCACGCGACTGAGCAGTTGGTCGAACTCGTCCGCTGGTTCAAAGCACGCCCGCCAATGCCCCGTCGTGACCATCACGCCACCGCCCCGTCCTTCGCCCTCCCGTTCGACTTCTGAGGAAACTAGGAGGACTCCTCCCTGTCTCGATCCCCATCTGGAGGCTATGCCGATGAAGATTACGGATGTGCGCGTGGTGTATGTCAGTTTGCCGCAGATCAGCGCGCGGGCGGACGGGACGCAGGACGCGATCCTCGTCAAAGTGGAGACGGACGCGGGAATTACCGGCGTCGGGGAGGTGGACTCGTCGCCGCCGGTGGCGAAGACGGCGATTGAGGCGCCGCAGTCGCACGCGATCTCGTCCGGGCTGCGCGAACTGGTCGTCGGCGAAAACCCGTTCGAGTACGAGAAAATCTGGCAGAAGATGTACATGGGGTCGCGCTACCACGGGCGACGCGGCGCGGTGATCCATGCGATGAGCGGCATTGACCTCGCGCTGTGGGACATTATGGGCAAGGCGCTCAAAATGCCCGTCTACCAACTGCTCGGCGGCGGCTTCCGCACGAAACTGCGGGCGTATGCGAGCACGCTGTTCGGCGATTCGCTCCAGGCGACGGCGGACCGGGCGAAGTGGTGTGTGGAGCAGGGCTTTACGGCCGTCAAGTTCGGCTGGGATCCGCTTGGGCAGGACCTCGACTACGACGAGGCGCTCGTCGCGGCGATCCGCGAGGCGGTCGGCCCGAAGGTGGACGTGCTGATTGACGCGGGCCATGCGTACAGCACGAAGACCGCCATCCAGATGGCGCACCGCTTCGCGCGCTACAACATCTACTGGCTTGAGGAAGCATTGTTCCCGGACAATATCGAGGGCTACGCGCAACTGGCGACGGCCAGCCCGCTGCGGATCGCGGCGGGCGAGGCGGAGAGCAACCGCCATTCGTATCTCGACCTGATCGAGCGCGGCAAGATTGATGTCGTGCAGATTGACGTGACGCGCGTCGGCGGGCTGACCGAGGCGAAGAAGATCGCCTTCGCCGCCTTCGACCGGGGCCGCGAGGTCGTCAACCATTCGTTCACGACAGATATCAACATTGCCGCCTCGCTCGCGCTGCTCGCGACCGTGCCGGAAGCGCACTTCCTCGAATACTGTGTCGAGGATTCGCCGCTCCGCCAGCACCTGACGCGTGATGCAATCAAGGTCGTGGACGGTTACGCCGCCGTCCCCACCGCACCCGGCCTCGGCGTCGAACTCGATGAATCGGTTGTCGAACGCTTCGCCGTTAAGATGTAGATTGTGCCCCCTTCCTCGCGGGAAGGGGGTTAGGTCGGAGGAGCCAATGATCTTGAATATCACACCCATCGAGGCGATTGACTGGGACAGCCCCGGACGGCGGCTCTACCACGTCCCGTTCACGATGGACGGCGCGTGGGGGCGGGTGCGCGTGCCGCTTTGCGTCATCTGCGGGTCGCGACCGGGCAAAACGATTGTCGCGATTGGCGGCACGCACGGCGACGAATACGAGGGGCCGGTGGGCCTCAAAAACCTGCTCGGCACGCTCGATCCCGCCACGGTCGTCGAAGGGCGCTTGATCGTCATCCCGGTCTTGAATGTGCCCGCGTTCCAGGCGGCGCAGCGCCACTCGTCGCAGGACGGCAAGAACATGAATCGCGTCTTCCCCGGCGACGTGAACGGCTCGATCACCGAGCGGATTGCCCATTTCGTCACGACCGAGGTGCTCGCCCGCGCGGATGTCGTCATTGACATCCACGCGGCGGGGGGCACGTTCGAGATTGTGCGCTCCTCATCGTTCCACCATATCGCGGACCCGGCGCTGTTCGCGGAGTACCGCACGACGGCACTGCTCTTCGGTATGCCCTTCGTGATGGTCTATACGAGCGGGATGGGTACCGCCCTGCTCACCGAGGAGGCGGAAAAGATGGGCAAGATCACGATTGGCGGCGAGTTCGGCTTCGGCGCCTCCACCGACCTCGACGGCGTACGCTGGGCGCACCACGGCACGCTCAATGTCATGCGCCACAACAGGTTGCTCGCAAGTCCCATCGAGAAGATCGTCCCCGCCTGGGTGGATAGGCAGCGCGTCGTCGCGCAGACCGACATTGACCGCTACGTCACCGCGCCGATGAGCGGCATCAGCGAGCCGCTCGTGCCGCTCGGCTCCTTTGTGCGTGCCGGGACGCCTGTCGCACGCCTGCACGATTTCGACCGCTTCGACGAACCGGGGCTGGACATCTGCGCCGATCAGGACGGCTACGTCCTCGTCCGCCGCTTCCGCGCCCAGACGAATCAGGGCGATGTCGTCATGGTGATCGGCCAGGAAGTGCCCGAGTGATGTGGTAGCGCAGGCTGGAAAGCCTGCGCTACCGTTATCGTACGATTATCGTGCGATACTACTCCGACGTTCGCGTAGTAGTGATGAGGGGTGAAGACGAGGCGATGCGACGTGTTGCACTGACGATTCGGGCGACGAAAACGCTGCACGATCTCGTGCCGACGGTGCTATCGGTGCCTGCCTATCAGCGAGTCTGGCGTTCCAGCCTGCTGTACTACCACGCGTACCACTTCGAGATCATCACGGCGGGGTGGGTCGTGCTCGTCAAGACCGGGTCGCCGGTTTCGATCGGGCTGGTCGGCTTTTGCCGGACGATCCCGATGTTCGTCTTCGGCCTGATCCTCGGCGCGGCGGCGGATCGCTTTCGGCGCACCGATGTGTTGCTCGCCGTGCAGGTACTCGGCATGTTGGCGGCGATGACGCTCGCGGTGCTGTTCACTACCGGCGCGGTGCAGATTTGGCACATCTACCTGATTACCGGTTTGCTCGGTTGCGCGTGGGCGACCGATTTTTCGACGCGCCGCGCGCTGATTTCGGAGTTGCACGCGCGCGACCGGATCGTCAACGCGCTCTCGCTCGAATCCATGTCCATGCAGGGGAACAAAATCCTCGCGACGCTCCTCAGTGGCGTCTTCCTCGCGGTCGGCGGCGCGACACTCTGCTACTGGTGGTTAACGGCGATCTACGGGCTGAACTTGTTCGCTATCCTCCGCCTCCGCCATTTTCTCGGCGCGACGCAGGAGCGACCATCGCCGCGCGGCGTCCGGCTGGCGCAACTTGTCAAAGGTGGCTTTTCTACCGCGATGCAAACGCCTATCGTCCTCGGCGTGCTGCTGATTACGGTCGTGATGAACCTGCTCGTCTTTCCATACCAGCAGATGCTCCCGGTGATCGCGCGCGATGTGCTCGCGGTCGGCCCGAAGCAACTGGGCATCCTCGCGGGCGCGGATGGCATCGGCGCGATCATCGTCGGCGCGGTGTTGATCCGCCGCGCGAAGGGGTCGCGTCATGGCGTCCTTTTTCTCGCGGGCGCATTTTGCGTCAGCGTGTTCGTGATCGTGCTGGCGATGTCGCGGATTTTCGCGCTCTCATGGGGCACGCAGGTGACGCTCGGTCTCTGCTCCGGGGCATTCGGCGCGATGCAGCCCGTGCTGATCCTCAACAATGTCGAGGTCCACATGCGGGCGCGGGCGATGGGCATGCTCGCGATGGCGATCGGCGTCGGCCCGTTCGGCATCCTCCTCACCGGCGTCCTCAGTGCGATCATCGGCCCAGCCTGGACGATCACCGGCATGTCCCTGCTCGCCCTCGCCCTCATGACTGCCGTCCTCGCCCGCAGCCGTACCCTCCTCTCGGCGTGAAGTCGGAAACCGCTTGAACCGCAAAGGCGCAAAGGACGCAAAGGGCGTAAAGAAAGAAGAAAAAAGAGGCGCAGATGACAATCGCTCAGCGAATAGCGCTATGTCGGCTCCTTCATATCTTTTCTTCTTTGCGTCCTTTGCGGTTCAAGCGGTTTCATTCTCGGAGGTAAGGCATGACGGAAGCGGACTTGGGAGTGTTGGCGGCGTGGGCGGTGACGTATCCGAGTGCGGGGCGCGAGTTGGCGGGGTATCTGTTCATGCCGCAGGGGGAGGGGCCATTCCCGGCGATGATCGTCAACCACGGAAGCGCAGGATTGCGACCCAACATGCGTGGCGTCGGGGAAGCGTTCACTGCGATGGGGTACGCGGCGTTTGTCCCTGTCCGGCGCGGCTACCACAGTAACCCCGGCCCGAACTGGCGGGCACACATCTCGGCAGCGGAAGGGAGCGACGCGTGGGGCGCGGAACTCGTGCAGGCGCTCGGCGAAGAAAACGACGATGTTCTGGCAGGGCGCGACTGGCTCGCCGCACAGCCGCACATAGATAGCGCGCGCATCGGCGTCACCGGCACCTCGTTCGGCGGCATCATGACGCTACTGGCAATCGGGCGGACCGATCGTTTTCGCGCCGCCGTCAACTTCGCTGCGGCTGCGATGACATGGGAACGCGCGCCCGTGCTGCAAGACGCGTTGCTCGATGCCGTCCGCCGAACGGAAACGCCGCTCATGCTCATCCAGGCAGCGAACGACTACAGCCTTGCGCCAACCTACACACTCGGCGCGGAGTTGGCGCGCCTCGGTACGCCGCACGAAACCCGCGTCTATCCGCCACATGGCGACGGCCCCGGCGCGGGCCACTCTTTGTTCACGACTGGTGTCGCGACTTGGCGTGACGATGTGCAAGCGTTTCTTGCCTGCTGGATGAGGGGAACTTAACCCCCGGCGTTCGTGGCCGTGCTACGATGCAGACAACGCGAGTGACGAAATCGGGAAGGGGAAAGCAATGCCGGAACGTCTCAGTTTGTCCATTGATCGCAATGTGCCGGCGCCGATGCGGGACGGCGTCGTGCTGTTTGCTGATGTCTACCGACCGACCGGGCCGGGGCCGTATCCGACGCTCCTCACGCGCACACCGTACGACAAGCAGAACACCGGCGCTTCCGCACCGTTCATTTTGCGAGCGGCGGGGCGGGGCTATGCGGTCGTCGTGCAGGATGTGCGCGGGCGGTTTGAGTCGGAGGGGTCGTTTTTCCCGTTCGTCAATGAGCGGCAAGACGGCTACGATACGCTGGAATGGCTCGTGGCGCAGCCATGGTGCGACGGGGAAATCGGCATGTTCGGCGGCTCGTACGTCGGGATGACGCAGTGGCAGGCGGCGATTGGCGGCCACCCCGCCCTGAAAACAATCGTGCCCAATATCACCGCCGCCGACTACCACGCCGGGTGGGCCTATCAGGGCGGCGCGTTCCAACTTGGCTTTAATCTGTCGTGGACGATGTCGGTGCTGGCGATCAACACCGTCCTCCGCAAGCGGAAGGAAGACCCCGCCGCCGATGCAATCTTCCACGCGCTACTCGACGGTGCGGACAACCTGCCGGAGGAGTTCGCGCGCCTGCCGCTCGGCGGGCATGAAATCCTCCACGAATTTGCGCCGTACTACGACGACTGGATGAGCCACCCGACCTACGACGATTTCTGGGCGAACCTCGATGTTTCGACGCGGCACGATGCGCTGCATGTCTCCGCGCTGAACATCGGTGGCTGGTACGACATTTTTCTGAAGGGAACGGTAGACAACTTCACCGGCATGCGCGCGCAGGCCCCGGCGGCGGTACGCAACCGGCAGGGCCTTCTCCTCGGCCCGTGGAACCACGGCGGCATGGCGCGCGGCAATCCGATCGGTGCGTACGATTTCGGCATGCGCTCGACGGGCGCAGTGATTGACGTGGACGGCATCCATCTGCGCTGGTACGACCGCTGGCTGCGGGACATCGAGAACGGCATGGATGCGGAGTCGCCCGTCCGCCTTTTCGTGATGGGCACGAACCAGTGGCGGAGCGAAAACGAATGGCCGCTCGCCCGCACCGAGTGGCAGGAGTGGTTTCTGCACAGTGGCGGCAAGGCGAACTCGCTCTACGGCGATGGCGCGCTCAGTCGCGAATCGCCTGCGGCCTCTGAGCCGCCGGATTCCTACGCCTACAACCCGCGCAATCCCGTCCCAACGATGGGCGGCGGCCTCTGCTGTAACGCCGTCTTCAATCTGGGCGGCGCGTACGATCAGCGTTCCGTCGAGACGCGCGAGGACGTGCTGGTTTACACCACACCGCCGCTTGAACAACCCGTCGAAGTGACCGGGCCAATCAAACTGATCCTCTGCGCCAGTTCCAGCGCGCCGGATACCGACTGGACGGCAAAACTCGTGGATGTGTCGCCCTGCGGCTACGCCCGCAACCTGACCGACGGCATTCTGCGCGCCCGCTATCGCACTTCGATGCGCGAGGGCACGCCGATTACCCCCGGCGACGTGATCGAGTACGAAATAGACCTGTGGTCCACGAGCAACACCTTCCTGACCGGCCACGCGATCCGTTTGGAAATCTCCAGCAGCAACTTTCCCCGCTTCGACCGCAACCCGAACACCGGCGAACTCCCTGGCCACTCCGCCGAGATGTTCAGCGCGTTGCAGACGGTATTCCACTCGTCGGAGCATCCGTCCCGGCTTATCTTGCCGGTAGTGCCGACGCCATAGACTGTGATTGACGAGCAGATCACAGGAGGAAGGTGAACGGTGGAAAGTCTTTTTCTGGTCGTAATGGCTGTCGTGCTGGTCGTGCTAGTCGCCGCTTTGGTATTGCAGGTCTTGGCATCCTCTCACGGTGACGGAAAACGAGCACGCCAAATGAACACTCTGGGAAGTATCGGTCTCTTGTCGTTTGCGGCTCTCGAAGTGATCAATCCGGACAGCGGCCTCATTTGGCGTGTGATCTTCTTCGCTTTCTTCGTGTTACTGCTCGTCGTCATGTTTATTGCATACCAACGAAAGCGACGCCGTGCATCCAGTCCACGCTCTAACTGACGGACGTTAAGATGAGCGGGTGTCTTCTGACAATCATGCTTGAATACGTACGGCGAACAGTAGGAGATGGATTGACTCGTCGCGACCGATCGCAGGGATTGCCTTATTGCTGCTCCTCGGCAGTGAGCATCGCGCGCAGGACGCTCGTCTTCCAGACCGCCATGCCGCAGCCGAAGAAATGCTTCTGATCCAACGTCCAGATCGCGGTCTTGGTCGCCATCGCAACCGCGACGGTATGCCAATCGTCGGGATCGCCGGGAATGCGCGTACGGGCTTCTCGCTCCAATGGAGCATACAGGCGATGGACAACCATCGTGCAACGAGATGCCGCATAGTCGAGAGAAACTGCCCTGAAACGATCCGCTGCGGGCGCGTCGAGTCTCCCGCTCCGCACCCAACTGCGGAGCCGGTTGTCGATCACCTGAATTGCCTCGTCCCATGTGTGTTCCGCGATGAAGAGCCGCCTGAGGGTGGGATGCATGAGTATCGAATGGCGGAGTTCTCCCTCGCGGGTGAGTTCGTTCACGAGGATGTTCGCGTCAATTGTGAGGTTCATTTGTGCGTGAGGTCGAGTTCATTCGCAAGCTCCTCACGGGTCATCCCGGTCTGGCGCAAGACTTCCTCCAGAGCGGCTTGGAATTCATTGTATGCGGCCTCGAGTTTTTCGCGATCAATAGGCTGAACAGGCAGATAGATGCCGAGCACCTGACCGTGCCGCTCGATGACGATTGGCTCGCTACCCTTCAACTTCTCCGCGAGATCGGCGCGCAGTTCGCGGACGCCGACATGTTTGACACTCATTTTTTGCCTCCAATGGTGAATACGAATGTTGTGTACACAATACGCTGTGCAAGTGCGTATGGCAAGGGAGCGCTGATGGTAGCGTAAGTTTCAGCCTGCCCCTCAGGATGGTAGAGGGAACGGGAACGCAGGCAGAAGCCTACGCTACCATGCTCACGCCCGGTGATCGTGTACTATCATGCTTCAACGCGGCGGACGATTTGCTGTCACATTCATGGGGAAGGGGAAGCCACATGGCGATCCGCATTGTCACCGGGGGCATCGCGCAGGAGACGAACACCTTTCAATGGGAGTCAACGACGCTAACCGATTTCCAGAAGGGGTCGAGCGGCATCGTGCGTGGCGAGGAGATCATCGCGATGGAAGGGACGGGGACGATCTACGGCGGCATCGTCGCGGAGGCGAAGCGACAGGGTATCGTCCTGATCCCGACGACGTACGGCCACGCCGTGCCGGGCGGGCGCGTCTCGCGCGAGGCATTCGAGACGATGCGCGACGAAATCCTCGCGGGCATCCGCGCCGCGCTACCGGTAGATGGTGTGCTGCTCGGCATCCACGGTGCGATGGCATTGGAGCACAACGACGACGGCGAAGGGCCGCTGATCACGGCAGTGCGCGAACTGGTCGGGCCGGAGGTGCCGATTGTCGCGCCGCTCGATCTGCACACGAATCTCTCCGAGGAAATGATGGCGGAGGCGACCGCATTTGTCGGCTACAAGGAGTATCCGCACATTGACACGCCGGAGACGGGCGCGCGGGCGATGCAAATCCTCGTCGCGACGATCAAGGGCGAGATTATCCCGACGATGGCGCACGTCAAACTGCCGCTGATCGCGCCGAATCAGTCCATGGTAACGACATGGCAATCGCCGCTCAAAAAGGCGATTGATCGGGCGCGGGAGATCGAAGGCGAACCGGGTGTTGTCGCGGCGACTGTGCTCGGCGGGTTCTCCTTCTCCGATGTACCATTCACGGGCGTCGCGACGATTGTGGTGACCAATAACGACGCCGCCCTCGCCCGACGCTACGCGAACGAACTGGCGAGCATCTGCTGGGAGTTGCGGGCCGACTTCACGATCCATCCGACGCCCGTGGACGCCGCGATTGCCGAGGCGATGGCGGGCGTGCCGGGCAGCGTCTATGTGCTCGCGGACATCTCCGATTCCGGCGCGAGTGGTACGGCGGGCGACGGGACGGCGGTGCTGAAGGGACTAATCGCCGCGAAAGCGCGTTCAGCAGCGGTTGCGCAGATTATGGATCGGGAGGCGGTCGCGGCCTGCATCGCGGCGGGCGTCGGCAGCACCGTCACACTCAGCGTCGGCGGCAAGCACGACCAGTTGCACGGCGAGCCGGTCGAGGTGACGGGGATGGTGCGCGTGATCCACGAGGGCCGCTTTCCGATTGCCGGGCCGATGGGCGCGGGCACCTTCGCCAGTCGGGACAAGACCGTCGTGCTGGAAATTGATGGGCCGGGTGGCATCGAATTGCAGTTGACCGAACTACGCGGCCACCCGCACGACCTCAACTTCTTCCGCGCCTTCGGCATCGAGCCGACCGAGCGGCGTATCCTCGTCCTTAAAAGCGCCGCGCACTTCCGCGCCGCGTTTGAGCCGATTGCGACGAAAGTGATCGAAGTCGAAGCGCCCGGCATCAGCAGCCCGAACCTCCACGACTTCCCCTACCAGCGTCTCAGCCGCCCGGTCTACCCACTCGATTCCGACGTACAGTGGACTCCACAAGAGGAGCCGTAGAGAGAAAGACACCTGCCGCCCTACGACACGAGCGACATTCCCACTTCGGTTGCGAGCGTTACCAACTCGGGGCCGACAGTGAGGACCATCGTGGGCTCAATCGGTGTGGTCGTCCCGCCGACGCCGAGAAGGCCACCTTTGTGTGCCGCGATCCGCATCACCATACCGGCGGCGGGGTCAACATCTATATGCGTAATGGTACCCACGAATGTGCCCGCCCTGTCAACCACTTTCAGATTCAGCACCTGGTCGAGTTCGACGAGCGTGCCAGCGATACTGGACTGGACGACCTGATGGCTCGCCACCGTGACCGCATCCGCGCCGATGCTCTTCACTTGGCCGAACGGGATAAAGAACGTGCCGTCCTCACCGCGCATCTCGAACGCGAGCAGGTGCTGGAGGTGGGGATCGAAGAGCGGCTGCTCGATGCTCCCCAATTTGGTCCCTTCGATCAGAGAAACGACTGCCCGCCCCTTCAATGTGCTCGCATCCATGCAAAAACCTCCCGCTACACCATCCCACTTTCCGAGTATTACTGTCACAGAACGGGTCACGCAAGAAGCGTGCCGGGCGTACGTACACCCGGCACGCTTCTCCTTGATTATTCCGCCACGCGCGACATGAAGACGGGAGGAGGTTCAGACAGGTTCGAGTCGCTGTGTCGCCTCTGCGTCGGCGACGACGTTCTCCCAGGCGTAGTGCATCGGCAGGAGGCGCTGCTCGCTCCAGGCGATGCGTTGGTCGGCATAGTGCGGACTACCGGGATGACCATTCGCGCCGAGCGGCACGACCCAGCCGCTCTTGTCCCAGTCCGCGCAGTCGAAGCAGTAGCGGTTGACGGACAGGCCGGTGATCGCGAAGTCGCCCATGCCGAGGCCGCCGAAGCTACCGCACTGCGGCGTGTCGCCATCGCCACCGACGCCGACCGCAGGCGGATTGAGCGCACCCGCGAGTTCGGGGAAGGTCGCGGAAAGCGTGTGCTGCGGGTTCGTCCGGTGGATTTTGCTCCATTGCCACCCTGCCATGTCGGGGCCGCAACGTTCGGCAAGCCAGGCGGTCGCGCGCTGCAATGCCGTCGCAAGCACGGTCGCCCATGTCTCGCCCTCAGGCAGGAGTGTCGTGTCATTCGCCTCCATCAGGGCAAGGAGCGTGTTGCGGAGACGCGCGGCGAGCGGGAGCGCCTGCGCGATGGGCGAGACGACTGGTGTCTGCACGAGGGCCGCGAGCGGCGCGCCCTCCATGATATGCGCTGTCGTCTGCTCACGCCAGACGGCGTAGAGGGCGGCGGGCACGCTTTCCGGCCCCATCACGCCGTCCCATGCCTGAAGCGCCGTTTTTGCCGCCGTTGAACACTCGTCGAGCGGTTCGACGCGGTCGAGCATCGCGACGAAGGCACGGCTCGGGATAGAGAACTTCTCGGCGTGGATCGTTGTCATCATTTCGAGCGTCGCGCCGGTCATATCGGTGAGGCGGTCAGTAATCCGCTGCGCGCGGTAGGGTGGCGCGAAGTCGAGACAGATTGGATAGGGGTAGTCGTCGCCGACGATCCGGTTGTTCGCCGTGGCGAAGAAGCCCGCGTGTGGGTTCGTCATGCGCGGCAGATTGGCATGGGGGATACGCCCCTCCCATTCGTGCTCGCCCGTCCATCCCGGCACGGGCAGCCAGAAGTTGGCGTCGCTGCGGATCGGAATCTCGCCGCGTGCCAGGTAGGCGATGCTGCCGTGGCGGTCGGCCATCAGCAGATTGTTGCACGGGTCCACCCAGTCGCGCATCTTGGTGTCGAGGTCTTCGACGCTTTTCGCGGAGAGCATTGGCAGAAAGGTGCTAAACCCGGCATTTGGCCCGGTCGTCGCGCTGTAGCGCATCGCCAGCGCGTACCCCTCCGCCGGGTCGCCGACGGCGATGGGGCCGTGCCGCGTGACCGTCACGTCTATCTCGACCGGCGCGCCGCCGCGCACCTGCACGGTTTCGCGGTATCGCTCGGCTTGTAGCCACGCGCCCTTGTACTCGTAGCGCGTCGGATCGCCCGCCGCGAACCGCTCGACGTAGAGGTCCTGATAATCGGCGGAGGCATGGGTAATGCACCACGCGACATCGGCGTTGTGCCCGAAGTGTGCGAAGGCGGGCACGCCGCCGAAGGAGAAACCGATCACATCGAATGCGGGGCAGACGAGGTGATTCTGATAGTAGACGCTCGGCGTATCGAGCGCGCGGTGCGAGTCGCCGCATAGGAGGGGCTTGCCGGAGGCGGTGCGCGAGCCGTGCAGCGCCCAACTGTTGCTGCCGGTGCCCGTGTCCCACGCGCCGGCCATCGCATCGGCGGCGGCGCGCAGTTCTTCAGCGCCATCGGGGACATTCGTGTACTTCATGCCGGGCGGCATGATCAGCGGGCCGGGGACGGAGGCGCCAGCCCGCAATTTCAGTAGCAACTCCGGCCCCCCGGCACGCAGTTGGCGCACCCGCCAGAGTTTCTGCCCCCAGACGCCCATCAGGATGTGCCGCACCTTATAGACGGCGGCGGCATGCCACGGCGCCCAGAGTTCGGGCGCCGTTTCGGTCAGGTGGTACTCGATCGGCAGCACGGACGTTGTTTGAATGAACGCGTTGATGCCCTCGGCGTAGGCATCGAACATCGCCTTCGTGTCAGCGTCGAAGGCGGCGTAGTCGGTTTGCGCGCTCGCGCCGATGCGCAGGCGGCGCATCAGGATGTCGTGCTCCCGCCCGGTCGGCCCGGCGATCTCCGCCCACCGACCGAGCGCGCGGCGGCGGTCATACTCCATCTGCCAGAGCCGGTCTTGCGCGTGGACATACCCCTGCGCGAAAAACGCGTCATGCACCGACCCGGCGCGGATGTGCGGGATGCCGAACGAATCGCGCACGACCTCCACTGACCCGTCGAGACCGTCGAGATGCATCGTGCCCGTGTGGTCCGGGATCGCTGCCTGTAAATCGTGCTCTTCAATACGCATCGCCACGGCTCTTCCTCCCGATGATATTGACTGCCAGATGCTGCGTTGCCGGCACGATAGCACAGGGCGTTCGGCGGCGGTAGGGGATGGCGATCGGTGTGCGGCCCCGGTCAGGGAACGAATCGCCGCGTCACCGCCGGCTTCGTCCGGTGCTCGTAGTAATACATCGTGCGGAAGATTGGGGCCTCGATGTGCAGGAGCGGCCGGAGGCGAAACGACCAATCGCGATCCTCGCCATAGGAAATGGCTTGGAACGGCACCTGCCGCGCGATGGTCGTCTTCACGGTGTTCAGGTGGTTCGGACAGCGATAAAAGACGCCATCCGCTTCGTGCCACGTTGTGTACGCCAGCGAATTGACGAAACGTTGCGGGTGCGCGCCGTCGAAGGTGATGATGCCTTCGAGCGCGACGCAGTCGGCATCGGGCGTTTGGTCGAGGGCGGCGAGGATGTCTTCGATGTAGGTGGGCGCGACGAGGTCATCGTCGTCGATGAAACAGAGGTAGGGAGCGCCCGCCTGCGCGAGCAACTCGTTGCGCTTTCCGCCGATGGATTTCTCGCCGCCATCGACGCTGATTAGCACCTCGATATCCCGACCAAAGCGGGCAACTTGCCGATCGAGCCGCGTCAGCAGGCGGGCGAGGTAGCCGATCCGCTCGGTCGTGCCGCAGATCAGGATCGAGAGCTGTGCCATCCGCGCGCTCCTTCGTTGCACAACGGATACCGAGAATTGGAATCAGCGCGCGCGGAGCGTCTGCGTGAAGAAGTCGAAGTTATGGCGGTGCCATGCGTCGTCCGGGGCGATTTCGAGCGCGTGGCGCGTCCAGGAGAGGGCAGATGCGGTCTGCCCGACGCGATGGAGCGCGTTGGTGTAGTAGATGATCCAGTTGTAGCGGTAGGCCAGCGGGTTGGTGAAGAGCATCGTGTCCGGGAGGGGCATCGTGCGCCCGATCTCGGTCCAGTGGACGACCTTCGGCCAGTCTTCCATGAAGTAATACGTCTCGGCCAGGCCGAAGTAGGCATCCGGCCAGCGCGGGCAAATTTTCAGCGCGCGGAGGTCGGCATCCAGGGCGAGTGCGTAGTCGGCGCGCGCCCGCAGCAGATCCGCCACACGGATTTGGGCGAGATACCGTTCGTCGTCCCAGGTCGCAAGGCGGAGGTACTGTTCGAGAATCTCGATTGCGTGGGGGTAGTCGCCCGCGTCCGCATATTCGCGCCCGAGATAAAACAGCAGGCGCGTTTCGGGGAACCCCTCGCTTTCCGCATACTCCGCTTCGAGGATGCGGAGGTTGCGCCCCTGCTTCTCCGGGGCCGGGCCGCCCGGCGGATGGTGCTCCACAACGACATCCGCGCTCTGCACCAGTGTGCGCGTCTCCTGAGCGACCAGTACTTCATGCACGCGCCCGGCCCACCGGAACGCGCCATCATTGCGGACGCACCGCTCGCGCCAATACACGCAGCGCGGATTCCCGGCGGTGTCCCAATCAATCACATAGCGCCAGTAGAACCCAGCAGTCCCGGCCGGGGCCGCCTCCAGCAGTGGCTTGATCCGCTCCGCGTGGGCGACGACATCGTCCGCATCCACCCACATCACCCAGTCGCCCGTCGCGCGGTCGAACGCGAACTGGCGTGCGGCGGCGAAATCGTCGCACCAGGTGAAGTCGTGGATGCTCTCGGTATAGCGCGCGGCGATCTCTTTCGTCGCATCGTCCGAGCCGGTGTCCACGACGACGATCTCATCCACCTGCCCATACAGGCTGTCGAGGCAGCGGCCCAGCGTCCGCTCCCCATTCTTGACGATAATTGCGACCGATACGGTCATGGCAAACGCACCTCACTTGCGAGCGGCGGATTATCGTCCTCTTCTCAACGATAGCATGGCGGCGGGTGAACTGTCAGTTGTGCAGGTATCAACACAAATTTTCGCCTGTACAATCACGCCGAAAACGGGTAGAGTGGCCTGCAGGATTACATAGCGTTCATACGACGGCAGGTGGGGGTGGGCATGGGCGATGATTCGACTCCGCAGCGTCCGGGTCTCTCGCGGCGGCACTTACTCAAGGGGGCGCTGAAGACCGGGGCGTACGCGGCGCCGGTGTTGGCGATCGTCGGCAGCGCTTCCGCTGTCGGCGCCGTCACCCCTGCGCCCACATGTATCCCCTGCCCGCCCGGCCCGCCCGGCCCGCCCGGCCCGACGGGGGCGACGGGGCCAACTGGGACGGGTGTTGGCGTGCCGGGGCCAACCGGACCGACGGGCGCGACGGGGCCTGCCGGGTTGGCCGGAGCGACCGGCCCACTCGGGCTTCAGGGAGTGACCGGGCCTCTAGGGGCAACTGGCGCGACCGGGGCAACTGGTGCGACCGGGCCAGCTGGCTTCGCAGTCGGGCCGACGGGCATTACCGGCGCGACTGGCGCGACTGGATCGGCCGGTACCGGGATCGGGCCGACGGGGCCGACGGGGGCAACCGGCGCAACGGGGCCGACGGGGCCGACGGGGCCGACGGGGCCGACGGGCGCTTCCGGAGTGACAGGGCCGCTAGGTGTGACTGGCGCGACGGGTGCAACCGGGGCGACGGGTGCAACCGGCGTGCGGGGAACCATCCAATTTACCTAGACCAGTTCTCACAAGGGCCGACAGGGTGGAATAGAGCGGAGGGTTGACGTACGGCGACGGCGATATTCATCCCCACCTACCAGCGTGCCCACCGTATCGCCGCCCTCGTTGCCAATGTTCGCGCAACCACCGACGGCGCATATCGTCTCGTCTTCATCGCTGTGGAAGAGGACGCGCCCACCCGTGCGGCGGTGGACGCGGCGGGCGAGCAGTGCATCATCAACACCGGGACACCGACGTACGCGGGGGCGATTAACGTCGCCTTCCACGCGACCGATGATCCATACTTCTTCTGCGGCGCGGACGATCTGCGATTCTATCCCGGCTGGCTCGCCCATGCACTCGCGGCGATGACGGATGGCATCGGCGTTGTCGGTGTGGACGACCTCGCGTACGCGGATACCGTCAAAGGGGAGCGTGTGCCCCATTTCCTCGTGCGCCGCCTCTACATCGCGCGGTATTCGGGCGTGATCGACCAACCGAACGCGGTACTCTCCGTCTACGACCACAACTACACGGACACGGAGTTTGTGGCGACCGCGCGGGCACGGCGGATGTATCGCTATTGCCCGGAAGCGATCGTCGAGCACTTGCACCCTCTCTGGGGTAAAGGGGAGGATGACCCGATTTATGAGAAGGGGAAGCGGCGGTATGAGGAAGATGGGCAGCGGTACATACGGCGGCGACCGTTGTGGGAAAGTCGCTGACGATGCCATGCCGCGCCTGTCATCGCGGGTAGTGACGTGAGCGTCGCGAATCTTCTGCCCGTGCTCGTGGCCCTGATCGCGCTCGCGACGGCGCTCTGGCTCGTGTCCACGCTGCGTGATGATGTGCTACGCCTCCGGTCCCGTCTGGATGCGCTTGAACAACGACCCGCCACCCCGGATGGCGTGCCCGCGCCACCCATCGTCGAGGGATTGCCGGTTGGCATCCTCGCCCCCGTATTCTCGCTGCCGGGCCCGCACGGCGCGACGGAATCGTTGGACACGCTGCGCGCGGTCGGCCCGCCGGTGCTGCTCGTCTTCTGGAAGGCGGGAAGCGCGGCGTGCATGGACCTGCTACCCGACATCGTCCGCTGGCAGCGCGACCATGTGGCGGCGGTTACGGTTGGGTGCATCTGCTGCGACCCGACCACAGAAAGCCGCGCACTACTCGCCGCCGAGGGGTGCGCCCACGTCGTCCCCGACACAACAAGCGAGATCGCGGCGGGGTATCACGTCTGGGCGACGCCGAGCGCCGTGCTGATCCATGCGGGCGGCGTGGTCGGCAGCCCGCTCGCCGTCGGCGCGGAGGCGATCCGTGATCTGGCGACCGGCGTGCTCGGACTCCCCGCGCGACCACGCGACCAGACGCCGGTGATTACCCCCTTCTGGCAGCGCGGCGGCCGGCCGAGACGGAGCGCCGCTATCCATGATGAATTACTTGCCGATGGCAGCATGGTGCTCTACCACACCTGGCGTCAGAAGATCATGGCCCTCAATGCGACGGGCGCGCTGATCTGGGAGTGCTGCGATGGCGAGCACGACCTCGCCATGATCGTCCGCGAGGTACGCGACGTGTACCCGGATGCACGGAATGTCGAGGACGATGTCCCGACCCTCCTACGGCAACTCCACGAGAACCGGATGATTGATCCTGTGTACGCCTGAGGGGGACTGAGATACCGGTAGCGTAGGCTTCAGCCTACGCTACCGGATGCGAGGCGCTCAATGGCGGCGGTCGGCGAGGCCGTCGCCGATCAGGCTGAAACTGACGCCGGTGAGGAGGATCGCGATGCCGGGGAGTGTCGGCATCCACCACGCTTGCAGGAGAAACTGCCGCCCCTCGGCAATCATCGCGCCCCATTCGGGCGTCGGCGGTTGCGGGCCGAGGCCGAGGAAACTGAGCGTCGCGCCCGTGAGGATCGCCTGCACCATGCCGGTGAAGACATAAACGAGCGACGGCGCGATCACGTTTGGCAGCAGATGGGTGAAGATCACGCGACGGTTCGTGCAGCCGATGGTCTTCGCCGCCTGGATGTATTCGAGGTTCCGGGCGACGAGCGTTTCGCCGCGCACGAGGCGGCAATAGGTGATCCAGCCGAAGATGCCGACAGCGATGTAGAGATTGCGCAACCCCGGCCCGAGCAGCGTCATCAGCGCGATGACGAGGACGAGGAACGGGAACGCGAGCAGAACATCCACGATCCGCATGACGATCGTGTCCGTTTTCCCGCCCAGATACCCCGCCGTTACGCCGACGAGGCTACCGACGATGAAGGGGAAAAGGACGGAGATGAAGCCGATCTGGAGATCGAGTCGCGTGCCGAAGATGATCCGGCTGAGGATGTCCCGCCCGAAGTTGTCGGTGCCCAAAAGATGGCCGTGGCTGAGTGGCGCGGCGAACGCCCCCCCAAGGTCCTGCTCGATCGGGTTGTACGGCGCGAGCAGCGGCGCGAGCAGGGCCGTGAGCAGAATGATGCCCAGCAGGATCAGCCCGAGCAGCAGCGTGCCTCGGATGTTCAACCGCTCGAAGAATGAAACGGGCCGCACCGGGCGCGAGGCCGTCGCGATGCCGCCTACCGGGGTTGTCAGGACGTTTTCACTCATAGCTCACCCGCGGATCGAGGAAGGAGTACGACAGGTCAACGAGGAGATTGACGACGATGACGAGGAATGCCGTGATGACGGTGATCGCCTGCACGACGGGATAATCGCGCGCCGTGATCGAGGTGAAAAGCAACTGACCCATGCCGGGGATGGCGAAGACCGTCTCGATCACGACCGTGCCGCCGACCAGCGCGCCGAACTGCAGGCCGAAGATGCTCACCGTCGAGACGAGCGCGTTGCGCAGCACATGGGCGACGAGCACGGTGCGGTTGTTCAACCCCTTCGCCCGCGCGGTGCGGACGAAATCCGAATCCAGCGTGGCGATGATGCCGTTGCGCAGGTTGCGGATCAGCACCGCCGACAGTTGCAGCGAGAGCGTGAGCGCGGGTAAGAAGAGGTAGCGCAGGTGTTGCAGGAAGTTCTCTCCATACCCGGCGACAGGGAAGAGGTGGAGCCGCAGGCTGAAAAGCAGGATGAGCAGGATGCCGAGCCAGAAACTCGGCGTCGTCAGCGCGAACAGGAACCCGGCGCGGATCAGGTGATCTGACAGTTTGTTCTTGTGCGTCGCCGCCCAGATGCCGACCGGCACGGTGATGATCGTCGTCAGGAACATCGCGTAGGCGGCGACGAAGAGCGTCACCGGCACACGCCGCAAGACGATGCTGTTGACCGGCTGCCGGTAGAGGAGTGATGAGCCGAAATTACCGTGCAGGAGGCCGGAGATGAAGTGCCAGTACTGGAGCGGCAGCGACTGGTCGAGGCCGAGTTGGTGCCGCAGTTCGGCGGCCTTCTCATCGGTCGCGCGGTCCCCGAGGATGAGGAAGGCCGGATCGCCGGGGACGAGATGGATCATGCCGAAGATGATCAACGTCACCCCGAAGAGGACGAAGACCATCAACAGCAATCGTTTGCGGATATACGCCGCGCGCCCCAACTTATTTGTTCACCTTCACGTCCTCGAACCGATAATACGAGAGGCCATCAATGAAGAAGCCGTCCACATACTTCTGCCAGCCCGCTGTCGCCGGTGGATAGGCGAGGAAGACCATAGGCGCGGCATCGAGGAAGGTTTTCTGAATCTCGGAGTACGCCATCTCGCGCTTCTTCGGGTCCGCTTCGAGGTCCGCCGCCTTGATCTTGGTGTTCAAGTCCGGGTTGTTGTAGCGCGTCCAGTAGGCGAACGGGCTGGCGCCGCCGACCATCTCATAGTTGACGATCTCGGTCGGGTCGTTCATGTCGTTCGTCCAGCCGGTGGGGAAGACGCTGGATTTGCCTTCGCGGTAGTTTGTGCGGAAGACGCTGGCCTCCTGCGACTGGATGTTCACCGTGATGCCGATTTTCGCCCATTGATCCTTTGCGATGGTCGCGATTTGTTGTGTCACACTGGCGCCGGACGCGATCGGGTAGTCGAGCGTGAAACCGCCCGGCGACGACGATGCGGCCATCAGTTGCTTCGCCTTATCCAGATTGAACGGATAGCCGACCAGTGACTTGTCGTAATAGGTGCCGGGGGGGATCGGCGAGTTCATGAACTTCGCCTGGCCGAAGTAGACCGTCTTGATGATCGCGTCCTTGTCCAGCGCGTAGTTCATCGCCTGGCGGATGTTCAGGTCATCGAGCGGCTTCTTCTCGATGTTGATGCCGATGACCGCGAACTGCTGGATGACGAAGGCCTGCGTCTTGACATTCGGCTGCTGGTTGAGGGTCGCGATCTGGCTGAGCGGCACGAAGTCAATCACGTCGGTTTCGCCGCCCTGCAATTTCAGGATGCGCGTGTTGTCGTCCGCCACGTATTCGAGCGTCACCGTGTCGAGGCTCGGCGTGCCCTTCCAGTAGTTCGGGTTGCGCGTCAGGACGAGCGGATCGCCCTTTTTCCAGCCGTTCAGCACGTAGGGGCCGGTACCTTTGGTCTTGGTAGCGTCGAAGCCATCCTTGTCGCTGTCCGTCGCCATCTGCGCGGGCAGGATCGCGGCGCAGAACATCGCCAGTTCGGAAAGGATCGGCGCGTGCGCCTGGCTGAGGATGACCTTGATCGTCTTGTCATCCGGCGCTTGGACTTCCTTGATCGCCTTGTAGTTGCTCTTCCACGCGCTCTTCTCGCCCTTGATGCACTGATCGAGCGAGGTCTTGACATCTACGCCCTTGACTGGCGTGCCGTCGGAGAACTTCAGGTTATCGCGCAGCGTGAAAGTCCACGTCAGGTTGTCCGCACTCGCTTCCCACTTCGTCGCGAGGCCCGGCTCGACACCGAGGCCGTCCTTAGTTGTGCGCAGGAGGGTGTCGTAGATATTGACGAGGACGAAGAGTGACGGGTTATCATCGGCTTGCCACGGGATGAGCACGGACTGCGGCTCAGCGTTGCGGGCCATCTTCAGCGCCTTGCCCTTGCCACCGGCAGCGGCGGCAGTCGTCGGCGCGGCGGCAGCGGCGGTGGTTGGGGCGGCGGCTGAACCGCTCGTCGCTGGTGCGGCAGTTGCGGCAGCGGCGGTCGTCGGCGCACTGGCGGGCGCGCTCGTCGCACCAGTCGCCGGCTTCGGCGTGTCAGTGGCGCTGCTCGTCCCGCCGCAGGCGGCGAGGATCGCAGCCCCAGCGGCGGCGGTTGCCCCGGCGAGGAAATGGCGGCGGCTCAGTCGCCCTGATGTCGTCCCCGGTTTGGCGCGCAGATCAATCGGTGTGCCGGTCATGTCGTCCATACCTCTTCCATCCCTTCACTTGCGTTCCATTGGCGCGATGCATACTCCCGCTGCCGCGCCCGGCATCGAAACCGTCCCGCGCGCCCTGCCCCGCTTGTCGTTCGGTGACGGTCAAAGGAACCGTCACCGTATCGTACAAGACGATGCAACTGGTGCGTACACAGTAGCATAGCGTAGCGCCGTACCGCCGACAAGGGGTGCGGGGAACCTAACCCCCGGCCCCTTCCGTTCCGCAGCGTGGGAAGGGGCCGGGGGTTAGGTTCCCCGTCACTCCGCGACCCCGATGCCGATCAGCAATCCGTTCGCGAGCACCGCCGGATTGATCGTCAAAAAGAGCACGCGGCCCGTGACGGGCGAGACGATCGTTTCCAGCGTCTCGCCGAAGAGCGAGCCGACCGTGCCGATCTCCTGCCCCTTTTGCACCTCGTCGTTCGCCGCCACGGATGGGTAGAACATACCGGCATTCTTGGTGTAGAGCCATTCAAACGCCGTGAGCACTGTCGGCGATGGAGCGTCCGGGAGGGTTTTCTGGATCATGCCGAGATGCGCCATGACGCGATACACGCCATCCATGAGCAGGCCAACAGCCTCCTGTTGCAGTTGGCCGACACCGCCCGCCTCGGCGAGGACGCCGGGCACACCGCGCTCGGCGGCGGCGACGTAGCTGGAGGACCCTTTCGCCCGCTGGATCGGCCGGTCTACGGTGAGCAGATACGGCAACCCGAAGGCGCGCGCCAGTGCCATCGCCTTCACGTCCGCCGGTTCGTTGCCCTTGCGGCAGATGCTGAAGGGCACGAGGTCTTCGGGGATGTCGCCGCCGTGCAGGTCAATATATGCATCGGCATGGACGATGAATTCGTTGACGAGCGCGTGCGTCATCTGCTCGCTGTAGGTGCCGTTCGGGTCGCCGGGGAAGACGCGGTTCGGATTGACGTTGTCCACCGGGCAGACGAACATGCTGCGCTTCCAGAAGGCGGGCAGGTTCAGCACCGGCATCAGCACGACCGTGCCGCTGATCGCCGCTGCGTCCAGTCGCGTGCTGAGGCGGATGACCGTCTCGACCGCCGGGTACTCGCCGCCATGCACGCCCGCGCCGACAAACAGCACCGGGCCGGGCTTCGCCCCCGTGATCGTCGTCACCAGTCGGGCCTCATCCGCCAGCACCGCGCCGGGCAGCGTCACCCTGTGCCGCTGCGTCGTCCCCGCCGTGAGCGGACCAAGAATCGGGATCGTTGGTGGATGGGTGTTTGCCATTGCTCGTCTCCTTCGATGGACATGTAACTCAGCACAGAGAACACAGAGGACACAGAGATCGCAGCGAAGAAAACAGAACTGTTCAACCCCATTTTTCTTTCTCTCCTCTCTGTGCCCTCTGTGTTCTTTGCGTCCTTTGTGCTCCGTCTTCCTCCCATTTCATCGTCGCAAACGCGGATCGAGGGCGTCGCGCAGGCCATCGCCGAGCAGGTTCATCGCGAGGACGGTCAGCATAATCGCGAGGCCGGGGAAGGTGCTGATCCACCACTGGTCGCGCAGGTAGCCGCGCCCTTCGCTGAGCATCCGCCCCCATTCCGGCGAGGGGGGCTGGCTGCCGAGGCCGAGAAAGGAGAGCGAGGCGGCGGCGAGGATTGCCGTGCCCGTACCGAGCGTCGTCGCGACGATCACTGGCGCGATCACATTCGGCAGCAGGTGCCGGACGAGGATGATCCGCGTCGGTGCGCCGCTCACCCGCGCGGCGTCCACATAGACATTCTCCTTCGCCGCCAGCACCGAGCCGCGCACGAGCCGCGCATAGGTCGGGATGCCGGAAATGCCGACGGCGATCATCAGATTGGCCAGGCTCGGCTTGCCCCGGATCGTGACGATTGCCAGCGCGAGCAGGATGCCGGGCACGGCGAGCATCACATTGATGACGTACATCAGCAGCGCGTCCACCCAGCCGCCGTAATAGCCCGCCAATAGCCCAATCGTCACGCCGAACGTCGCCGCGATGCCCACGGAGATCAGGCCAATCGTCAGCGAAATCCGCGCGCCGAAGAGGATGCGGCTGAGGATGTCCCGCCCATACTGGTCCGAGCCGAAGAAGTACGGGCTACCCGGCGAGAAGAGCGCGTTGTCGCTGATCTTGATCGGATCAAAGGGCGCGATCAGGGGCGCAGCCACCGCGACGATGGCGAGCACGGCGAGAATGACGATGCCGACGAGCGCGCCCTTGCTCCGCCGCAATCGCTGCCAGAGCGCCCGCCCCCGCCCGACGCTCGTGGTCGGCAGTACGACGCGTTCCGTGGCAGTGGTCAATGTCCCGCTCTCTGCCATTACGTCCCCTTATATTGGTGGCGGCGGGCTTTATCCTGCCGCGTCTGGCGTAGGCTAAAGCCCGCGCCCACCGATCTCAATCACCTTCTTCACCCGACGCGGATGCGCGGGTCGAGGACGCCGTAGGAGATGTCCACGATCAGGTTGACGATCACGTAGGTTGTCGCGATCAGCAGGACGATTCCCTGCACCATTGGGAAGTCTTTGGCGAGGATCGCGGTGACGATTAGCCGCCCGATGCCGGGGCGCGCGAAGACCGTCTCGACGATCACCGTGCCCGCCATCAGGCTACCGAACTGCAAGCCGAAGATCGTCACGACCGGGATCAGCGCATTCTTGAAGCCGTGGCGGATCACGACGCGCGTCTCGCGCAGCCCCTTCGCGCGGGCGGTTGTCATGTACTCCGGCCGCAACACTTCGAGCATCGAGGAGCGGGTGAGCCGCGCGATGATCGCGGAGGCGCTCAAGCCGAGCGTCAGCGCGGGCAGGACGAGATGCTTGAGGTCGCCGCCGCCCGTCGCGGGGAACCAGCCGAGACGAAGTGAGAAGAGAAAAATCATCAGCAACCCGAGCCAGAACGAGGGCATCGAGACGCCGCAGAGCGCCAGCAGCATCGGTCCGAAGTCGAGCCAGCCATTCTGGTTGACCGCCGCGATCATTCCGAGCGTCACACCGAGGACGATGGCGATCAGCAGAGCGGCGATTGCCAGTTGCAGTGTCGAGCCAAGGTTGTCGGCGATCTCCGTGCGCACGGGCCGCTTCGAGCGGATCGAAAGGCCGAGGTCGCCCCGTGCCGCGTTCGCGACGAAGCGGCCAAACTGCGTCGGCAGCGGGTCGTCGAGATGCAACTGAGAGCGCAGCAACTCGATCTGCTGCGGGCTGGTCTGGAAGTCCGCGAGCATGATCTTCACCGGGTCGCCCGGTACGAGGTGCAGCATCATAAAAACGAGGAACCAGACGCCGAGCAGGACGGGGATCGTCGCCGCCAGCCGTCCGAGCAGGAAACGGGACATGGGATACTCCATGTGGTGAACTATCTGAGCCGGGAGTCGTCCGGTGGCGGCGGGCTTTAGCCCGCCGCCACCATTCGAGTTTACTTCGTCAGTGAAACGTCCGAGAAGTGCGGGTAGGTGTAGCCGTCGAAGTTGAGGCCGCTGACGTTCGCCTTGAAGCCCCAGATGGAGAGTTCGTCCACCATCGGCAAAAAGACGGCGTCCTCCATGATCTTCTGCTCGGCCTGGAGATAGATCGCCTTGCGCTTATCGGGGTTCGTCTCGGTCTTGCCGTCGGTCAGCAACTTATCCACGTCGGGGCTGCTGTAGCAGGAGAAGTTGAAGTTCGTGCCGATCATCGAGGAGTGGAAGAGCGCGAACATGCCGTCCAGATCGCCGGAGCGGAGGAAGAGCGAGATCGCGTTGGTCGTGCATTTGTAGTTGTCCTCGTACCACGGGGCGCGCGCCTGCGCCTTGATCGAGGCGTCAATGCCGACCTCGCGCCACTGCGCTTGCAGGAGTTGGATGTAGTTGTCAATGCCGCTGCCCCGGTCTATCGCGTTGATGACCAGTTGGAGTCGCTTGCCGTCCTTGGCGCGGATACCGTCCGATCCGGCCTTCCACCCCGCGTCGTCGAGCACCTTCTTCGCCTGCGCCTGATCGTACGGGTACAGGCTCTTCAGTCCCGGATTGTCCAGCGTCCCCTGCGTCAGCGGCGCGTAGGCGGGCGTGCCGGTGCCTTTGTAGGAGTTGTTGACGATCGCGTCCTTGTTCGTCGCCAGTTGGATTGCCTTGCGGACGGCGAGGTCGTCGGTCGGGAAGAGTTTGACATTCAAGGCGGTGAAGCGCGGCGTGCCGACGTAAGCTGGCTTCAGCACTTTATAGCCCGCATTACCCTCGAAGCGGCCCAAACTCTGCGGCGGGATGTTGTGGACGACCTGCGTTTCGCCGGATTCGAGCGTCGTCGCGCGCGTCGCGTCCTCCGGGACGAACTTGAAGTAAACCTCGTCCAGATACGAGCCGCCGTCGTGGTCGCTCCACGCCGCGCGGCGAGTGTAATTCTCATTGCGCACTAGAATCGCGTGGTCGTTCGTGACGAGTTCCTTGATGACCATCGGGCCGGAGCCGACGGGCGTCTCGTTGACCTTCTGACCCTGACTCTTGGTCGCCGTCGGGGACAGCATGCCGAGCGTGCCGCCTGACGCGTAGATCAGGAAGGGCGCGTTGCCCGCTTTGAAGGAGATGCGCACGGTGGAGTCGTCCACGACCTCGGTTTTGTCGTAGCCGGACAGGGCCTGAAGCGAGCTGCCCGCCTTGTAGTTCGGGTCCACAATGCGGTCGAAGTTGTACTTCACGGCGTCGGCGTTGAAGGGCGTGCCGTCCGAGAACTTAACATCCTTGCGGAGTTTGAAGGTGTACGCCTTGCCATCCGCCGAGGCTTCGTATGAATCGGCGAGGAAGGGGATCAGTTTGCGCGTGCTATCCAAATACAACAGTGTCTCGAAGACTGTCGAGGTCATCTCGTAGGTAACGGCGGAGGGGGAGGCGTGCGGGTCGAGCGTCGGCGGCGTCTGGTCGAGCGCGACGACGAGTCGGCCACCCTTCTGCGCAGTAGGCTTAGGCACGGCTGTCGCCCCTGTTGCCGGTGCAGCCGCCGATGCTACGGTCGTGGCCGATGGGGCGGAGGCGGTTGTTGCCGCCGGTGCGGCCGCCGGCACGACAGTGGGTGTGGAGGGCGCTTGCGAGGAGCACCCGGCTAGCAGCGGCACGACGAACAACGCAACGCTCAGGACGTGGACGGCGCGGAAACGGCGTACGCGATGCATCCTCTCACTCCTCCCTCGAATCTCGACATTTGTGCGTGACATACAATTTCCCGGTTCGCGCGAGCAGTCTACGGCCCACCCTATGCCCCGTCAACGACCGCGATGCAAGAACGCCGCGGGTTTTGTCGTACATAACGTCAATAGTAGCGCAGGCTGAAGCCTGCGTCCCGGGCGGTAGGAAATACAGGGACGCAGGCTGAAGCCTACGCTACTATCAGACGGTCGGCAGGCTGGAGGTTTGGGCGATGAAGGCTTCGAGCAGGGTGACGAGGTTGGCGGCGGCGCGGTCGAGGATTTCGTTGCCGATTTCGGGCGTGGCGTGGCGGGTGTCGCCCGTCGCGCCGTTGGCGGTGATCTCGTCGTAGTACGCGCCGTGCGTGCCGCCGTAGGCGCGCAGTTGGGCCGAGAAGGCGGCCGCGTCGGCGTGCGGTTCGGGCGCGCAGAAGGCATCGGGCTTGGCGTAGTCGGGCGCTTCGGCATAGACGACCGCCGCCTCGTCCCCGCCGCCGTGGCCCATCGAACCTTCCGGCATTAGGACGCGCGCCTGCTCACCGATGAACGCATACCCGAAGATGCCGATCACCCGCGTGCTGCCGACCGTCTGGCGCAGCGTTTCGACGGCGGTGGCGATGGCCGCGCTGTTACCGCCGTGACCATTGACGATGGCAACGCGCGGGAAGCCATGCTGCGCGAGCGACGCGCAGATTTCCACGAGCAGCGTCGAGAGCGTTTCCGGCGTCAGGGTGATCGTGCCGGGGAAGTGCATGTGGTGCCACGAGACGCCGAACGGCACGGCGGGGGCGACGGCCGCCCGGTCGCCCATGAGCGCCGCCGCGCGTCGGCACAGGCCATCCGCCGAGATCGTGTCCGTCGCCATCGCGATGCCCGGCCCGTGCTGCTCATGTGCGCCAACGGGCAACAAGACGATCTCGTTTGTCGTCAGCAATTCGCGCGTCTCCGGCCAGGAGCGTTGCGCGAGGAGTATCGCTTTCATCATGGTAGGTATTCTCCTCATCCCTTACATACCGATAGTCGCGCCGCGATGGACACGATCACAGATTTTACTCACTTCTGCCCCCCGATTCATCGTTAGTTGATTCATCGGCGACATCCCTCTTATCGTCCCATAGGAGCGGGGGCGGGTAGAGGCGATCCGGGCGGCGCAGTACTCGCGTTCCCGGTGGTGCGCCCCTGCGGCGCCGGCGCTACCTGGATGCCGATCGCTGTCGGCGTGCCGACCGTCAGGGCGATGCTCCTGGTCTTCGTTACCCCGTCGCGCGTATATGTGGCGGTAATCGTCGCCGTTCCGGGGCTTTGGCCCGTCACCACGCCCGTTGTGGGATCAACCTTTGCCACACCTGTGTTGTCCGAGGACCACTGTGACTGGTTAGTCACGTCGAAGGCGGAGCCGTCGGACAAGGATGCGGTGGCGGTGATCTGAGCGTGCTGGCCGACCTTGATAACGGGTGGATTACCCAGGCCACCCGGCGCGGCGACCGCAATGCCCGTCAGCGTTGGCGCGACAGTACCGTTCGTGATGACCAACGCGAAATCCTGATTCACCGTTCCGGGGCCAGTCGGCACCGCCTTGTCAGCGAGGTTGGCCGCGACGATGCGCACGGAAAAGGGGCCGCTCGTCCCGGCGGGGAGGAAGACGCTCTCGACATTGTTCTTCGCGTCCGCCATGCCGCCCGGTGTGGAGAATTGCGTGCCGAAATGGTTGCCCCGGTAGACCTGCCCACCGATGGTCACGTCGAGGTTGAGGTTGTTGACGAAGGCGTCGCCGGTGGTCGAGCCGGGCGCATCCGTCCAGGCAAGTGTAATGCGCAACGGCTTGCCGGCATTGGCGACTGTCCCGCTCTTGGTGAAGGTGTCGCCCGTCGCGGTGAACGTCGTGGACTGGTTGACGACGTAGCGCGGCGTGCCATCGAAGAGCGCGCCGAGGTTCGCGTCGCCCCACCCCTGACTCGGGCTGGGTAGTGTGTCGTTCGCGGACGCGCCGGTGAGGTAGCGCGGCGCATTGAGGATCAGTGCCTTGAGCATCGCCGGGGTCGGCGTTTGGCCGGGGCTGATGACCCGCGCGTAGTAGGTGTAGACGAGCGACGCGACGCCCGCGACCGCCGGTGCGGAATGGCTCGTGCCGCTGGACCAGGTGTAGAGCGTTTGTGCCGTGCTATTGGGGTAGTAATTGCCCGTTGGTGTGCCGCACACACCAGTGCCGTCGTAGGTCGGGTCCTGCGAGGCAGGCCCTTGAATGTGTATGCCGGGCGCGACGACATCCGGCTTTGAGCGGCCATCGGTCGTCGGCCCACGCGACGAGAAACCGGCGATGTTGTCGGCATTCGCGGCATTGGTGAAGCCGCAGCCGTCGAGGACGCCATTGTCGCGGACATTCTCCGTCGCCCCGACGGTCAGAACATTCTTCGCGGTGCCGGGCGATCCGACCGATTGCGCGACCGGGCCACTGTTGCCCGCAGAGAAGACGTGGAGGATTTCGTGGTTGGCGGAGTTACTATTCGTCGCGTCGCGCGTCAAAACATCGTACGCGCGCGCCTCCGTGTCATACGCGCCGGCAGTATTCGCTCCCCAACTGTTCGACGTGATCCGCGCGCCTGCGTTGTACGCGGCGAGGACCGTCCCTTCATCGGTGCCACCGCAGGCGCTTTCATCGAAATTGCCCGTGCCGTTGTCGAAAATCTTCGTCCCCGCGATGCGCCCATACGGCGAAACGCCGAGGCCGATGTTGTAGCCGTTGCCATCTACATATGGATAGCCGCTCATGTCGTTGTACGCGCCAACGATGCCGACATTGAGATTGCCGTGTCCTGCCTGTCCGTCCGCCGCCGCGTCGGCGGTGCAGTTATTGTTGAAAATCAGGCGCGAGGGTTTCGTTGTGTCGCCGCCTTGATAGAAATCGGGGTGGAGCGGTGCGGTCGTGCCGTTGTCAATGCCGTCGTCTACTACTGCAATGACCGGGTAATCCGTCGGGGCCGTCGTGAACCCCTTGCTCTGGAGCCAGGCGCGATAGCCGGGGCCGGTGGGCACGATATTGCCGCCGGCGGTCGTGACATTGCCCGCGACGATTTGGTCCTGCACCTCGTCGCGCTTGCCCGGTTTGACGAACGGCTCGACATTGAAAACATCGGCGCGGCTGGCGATGGCAATTAGTTGATTCGCCGGCACGTCGAGCGAGATGTCCACGAACTTGTCCGCATTGTGCGCCGGTCGGTAGACCGTGCCACCGAGCGCGCGGAGGCTGGCGACCGATACCTGTACATTCGCCGTGCGGTAGAACTCCACGGTGACGGCGACGAGTTGCGCCGTCTGGGGATACTTGCCGCTTTGGAGGCTTGGCGCGAGGCGGTAGGCGGGGTGGTACGGCCCATTCCACTGGACGGTTGGGTCGCTGTTCGTCAAACCTTCCAGTTGCGTCAGTCGGGGGCCGTCGAGCCAGACGACGTAGGCATTGTTCGGCATGTATGCGACGATCTCAATGCCGAGCGTATGCAATTTCGCCAGCCAGTCCGGCTTGATCGGGCCGACGAACTGGACCATCCAGAATTGGAAGCCGGTTGCCTTGCTTTGCCGCACATTCGCCGCGACCGAAGCCGCGCCATCGACGGTGTTAATGACGCCGCTACCCCGGAGGTGGATGACATCGAAATCGTCCCGCACCGTCACGCTTGCGCGCGTGCCGACCGCTTGCTGCTGCGGATCGTTCGTCCGCCAGAGCGAGAAGGGGCCGTAATCCACGAGCAACGTCGCGCCGCTCCGCGCCAACTCTTTCAGTGTGGCGAGATCGCTGCTGTCCACGATGATCTTGTGTGTACCGCTCGGCAACGCCGACGACGCATCAAGCGGCAGCATGAGTAGTGTTAGGATGCCAATGCACAGGATCGCGAGCCGTTTGCATCCCACGTTTCTGACTTCTCCGATACTTTCCGCCCGTTTTGGGCGCGGCCCGGTTTACTATGTACGGCGTCGCGGCAGTGCGGAATGTCTTCTCAGCCCCCTTGGCGGCACGCCCATGACGGCGATGCACGCCACAACTCCCGTGCACAAGTTCACCGCCCGTTTATCGGGCTACGGCCCAAAGTTAGCGCATTCCGTATGATGCACAAATGATCCGCATTCGTCAAACATGCTCGCCTGTCCGTTACTCCGCCTCGCCTGCCACCGGGCGCGTTATACTGCGGACATTCGCGATGAAGGAGGGTACGAAAACATGGCGGAACTCGATTGCATCATTCGCGGTGGCCGGATCGTCAACGCGGGAGAGGTCGCGGTCGCGGATGTCGGTATTGTCGGCGGCGTGGTCGCGCAGATTGGGGGCGAGATGCGCGCCGCCCGTGAGATCGTCGCGACCGGGCGGTTGCTCCTGCCAGGCGGCATTGACGCGCACGTCCATCTCTCGTCGCCCCCTGATCGGGTGAAGCAGGAGCATCAATGGGTGGACGACTTTACGAGCGGTTCCCGCGCCGCGCTCGCGGGCGGCATCACGACACTCGGCAATATGACCTTCCTCGCCCCCGGCGAAACACCACTCGCCGGGCTGGCTCGCGAAAGCGCCATCGCCTGCGAGCAGACGATTGCCGACCTTTTCCTGCACCCCGTCCTCGGCGAGACGACTCCGGCGGTGCTGGACGACATTCCGCGCCTGCTCGCATCCGGCTGCAACACGATCAAGTTTTTCATGTCCTCGTCCGCGTTCGAGGCGCAGGCACGCGGCTACGTCGAAGCGACGCGGCGCGCGGGCGCGGGCGATCTACTCACGCTCATCCACTGTGAGGATGACGCGCTGATGGCGGACGCGGCGGTGCAACTGACCGCCGCCGGGCACACATCGCTCCGTTACTACGCAGAGAGTCGCCCGGTGATCTCCGAAGTCGTCGCAACGCAGCGTGCCGTGGCGATTGCCGAGGCGACGGGTGCGCCTGTCTACATCGTTCACCTCTCGTCCGAGCGCGCGCTGGCGGTCTGCGCGGATGCGCAGGCACGCGGCGTCCCGATCTACGTCGAAACGCGCCCCTTCTATCTGCATCTGACGCGCGAGCGGTTGGCGGAAGCGGACGGCGCGAAGTACATCGGGCAGCCGCCGCTCCGTGAGCGGCGCGATGTGGACGCGCTCTGGGCGGGCATCCAGCAGGGCGTCGTTACTACGGTCTGCACCGATCACGCGCCGTGGTCGCTCGCCGCCAAACTCGACCCAGCCCTTTCGATCACGCGCCTCCGCCCTGGCGCGGAGAACCTGCAAACGATACTGCCTATGCTCTACTCGGAGGGCGTGCGCACCGGGCGCATCTCGCTGCGCCGGTTTGTGGAAGTGACCGCGACGAACGCCGCGCGGCTCTTCGGCCTGTATCCGCGCAAGGGTGTCATCGCGGTCGGCAGCGACGCCGACATCGTTGTTTTTGACCCGGACCAGACCCGCACCGTGACGCCCGACATGTTGCAATCCAACGCCGACTACTCCGTCTATGAGGGATGGTCAGTAACGGGTTGGCCGGTGGTCACACTGCGGCGCGGCGACGTCGTCTACGAAAACGACACCGTGACCGGCGCGCCGGGGAGCGGCGTGCTCGTCCGGCGCGGCGCGACGATGCTTTTGTAACAGATCGGTAGCGCAGGCTTCAGCCTGTGATCCCCCAGTGGCACAGGTTTGTAACCTGTGATCCTGGCAGGTTTTCAAACCTGCCCCACCCTATTGCCGTGTAATTCTCAAAAGGAGCACTCGATGGCGTCGGATACCACAAATTCCCCGCACCATCCCGAACTGACGCCGGAAGATGTCGCGACCTATCCGCTACCGGGGTTGGCGATCCCTGGCGATTTCGCTTTCAGCCCGGACGACCGGCTGATTACGTACTTGTACAGCCCGGACGAGAGTTTGACACGGCAGTTGTACACCTTCGACCCGGAGACCGGGGAGCAGCGACCGCTCGTCGTACCGCCGGGCGATGGCACGACGGAGGAGGGCATTTCGCTCGAAGAAGCATTGCGGCGCGAGCGGCAGCGGCAACGCGGCCTCGGCGTGACGCAGTACGCGTGGGCGCGGCACGCGAACCGGCTGCTCGTCCCATTCGGGGGCGCGCTCTTCGTGCAGGATGGCGATGGTGCACCGCTGCGGGAAATCCTGCCGAGCGGCGCGCACCCGGCGCTCGATCCGCAACTGTCGCCGGATGGCGCGTGGGTCGCCTATGTGCAGGACGCGGAGTTGTCCGTCGTCTCCGCCGATGGCGGCGAGCCGCGCCAACTGACACACGGGGCGCGCGGCACCGGCAAGACGCACGGCCTCGCCGAGTTTATCGCGCAGGAGGAGATGGGCCGGTCGCACGGCTTCTGGTGGTCTTCGGATAGCGAGCGGATCGCCTTTACCGAAGTGGATGAGACGCAAATCCCCGTCTATCGCATCACCCACCAGGGCAAGGACGCGACCGGCGATGGCGCACAGGAAGATCACCGCTACTCCTTCGCCGGGATGCCGAATGCGACGGTGCGGCTCGGTGTCGTCCCGGCTGCCGGCGGCGAGTCGGTCTGGATGGACCTGGGTGCGGAGCAGGATCAGTACCTCGCTCGCGTCAATTGGTTCCCGGACGGCACACTGACCGCGCAGATCGAAAACCGTGCGCAAACCGTCCTCGATCTCGTTCGCTTTGACCTCGCGACGGGCGCGCAAACGCGATTGTTGCGCGAAACGAGCGATGTCTGGATCAACCTCCACGATTTGCTCCGGCCGCTGGAAAACGGTGGCTTCATCTGGGCCTCGGAGCGCACCGGCTTCCAGCACCTTTATCGCCACGACCGGGACGGTATACTGCTGAACGCCATCACGTCGGGCGATTGGATGGTGGACGGTATCGCCGGTGTGGACGAGGCGAACGGGCTTGTGTATTTCACCGGCACGCTCGACGGCCCGACCGAGCGCCACCTGTATGCCGGTTCGTTCGATGGCGGCGAGCCGCGCCGGATTACCGACGCGCCCGGTATGCATTCAGTCGTCACCGATCACGCACTGCGACGTTTCATAGATGTCCACCATAACACCGAGACACCGCCGACTGTGACGCTCCGCTCACTCGTTGATGGCACGCTCATCCGCGCGTTGTACGACAAAATAGACCCACGCATCGCCCGGCTCGGCCTCCAACCGCCCGAACTCGTCACGCTGGCGAGTCGTGATGGCGAGACGCTACACGGGGCGATCTACCGGCCACCGGTGCGGTTCGGCGCGGGACCGTTCCCCACCATCGTTAGCGTCTACGGCGGTCCCCATGCCCAGCGTGTGCAGAACAGTTGGGGCATGACCGTGGACATGCGCGCGCAGTATCTCCGTGCCGTCGGCTTCCTCGTCTTCGTCCTCGACAACCGGGGCAGCGCGCGGCGCGGGCTGGCCTTCGAGGGCCGCATCAAGCACAACATGGGCAATGTGGAGGTGCGGGATCAAGTGGACGGCGTGCGCTGGCTCGTCACGCGGGGTCTGGCCGATCCGGCGCGCGTCGGCATCTACGGATGGAGCTACGGCGGCTACATGTCCGCGATCAGTCTCGCCCGTGCGCCGGAAACATTCAAGGTCGCCGTCGCGGGCGCGCCCGTCACGCATTTCGACGGCTACGACACGCACTACACCGAGCGCTATATGGGCACGCCGCAGTCCAATCCGACGGGCTACACCGCGAGCAGCGTCATGCACCATGTCCCGACGATGACCGGCAAACTGCTGTTGATCCACGGCCTGATTGACGAGAATGTCCACTTCCGCCACACCGCGCGCCTCATCAACGCGCTGATCCGCGCCCGCAAGCCGTATGACCTCTTGCTCTTCCCCGACGAACGCCACATGCCCCGCAAGATCGAAGACCGCGTCTTCATGGAGGAGCAGATTCGCGACTACTTCGTGCGTAATCTCTAATGTGGTAGCGCAGGCTTTCCAGCCTGTGTCCCCATCTGGCAGAATCAGGCTGGAAAGCCTGCGCTACCAACGCAAACGCCGGTGCCCTTGATACTCGACGTGGTATGCTCGGAAAGAGAAAAGGAAAACACGAGGGTCCGTACACTGACGACAAATGAAACTGATGCCCTGATCGCCCGGCACGTCGGCCCGCATCCATCGAACCCGGGCCATGACGAATACTGGCTTACGGAGCCGGGTATTCCCGTGTGGCGATCATCGGGAGCATGGCAGCGAACGACAACAATACCGATGATGTCGCGGCGATGTGCCACATCTCGCGGGAAGTAGTCGAAGCCGCATGGGCCTATTATCTCCAGCATTGCGGCGCGATTAATCATCGCCTCGAACAGAACCGCTTCGAGTAATGGCGGCATTCTACCTCGATGAGGATGCCCCGGAAGATTTGGCGCGTTTCCTCACGGTTCGCGGACATTTCGCGACGACAACGCGGGTGGAGAGCCGAAAGGGTGTCCCAGATGAGCGACAATTGTGGGATTGATGACCGCGTTTTAGCGTGTCGTGACTTCCATCCTTAATCTGTTTGCCGCCAGAATGGGGCGCGCTGCCGCTGCTTTTCCAGCATCGCGGGGTCGAACAATGGCAGTTCGTGGCCGAGGGGTTGCGGCGGGCGGTGCGCGTAGCCGATGGCCTGGTAGACGTGCGGGTGCGTGTAGTAGCCCCGGTAGGCGTGGTCAACGAGCGCGGCGAAGAAGGCAGGAAAGGCTTTTTCGACTGCTCGCAAGACCGCATCCTGCCGGTCGCCATCAAGGCCGATGAAGCCGGATTGGGCCTGCCGGGCGCTCTCGACTTCGATCTCCACAAGGCCGTCGTGGAAGAGGCGGCGAAGGAGTGGATACGCCGCGAGGGTGCGGTCAATCGTGGCGATGATGCCGAGATCGCCCGCGCCCGGCAGTCCATCCGCCTCCGGGATGAGCCGGTTCAGCACCGCACCGAGCAGCGCCTCCTGCGCGCCATCGAGGACGCTTGGGGCGGCGGCGGGCGGCTCGCGCGGCGTGACGGCGGCGGCGGCTTGCGGCCCGGCGACGGTCGTGTCGCCCGCGAGCGGTTGGATGGACTGGTCTTCCTGCATCGGTTTCTCCTCGTTGGTAGCGTAGGCTTCAGCCTGCGTCCCTATAGCCCATACCGCGAGATATCGTAGGCTGAAGCCTACGCTACCAACTTAAGCGAGATTTCCTCGCTCGCGCTGGATATAGTCGGCGGTGCGGAGGGCGAGGGCCTGGATCGTCGTCGTCGGGTTGCCGACCGCGCTCGTGACGAAGATGCTGCCGTCCACGATGAAGAGATTTTCGACATCGTGCGCGCGGCCCCAGCCGTCCACGACCGATGCCGCCGGGTCGTCGCCCATCCGGCAGGTGCCGAGCAGATGCCAGCCGGAGGGGCGGAAGGGATTGGACGTCAGCACGTCCGTCGCACCCGCCGCGTCGAGGACTTCGGCGGCGCGGGCGATGCCGTGGTCGAGCATCCGGCGGCTATTGTCGCTCAGGCGGTAGCGAACGAGCGGCGCGGGGATGCCGTGTGCGTCCACGAGGTCGGGGTCAAGCGTCACCGCGTTGTGCGTCTCCGGCAAGTCCTCGCCCATCACGCCCATGAAGGCCATGTGCCCGAAGCGGTCGGCGAACGTGCGGTGATGGTCCGCGCCCCACGGCACGCGTTGCCCGGCGAGGCCGCCCATCGCCGCGCTCAAGGGGCCGGACTGTCGGACGACTTGCAACTGGTAGCCGCGCAGGAAGTCGTTACGCGAGTCGGTTTCGTAGAACTCCTGACTGAAGATGCACGCGCCGATGGTGCCCTTCATCCCTTCGAGCGGTTCGGGGAAAACACCGCCGACTGAGGCGTAGCAGTGGTACATCAGATTCTGACCGACCACCCCGCTCCGGTTCGCGACCCCGTCCGGGAAGTGGCGCGAGCGCGAGTTGAGGAGCAGGCGCGGCGTGCCGACGCCGTTGCAGGCGACGATCACGACGGGCGCGGTTTGCTCATGCAACTGCCCGCCCGCGTCGTAGTAGAGCGCGCCGCGCGCCCGGCCATGTGCATCCACCGTCACCTCGCGGACGCGGCAGCGCGTCCGCAGTTCGACGCCGAGTTTGATTGCCCACGGCCAGTAGGTGACATCGGCGCTGGAACGCGCGCCGGTCGGGCAGCCGAGGTCGCACGGGCCGCAGAGGTTGCAAGGATGGCGACCGTCGTCGCCGTACGGCGCGGTGATGATCGCGGCGTCGGAGGGCCACCAATGCCAGCCGAGTTTGTCGAACCCCTTCGCCATCGTTTCGCCGAGTGTACCGATGGGAAGCGGCGGCGTTTGGCGCGGTGAGCGGGTCGGCTGGGCCGGATCGCCCGCAAGACCGGAAACGCCGATCATCCGGTCGTTGAAGTCATAGTACAGTTCGAGTTCGTTGTACGAGAGCGGCCAGTCGTCCGCAACGCCATCGAGCGAGCGAACGCGGAAGTCGGACGGGTGGAAGCGCGGGAAGTGCGCGCTCCAATGGATCGTGCTACCACCGACGGCGTTGAACATCAGCGGCGTGTAGGTGGATTCCTCGGCGTTGACCGGGTAATCCTCGGGTAACTGGCGGATATTCGGGTCCGGGTTGAAATCTGTCAGGCGGCGCAATTCCCAGTCGTCGCCGTAGTGTGGCAGCGATTGTGGGTCCACCCAGTCGCCCTGATCGAGGCAGACAACGCGGAATCCGGCCTTCGCGAGACTCCATGCCACCGCCGCGCCCGCCGCTCCCGCGCCAACAATCAATACATCCGGATCGGTGATGCGCGGCGACGGGCCGCGATAGGGGTAATACGCATTCATCCTGTGCCGTCCATTCTGAGCGAAAGTCGTCTTTCGTCCGCTGTGGAGTGTGCCGGGCATCATTATACGCACACGTGGCGCGCATCGCGCATCGCGTCTCGGTGCGCGCGTCATCCATTTCCGTGGCACTGCGCGTACTTATCGGTGAATCTGTCGCGCGCCGTACGGGTCCAATCATCGCTGTCCGTACATACAAAGGGTTGAAGCACATGAATGATCTTTCCGGTCGGATTTTGCCAGTCGTGCGATCCGGGTTCCTGGCATTGCTGCTAACGGTGGCCGTCGGCGCAGTCTGGACAGCGCTGCTCGTCGGCAACCTCGCGAGCACTCCCGCGATCCCGTGGTCGGTCGTCGTGATGGCCTCGCTCCTTTGGCTAATGTGGCGGTATCTCGGTGGCACCGGGGATACGCGCCACCGCGCATTCCGGGTCAGGCAGGTATCGGGTTTAGTGTTCGCTTGGGCTGCGGTGGCAGGTGCGCTGTCAATCGTTGCCTTGTCCGGCCTTTGGATCGTGTTGTTCCGGCTTGTGACGGTGCCCGGTAACGCTCTTCCCGACTACTCCAAATACCCGTTGCTCACCGTGGCGCTCGTACTCGCCACGGCATCGCTCGTCACGTCGCTCGCCGAGGAAGCCGCTTTCCGGGGATATTTCCAGAGCATATTGGAGCGAACGGTACGCGTCCCAGTCGCGATCGTCATTCCCGCCTTCGTGATCGCACCGGGCCACGGCCTGACGCAGGGTTTCGTATGGCCCACACTGCTCTTTTATCTGTTCGTGGATGTGACGTTTGGCGTGATGGCGCACCTCAGCGATTCGATCCTGCCGGGCATTGCGGTCCACGCCATCGGCCTGCTGATCTTCTTCACCCTCGTCTGGCCGCGCGACACGACACGGCGGCTAATCGGAGAAGGAGGTGCGGATGGCTGGTTCTGGATACATGTGGCCCAGGCGATCATCTTCGCCGTGCTCGCGGTGCTGGCCTTCCGACATCTGGCGAAGATCACCGAGAGCGTGCGCGCCGTTGTGATGGCAGACAAGGAGTTGGTGGCATAGGCTTCAGCGACCGGTAAAGGTCGGTTTCGCCTTCTCCAGAAATGCCTCGTAGAAGAGGCGGTGATCCTCGCCCATCAGCAGGAGCGCCTGGGCCTGCGCTTCCGCCTCGATGGCGGCGAGCAGGTCCATGTTCCACTCGTTGTTCACCATCCGCTTGGTCATCGAAATGCCGAGTGTCGGGCCATTCGCCAGCCGTTCTGCCCACTTGTAGGCGGTCGGTAGCAATTCTTCGGGCGGCAGGACGCGGTTGACGAGGCCGTATCGTTCGGCGGTCGGCGCGTCAATGCTGTCGCCGAACAGGAGCAATTCGAGCGCGCGCCCCTGCCCGACGATCCGGGGGAGCAGGTACGCCGCGCCCATGTCCGCGCCCGTCAGGCCGACGCGCGTGAACAGGAAGGCGATGCGCGCGTGCGCGGCGGCAAGGCGGAGGTCGGCGGCGAGGGCGATCACCGCACCCGCCCCGGCCGTTGTGCCATTGAGTGCGGCGATGATCGGCTTATCGAGCAGCCGCATGTTCGCGACGACCGCGCCCGTCATCCGGGTGAATTCGAGATGCCCCTTCGTATCCCGCTTCAGCAGTTCGCCGATGATCTCGTGGACATCGCCGCCGGAGCAGAAGCCGTCGCCACTGCCGGTGAGGACGAGCACTTTCACCGCATCGTCGTAGCGCAGCGCTTCGAGCAGATCGCGGAACTGCGCGTAGACCGCGAACGTCAGCGCATTCAGCACCTCCGGCCGGTCGAACGTCACTGTCGCGACGCCGTCTCGAACGGCGTAGTTGAAGTCGTACTCCATTTTGTTTCCCTTTCGGTGTGCTTACCGATGTGGCGGGCTGAATAGGCAAAGATCGGCGCGCCCGGCGGCGAGGAGCGTGTTCGCCTGGCCGGTCGTCGTCGTGTAGGCGGTTGCGAGCGTCGGGATACCCGATTCGTTGCGGATGATGTCGCTGTAACTGGCGAATGCTTCGAAATCGTAGACGGGCTGGCTAGCAAGCGTCGCCTGCCCGGCGTGGACGGCGATCAGGTCGCAGCCGTGCTCCTTTAGCGCGTGGGCGATCAGGACAGCGTCCGCGAGGTCGTTGCCGCCCTTCGCCCAGTCCGTCGCGGAAAGGGCGACCGCGAGCGGTTTTTCGGCGGGCCAAACGGCACGGACGGCATCGAACAGCGCGAGCGGGAAGCGGAGGCGGTTTTCCAGCACGCCGTCGTACTCGTCCTCGCGCCGGTTCGTCAGCGGGGAAAGGAAACTGGCGAGCAGGTAGCCGTGCGTCAGGTTCAGATGCAGCAGATCGAATCCGGCCACCGCGCCATGCTCCGCCGCCGCGACGAACGCCGCGCGCACTTGCTCCATCTCGTCGCAGTCCATCGCTTTCGGTATCTGATTGCCGGGGCCGTAGGGGAGCGCGGAGGCGGAGAGGAGCGACCAGTTGCCGTCGCGGAGCGGCTTGTCCAAGCCTTCGGAACGCGGTCGCGTCGAGCCTCGGCGCCCGGCGTGGTTCAGGTGCAGCCCGATCTTCGCGGAAGATGTGTCGTGGACGGTCGCGACAATCCGCGTCCATGCCTCAACGTGTTTTGAATGATACAGCCCAACATCGCCGGGTGTGATGCGCCCTTCCGACGCAATGGCGACGGGTTCGGTGAGCAGCAGCCCCGCGCCGCCGCGCGCCTGTGCGATGATCCGGTCCGCCTGTCGCTCAGTGGGGAGGCCATTGGTCGCGTCATACTCCGAAACCGGCGCGAAAACGAGGCGGTTTGGCAGCGTCATATCCCGCAAGCGGAGCGGCGTGAAGACGGCGGGCGGGGAGACGAGTGGTGGGGTCACATCATCGTTGTTCGCTGCGTTCGCCGATACTTGGAACTCGCGTTCAACGTCGCCGATGAACAGCGGATCGCGCAGGCGGAGGCTGTCGTAGGTGATCCGGCCGCTGCGCGTGAGCAGGTTGAAGGCGAAGGGCAACGGCGCGAAATGGCGATAGCGGCCGACATTCTCGAAGTACCGCTGGCTTTCCGCCGCCGCGCGCTGGATCGCCTCGACACGCGGCTTGCGGCCGAGCGCGTAGAAGCGGAGCGCGGTCGGCAGATCGGCGTGCTGATCGCAGGCGGTGGCGAGCGCGATGGCATCCTCCATCGCCAGTTTCGTCCCGGAGCCGATCGAGAAGTGCGCCGTGTGCGCCGCGTCGCCGAGCAGCACGATATTCTCGTGCGACCAGCGCGCGTTTTTGAGCGTGACGAATTTCAGCCAGTGCGAGCGGTTCGAGCGGAGATGCCGTCCCGCGAGATGGTCCGCGAAGAGCGCCTCGCAGAAGGCGACGCTCGCCGCCTCGTCCGTCTCGGACAAGCCCGCGCGCTGCCACGTCTCCTCCGCGCACTCGACGATGAAGGTACCCATCGTCGCGTCGAACGGATAGGCGTGGACTTGGAAGAGGCCGTACTCGCTCTCCTTGAAGATGAACGTGAAGGCGTCGTAGACCTTGTCGGTGCCGAACCAGATGAAGCGCGTCTTCCCCGTCTCCGTCTGTGGACGGAAGGCGTCGGCGTGCCGCTGGCGGGTCATGCTGTTGACGCCGTCCGCCGCGATCAACAGGTCGGCGTCCTGCCGCAAGGCGTCCGGGTCGCTCACTATCGCATCGAAATGGAGGCCAACTCCAAGTGCGATACACCGGCGCTGGAGGATGTCGAGCAGATGGCGGCGCGCGATGCCCGCGAAGGTGTGTCCCTCGCAGCGGATCAACTGCCCCTTCACCAGCACGTCAATCGCGTCCCAGATTACGAAGGCGTCGGTGATTTCGCGGTAGGTCGTCGGGTCGGCTTCGCGCAGTTCGGTCAATGTCCGGTCGGAAAAGACGACGCCCCAGCCGTACGTCGCGCCCTCCGGGTTGCGCTCGTGGAGGGCAATTTCCCAATTGGGATGCCCCTGCTTCAAGAGCAAACTCGCATACAGCCCCGCTGGCCCGCCCCCAAGTACCTGCACCTTCATCCGCACGCCGCCTCACGGGATGAAACAAGAGAGAAACGCAGAGGCGCAGGGAGTGCAGAGGACGCAGAGGATAGAGAGGGGGGGAAAGGTGGGTTGAGAGACGAGAGAAACAGACCGCCAATATCTGAGATTTCTCGTATCAGTCTCATTCTTTGAACCCCTCTACGTCCTCTGCGCTCATTGCGCTCTCTGCGTTTCTCTCTTGTTTCGTCTGGTTTCATCCCAAAACGTCGGCAAAGCGGTCGAGTTGGTCGCGGTGGGCAGTGGTCGGGAAAAGGACGAGGTGGTCGCAGCCGGCCTCCGCGTAGCCCCGGATGAACTGGACGATAGCCTGTGGTGTGGTGAGTAAGCCAGCGGCGATCCGTTCGGCGAAGGGGCCGGTAAAGGCGTAGTAGTCGAGCAGGTAGCGCGTGCCCGCTGCCGCTTCCTCCGCGCCGAGGGCGTAGTAGCCCATCGCCCAGAGGCGCGGCTGGCCTGGTCGCCCCGCATCGGCCCAGGCGGCGCGGGCCTTGTCGGCGGCGAGGACGAAGGCGCGCGGCGGCCCGCCCCCGTGGATGTAGCCGTCCGCGTAGCGAGCGGCGCGAGCGTACGCGCTGTCGTTCAGGCCGCCGACGAGCAGTTCCGGACCGCCGAGCTGGATCGGACGCGGGCCAATCCGCTCGTCCTCCCACTGCGACCGCAGCGCGGCGAGTTGCTCGCTCAGGCGGCGACCGCGCGTGCGGTATTCCACCCCGGCGGCATCGTAGTCGTCCTTGCGCGCGCCGAGGGCGAGGCCGAGCGTCAGCCGACCATTCGAGAGCGCGTCAACGGTCGCGGCGGCTTTGGCGAGCAATGCGTCATTCTGCACCGGCCCGATCATCACGGTCGTCGCGAGGCGGATGCGCGTCGTCAGCCCGGCGGCGACGGCGAGCGTCGTCAGCGCGTCGTAGCTGTCGTAGACGAGCCGGTCAAAGACGCCGAGGCTGGCGAATGGCCCCCGGTCCGCCGCGCACGCCCATTCGCGCACGAGGTCGCCCGTCGCGCCCTTCAGCGTATTCGGCAGCCCGATCCCGATATCCATTTCGCGCGACTCCTTAACGAAATAATGAAACAGAAGCCGGGGAGGAGCGCAGAGGACACAGAGAGGGGAAAGATTAGTGAGTGGGTCATTGCCTCGCTACATATAAACTTCTTCTCTCCGTAATTTATTCTTCTCTGTGCTCTCTACGTCCTCTGCGCTCCTCCCCGGTTTCATCCCCCGGATTGGCGGAGGCGGAAGCGTTGGAGTTTGCCGGTTTCGGTGTACGGCAGGACGGTGACGAACTCGATGGCGCGTGGGTATTTGTACGGAGCGATTTCCGTCTTGACGAAGTCTTGCAGCGCGGTGATCATCTCCGGTGTCGCATCCGCCGAGTCGCGCAGCACGATGAAGGCGGCGACGATATGGCCGCGCGCCGCATCGGGGAGGCCGACGACAGCGCACTCCTGCACCTTCGGATGCTCCCGCAGGACATTCTCGACCTCCGGCCCGGCGATGTTGTAGCCGGACGAAATAATCATGTCGTCCGCGCGGGCCTGATAGTAAAAATAGCCCTCGTTGTCCATCAGATAGACATCGCCGGTGAGGTTCCAGCCATTCTGGACGTAGATGCGCTGCCGGTCGGGGTCGGCCAAATAGCGACAACCTGTCGGGCCACGCACCGCCAGGCGACCGAGACTGCCGGGCGGCAGGGGGTGGCCGTCGTCGTCCACGACGCGCGCCTCGTAGCCAAGGACGGGCTTACCGGTCGCGCCGGGGCGGATATCGTCGCCGGCGGCGGAGATGAAGATGTGCAGCATCTCCGTCGCGCCGATGCCGTCAATTAGTTTGATGCCCGTCGCCGTCAGCCACGCCTCATAGGTCGGCAGCGGCAATGTCTCGCCCGCCGAGACGCATTTCCGTAGCGACGAGATATCGTAATCACCGGTCTCGATGATGCCCGTCAGTCGGCGGTACATTGTTGGCGCGGTGAAGAGGACGGTGACGCGGCAGTGCTGGATCGCGTCGAGCAGGCCGTCCGGGCTTGGCTGCTCGATCAGCACGGAGGATGCGCCGACGCGGAAGGGGAAAAGGACGAGGCCACCGAGCGCGAAGGTGAAACCGAGCGGTGGCGTGCCGCAGAAGACATCGTCCGCCGTCGGCTGGAGGACGTGCCGGGAGAAGCAATCGCAGATCGCCAGGACATCCCGATGGAAATGCATCGTCCCCTTCGCCCGGCCCGTCGAGCCGGAGGTGAAGGCAATCAATGCCACATCGTCGCTCGCGGTCATGACATTCGCGAAGGCTTCCGGTTTGCCCGCACTCATTGCTTCCAGCGTGTCGGAATGATCTCCGGCGTGGAATAGGCAGACGCGCGGGTCGAGGCCCGCATCGCTGTCGCGCACCTGCGCAGTCGCCGCGTGCATCTCGTCCGCGAATCGCCCGTCGCACAGGGCAACGGTGACGCGTGCCTTCGTCATCACGTCGGTCAGTTCCCGCGTGCGCAGCAATGGCATCGTCGTGACGGCAATTGCGCCCGCTTTGAGGACGGCGAACCAGGCGGCGACCATCGTTGGGTTGTTCGGGCCGCGCAGCAGGATGCGGTTCCCGGAAACGACACCAAGGTCCTCGACGAGCACATGCGCGATGCGGCTCGCCTCCGCCAGCAGGGCACGATAGGTGATCGTCCGCCCCGCGAAGTGGAGGGCTGGTTGGTCGCCGTGCGGGCCGTTCGCGGTCGCATCAAGCAGTTCGACCGCGCAGTTCAGTTGCGTGGGATAGGAGAGCGGCGACGGGAAATCGGGCCAGTCGGCGGGCGGCGGGAGATTGTCGCGCGCGAAGGTGTCTACATGACCGGTTGGCCCGAACTGCACTGCCATCGCCCGTCCCTCCTGCCGCGTCGGCGCGCTGAGGTATCTGCTTGCCCGATGGCGTGAGTGTCCGTCAGTTCGCGGATTTGTCAAGCACTCGTTCTGACATCTGACGCGGCAGGATTCTTCTGCGTGCTCCTCGACTGCAACGAGTGGACGCGCATGGTATAGTGACATGCATACCTCCCACCAAGGTATCTCCCGGGTACGGCCCGTACGCTCGGAATCGCACTGAGGGACGGTCACCCCCATTCGGCATCGCGACGACGTCAGGTTCGGTCGGCATGTCGGAAGGAGTATTCCATGTACAATCAAGGCCCCGGCTCGTTACGCGGCGATGATCGGGTTGACCTCGCTGGCCCCAACCGCATGCTCGAACGCGCCCGCAACCGCGCGCAGGATCATTACACGGGCGATGAGGAGGCGGTGCGTGGGGAAGCGACGGCTGCGGAGGCAGCGAAAGAGCGGAAGGATGCCACCCGCCGCGCCCGCGAAGGGACGAGTACTTCGCTCGGCGAGCGGATACATAGCTGGTGGTCGCACCGCTTCCACCGTGGATAATACTGCCCGATGATGAAAGAACAAACGTAATCTCACCGCGAATCGAGAGGGCGTCTTGGAATCGTTGCAACCACCCGATTGGCCGCAACCGCGCGGCTATGCCAATGGAATCGTCGCGGAAGGGCGGATCGTCTTCGTTGCCGGTCAGATCGGCTGGGATGCGCGCGGCGAATTCGAAACGGATGACTTCGTCGGGCAGGTGCGGCAGGCGCTCCTGAACGTCGTCGCGGTGCTCGCCGAAGCGGGCGCGACGCCGGATCGGATCGCGCGGATGACGTGGTACATCACGGACAAACTGGCATACCGCGCGTCGCTTACGGAGATTGGGCGCGTCTACCGCGAGGTAATCGGCGTGCACTATCCAGCGATGACCCTCGTGCAGGTAGCAGCGCTCCTCGAAGACCGTGCGAAAGTCGAAATCGAAGCGACCGCTGTGATCTGAAAATCGAACCGCCAAGCCGCCAAGAGGGAAAGAGAAAGAAGGAGGGGATTCCCTGCATATTTCCTCTCTTCTCCTCTCGGCGTTCTTGGCAGTTCGATTTATCTCGGGCGTTAAAGTGTGAGACCCCGGCAGCCTCTGCACCATTTCCAAACTCTGTGGCCTTGCGGCTTAAGAATCCGGCTGGTTGCTTCGGTCATCGGGACCTCACACTCATGAATATACAGAGTGTTCGGACATTTGTCAAGGGGTTAAGGCTATCGAGTTTTTCGGGGCGAGGATCGCCGTTGTGCGTGAGCCGACGATGTATCGGTAGCGGCGGGTTTCAGTCGGTAATGACCCGGTGGCACAGGTTTTCAACCTGTGAAGCCAGCAGGTTGAAAACCTGTGCCACCCGATTGCCCGATTCAGTTATTAATGTTCATAAAACCTGTGCCACCAAGCAGATATTAGCACATCGTTGCCGCCACGCAGCGGAACTCTTCGCGTGCGCGGAAGAGCGTGGACTTCACCGCTTTGTGTGAGATGCCCATCACCGCGCCGATTTCCTCGCACGACATGCCGAGGTATTCGCGTAACGCGAGCGCCTGCTTGTTGCGCGGCTTCATCCGATTGAGCACGGCCTGTACCTGTTCGTCCGCTTCCCTCTGGATCATCAGCGCTTCCGGGTTTTCTTCCGGGCCATCCCGCGCGACCGGCTCGTGCAGAATCGGGTCCCATGCCTGGCAACGATTCCGCTTCCTGCGTCGCAGTTCGTCGCGGCAACTGTTCGCAGCGATCCGATGCAGCCATGCAGAGACATGCAGGACATCCGCTGTGCGCGGGAGGGCACGGTACGCCTTGATAAATGTTTCCTGCGTCAGATCGTCGGCATCGGCAGCATTGCCGCCCATCATCCGATAGGTGAACCCGTAAATCTGCCGCTCGTAGCGGCGCAGCAGCGACTCGAATGCCACGATGTCCCCGTGACGCGCCCGCTCGACCCAGACCATCTCGTGCGTGGACGTAACGATGGCTTCCACCCTCGACCTCCCCATAACGGAATTCGCTACTGTATCTATTGCTAGTATGGCGAAGCCGCCAGCGCCCTACTTCGACTATCGGTACAGGTTGCGCGTCGCCGTCAGGACAGTTTCAATCCTGACCTTTCGGACAGTTGGATTGGGGGAACCTAACCCCCGGCCCCTTCCGTCCCTCGGCGTGGGAAGGGGAGTGAGTCTTCTTGAGACCGGGGCGTTACGGGAACATCTCGATGTTGCAGAGAGTCACCCCTTCCTCGCGGGAAGGGGCCGGGGGTTAGGTCCTTTCAAGAAGGCCCGCCCTTGACCGAACCGACGGTTCCCGCTAGGCTGCGAAGCGGTGCGGCGCGTGGGGACTCAAGGAGCGTTGATGACCAGTACCGTTGTTGCACCCGTGGCCGACTCGCCGCCCGTTACCGCACAGTCGCCCGCGATTCGCCAGGCGGACGCGACATTCACGATCCCGAAGCTGCACGCCCTCACGTCGCTCCGTTTCTTCGCCGCTGCGATGATTGTCATGTTGCACGCGCAAGGCTATTTCGGCGCGATCGCGCTGCTCGCGCGGTTCACACTCACGCAGGGTGTCTGCTTCTTCTTCGTGCTTTCCGGCTTTATCCTGACGTATGCCTATCCGTCGCTCGATATGCGCGGCGTGTGGCGCTTCCTCGTGGCGCGGCTCGCGCGGATCGTGCCGCTGCATGTCGTCGCGTTCGCCCTCTATATTCTGGTCTTGCCCGCGTGGTATCGCGACTCCGTGTCGCGCGGCACGCACGGCGCGGGGCTGCTGACGCTCTTACTGCTCCAGGCGTGGGTACCCGTCTACCGAGTGCAGACGGCATTCAACGGCGTGTCGTGGAGTTTATCGGTCGAGTTCTTTTTTTACCTCTGCTTTCCACTCCTGCTCTGGCGCTGGCGGCGGACATGGCGTGTCAAATTGGCTGCGTCGTTCCTGCTCGTCTGTGGGTCAATCTTCGTCGCGAACCACTGGCTGCCGCATCTCCCGCGTGGGGCGGCGCCGCCGGATGTCGTGTATTTCTTCCCCCCGGCGCGCTTGTGGGAGTTCGTCGTCGGCGTCGCGACCGCGCACCTGTGGCGGTATCTCCGCCCGCGCGTTCGCTGCGGCCGTTGGGTTGGCACCGCGCTCGAAGTGGCGATCCTCGCCGCAACCTTCGCGGTCATGTTCCAGAGCGGGGCGTGGGCGCATCGCGCGGGCCAGTTGGGAATCATCGGGCCGGGGGGCGAGGCGTGGCTCGCGTCGAGCGGCTTTGTTTGCCTGCCGTTCGCCGCGCTGATCTGTGTGATGGCGTGCGAGTGGGGCTGGATAGCGCGACTCCTTTCCCGCCGACCGCTCGTGCTCCTCGGCGAGATCAGTTTCTCGCTCTATTTGCTCCACCTGATCGTCTGCCATTTCTACGTCATGCACCCCGGCCCCTTCGTGGCGCTCCCCCCATGGCTGCTGTATCTCGGCTACGGGGCAATCGTCCTACTCGCGGCGTACGTTGGCTGGGCAGTGGTCGAGGTGCCTTGTCGGCGCGCGATTGTCGCGTTCTGGGATCGGCATACCGCCCGGGATGTCGGCCGAATTGTGGCGCGTCGCGCGCCATCGCGCATCGCCTGGCGGTGGCGCATCGCGGTGGCTGGCGCGCTCGCGCTCGCCGTTGTCGGCGTGCCTGTCGCGGCGGGAATGGCGAGACCCATGGAGGTGCCGCCGACAAACGGCGTGCCTGCCAAAGGGCGCGCGCTCGTCGCGATTGACCTGATCGGCCAGCAGCCGCCAGCGATGGACGCATTCATTGTCGTTACTCGGCACGATTATCCGAGCGATGCGATCGCGGTGGTCGGGTGGTCCGTTGACCCGGTGCGCAGCGGCCCGGTGCGCGGCGTGCTGATCGGGGTAGACGGCCAGCCGGGAACGTGGGCGGCATACGGCTCCGGTCGCAACGATGTCGCCGACCGTCTCGGTGGCGCAGCGTATTTGCATTCCGGCTTTGTCGGCATGGTCCCGCTGAAAGACATGAGCGACGGGCCGCACACCATCACCATCAAGGCGCTCGCGCAGGGCGATGGCACATTCACCGAGACGCAACAGTTGATCGTCATCATCTGAGCGTTGTTCGTCGTGCCTGTAGTCCCCGGTAACGTAGGCTGCAGCCTGCGATTTCTCCCCTGAGGTTTATCACGTAGGCTGAAGCCTACGCTACCGGACTTGCTCGGTGGAGGGTGTCGGCGAGGTAGATTGGAGCGGCGACTGCTCGCGCTCCGCAGGATCGTGCGGAGCGATTTCCGGCATCAGCGCATTGAGAGCGAGGCCGAACGCCAGCCAGCGCACGATCTCCACGGCGAGCAGCACCTCGTCACGTCGGCGCATCAAGCCGGGGCCGCGCCCTTCAAGGAGCGGATCGAGCACAAGTGCAATGATTACCAGCGGCGGCAAGGAAAGCAGTGCGACGCGCGCGAACCGCGGCCAGCGATGCAGGTCGAAGGCGTGGTACACCGCGCCGATCATGCTCGCGATGAGCAAGAAGATGGGCCAGCCGAGCAGCAACCGCCAGCCACTGCCGACTGCGGTTGATGCGAGGACGCTTGCGCCACCGAACAGGCGAAAGGCGAAGCGGAGCAGGCCGACCATGCCGTTCGTGGCGAGCAGCGCCGCGATGCCCGCGATCACGCCGAGGAAAAGCCCCCGCTCCTCACGCAACTCGCCCCGCGCCTTCCGCGCAACGAAGAGGAGCACGCCAAGGGCGGCGAACGAACAGAGCGCGGCGATGGGCAGCGAGATCCGCTCGAAGGCATCGAGCGCGGCGGGGCCAACAAAAACGCCGACGAGCGTGATGACGAGAACGTAGACGAAGCCGCCGAGGGCGAGGGCGGGCAAGAAGATGACGAACGGCTCGCCGAGCACGCCGACAGCGATCGGTGTGATGATGCGTAGGCCGGGAATCAGCCGCCCCGCCACTACGGACCATGCGCCGTGCCGCTGGATCGTCGTTTCCACCCTGCTCAGCCGCCCCGGCGTCAGATGGATGAAATGACCATAGCGCACGACGAATGGGCGACCGACGCGCCGGGATAGGCCGAACAGGCTGCTCGCCCCGGCAATCGTTGCGAGTTCCATCACCAGTAGAACGACCCAAAGGTGCTGCCGGTGCTGCGCGACTTCGACCCCGGCGAGCAACATCATCAGATCGCCGGGCACGGGGCTGGGCACGCCCACTTCCTCGACAAAGATCAGCGTCGCGATCACCAGGAGCGGATGCGTGGTGAGCAGATAATGGAATGTGTGGCTCAGGGCCACTCCCAACACAATCACTGCAATGCCTCCTCGCGCCGCCGCACCGTCCTCGCGGGGCGCGGCGTTCTGGGGCGTGTATGCAGGATCATTGCCGCCTCGTTACGCACTCGTCCACGGCCGGGTCTCGGTCGTGGCGTGGCCGGGTAGTCCGTCGAAAAGGCCCGCCGCGCCGTGCGGTCGCCAGAGCGGCACGGTGGTTGCCGGATCGAGGTCGAAGACCCGCTTTTGCTCAGCGGCGTCGAGGCCGCGCAGGACGATTAGCATGTTGTGGAAACTCTGCGCAATCGTGGCGACGACCGGAGCGCCATGTACAATCGCTTCGTAGAAGTTGAGGAATTCGCCGAAGTAGCCGCTGTCAATCTGCTCGAAACGGCGCTCCTCGACCGTACCATCCGGGCGGTAGATCGCGACCTGACGGCTACTCGCCTGCCCGCCGAGCGTCATCACGCCGTCCGTGCCATAGAGCCGCATCTCGTTCGATTCGGGCGGCACGGGAATTTCGGGGTAGCAGGCGGTGTAGTTGCCGATTGCGCCCTCCGCGAATTCGAGGTTCAGCGTCAGGTCGGAGGGGGCGTCCACCGTGCTGTTCGCGGATTGGATCGCGCCATGCACCCGCCGCACATCGCCGCAAAGCATCCGCATCTGTGCGGTGTGGTGGACGCCGCCATCGAGGTGCGCACCGCCCCGGTAGGCCGGGTGATGCCGCCATGGCGTGCTGGAAAACCGGCCCGGTTGCGGCACCAGTTGGTTAACCATCCGCCAGGTCATCAGATGGACGCGACCGATGGCGTGGGCGTCGAGCAGTGAGCGGGCGAGCCGGAGATCGTCGCGATAAAAGCAGTTCTCCGCGATCAGCACGGTGCGTTCCGGGAACTCGGTTTCGAGCGCCAGAAAGGCGCGCCCTTCGGCCTCGTCGGCCCCCGCCGGCTTTTCGCAGATGACGTCTTTGCCCGCTAACAAACAATCGCGCGTCACCGCGTAATTGAGTGGGATCGGCAGGGAAATCAGCACCGCCTCGACATCGTCGCGCCGCAGGAGATCGTGGTAGTCCGCGTGATAGTCAGTCATCGAAGCGCCCGTATAGGCGGCGAAATGTTCCGCTTTGGGGCGGGAGTGGTTCGCGAAGGCGGCGATGATGAAGCGCTCCGGCATCCGCGTAAGCGCGGGCCAGTGCAGTTGCTCGACCGCCAGTCCGGTGCCGATCACACCGAGGCGGACGGGTCGCGAGGCATCGTGCAACGTGGTTCGCCTTTCCTGTTCGCTGCCGCTACGATCCGCGTACCGCGCCGAATCGGGGCACGATGAGCGGGATGCGTTCGGTGGCAGCCGAATGGGCATGTTCCCGTGCGCCCTGAATCGCTTTATCCAAATCCTGGAATCGTCCGAGAAGCAATCCGTCGTCGGTGCGCAGGATGTACGACCCGCCGCGCGTTTGGAGATCGTATCGCTTGCTGCGGATCGCGAAGTGCCACAATCGGTGGTCGTATGGATCAACAATCAGACGCACACCCGACACGTAATTGAGCAGTCGTGGCATGGCAGGTCCCCTTTCGCCATTGTGCGGGATGAGCAGACAGTCCAGAGATTCCGTACAATAATGAAACGCTGCACGGTGTTCATGGTTGCGCATTGTGCACGAGCAATTTTCTGACGGGGACTTCGGCCCGTAAGAGCGTCAAACTATGGTGTGCCGGGCCGGACTCGTGAGACCAATCTGAAGGAGCGCGAGATGAAGCGGTGGACATGGGGTATCGGGTTGCTGTGGCTGTTTTGCACCGGTGTTGTGGGGCCCTACTCGGTGTCGGCGGATGGGACGACGGCTGTTCGCTATCTGGCTCTGGGCGATTCGTACGCCTCCGGAATCGGATCGAGTAGTCCGACGACGCAGGGATACGTTGGGCCGTTCGCCGCCTATCTGGGCACCGCGACACGTACCACCGTCGGTGTACTCAATCTCGCCGACCCCGGCGCGACCAGTGCAGACCTGATCGGCGACTACGCGACGCGCGGCAGCAAGGGGGAGTCGCAACTGGCGCGCGCCACGCAGTTGCTGGCGACGGGCGGCGCCAACCTCGTCACGCTCGACATTGGCGGGAACGACATTTTGCGACTGCTCGAACCAGGTCAACCGTGCGCGGGCAAGGCAATCGTCGGCGAGAGTTGCCTTGCCACCGTTCAAAGCGCGTTGCGCGGCGACACGGCGCGCAATCTGCCGCAAATCCTCGGCGCGCTCCTCGCCGCCGCGCCGCCGAATGCGCGCATCCTCGTGTTGACCTATCCGAACCCGTACTCGGTTGGCACGAATAGTGTGGTGGAGCAGCGGACGAATGAGGCGGTGCAAGGGCTGAACACGATCATCACCGGTGCGGTGGCAACCGTGCAGGCGCTTTCGACCGCACGCGGCGTCGCGCTTACGACGGTTGATCTCTTTCCCCTCTTCGCGGGCCGTGCCGGAACCCTGACGCATTTCCTCGACGTGAACTCAGACATCCATCCGAACGACACCGGATATCAGGTGATCGCTGGCGCGGTTGTTTCGGCCTACCAACGCCTCGCCAGTGCGGACGCGACTGTGGCGCCCGATCAGGGCCACTTTGTCACGCGGTTGAGCGGGTGAGATTCTTTCTAGTCGCATGATATTCCCGGATACCCACTATCACACTAAACTGTGCGGGTAGGGTGAAGCGCCGACCGGCACCGCGTGAAGAAAGAATGGAGAGCAGCGATGACCGATACGCAGGCCGATGTCCGGGCCTTTCTTGACGACCTCGTGGCTTCCGGTGTCGAGCGCGGCATTCAGGTCGCCGCATATCTCGACGGCGAATGCGTCGTGGACGCGTGGGCGGGCGTCGCCGACCCGACCACTGGCCGACCGGTTGACGGCGAGACGCTATTCACGGTCTTCTCGTGCAGCAAGGGGATCACCGCGACCGCAATCCATCTGCTCGCGCAGCGCGGCCTGTTCAACTACGATGACCCGATTGCGACCTACTGGCCAGAGTTCGCCGCTAACGGCAAGGCGGCGGTCACGATCCGCCAGGCGCTTTCCCACACCGCAGGCATCCCCCAACTGCCGGCCGATGTTTCGGTGACCGACTGGGACGGGATGAGCCGGGCGATTGCCGACTTGACGCCGCTCTGGGAGCCGGGAACGCAGAGCGGCTACCACTCGTTGACGTTTGGCTGGATCCTCGGCGAACTCGCCCGCCGCGTGGACGGTCGCCCGATCGAACGGATCGTCGCGGAGGACATCTGCGCACCGCTCAGTATCCGGTCGCTCTTCTTCGGCATCCCGGACGATGTAGAGCCGCGCGTGGCGACGCTGGAGAACGACGCCTCGGTGATCGCCGCGCCCGATCCACCACCGGACTCGCTCGCCGCGCGTATCGGGCGCGGCAGCAGGCAGAACGACGAGAAGTATAATCGACCGGAGGTACGCCGCGCCGTGATCCCCGCCGGGGGAGGCATCACGAACGCGCGGTCGCTCGCTCGCCATTACGCGGCCCTGATCGGAAACGGCGTGGACGGGGTGCGATTGTTGCCGCCTGATCGCGTGCGCCAGGCAACCGCGTTGCAGGTTGACGGCAAGGATGCCGTGCTCGGCACAACGATCCGCCGGGGACTCGGATACATGCTCGGCGGGCCGGGGATGCCGATGGGTCAGCGGGTGACGGCGTTCGGGCATCGCGGCTACGGTGGGACGGTCGGATTCGCCGACCCGGACTATCGCTTCGCCTTCGCACTGACCAAGAATCGCCTGGCGGTCGGCCCGCCGGACGTGAGCACACTGAACAAGGTCGCACGAGTGACGCGCGCCGCGCTCGGCATCTCCGAAGGCGGCGGCGACTAGATTGCCAGTCGAGGCCATAATCGTCGAATGGAGGTATCCGCCATGCCCGCCCGACAAAAGCCGCCCCGCCTGCAAGCCGGGATGACTCTCGGCATCGTCGCCCCGTCTTCGCCAGTTTTCGAGCGGTCTGATATCAATCGCGGCGTCGCGGCCCTCGAAAGATTGGGCTTCAACATCGTCTTCGGCGCCCATGCCCACGCCCGGCGCGAGTACCTCGCCGGGCGGGATCGGGATCGCGCCGATGATTTGCTCGCAATGTTTTTCCGCGATGACGTGGACGCGGTGCTGTGCCTGCGTGGCGGCACGGGCGCGACCCGGACGGCCTATGCGATGGACCGCGACCGCCTCACGCAACTGCGCGGTCGCCCGCCAAAGCCGTTTATCGGCTATTCGGACATCTCCGTCTTCCACGCGCTCTTCGGCAAAGAACTAGGCTGGACGACCTTTTACGGCCCGGTGCTGACCAGTTTCGCGAAGGCAACGGAGTACACCCTCGCCTCGTTCCGCGCCGCGCTGATGGCGACCGAACCGTTCGACATCCTACCCAACCCCGACGATCCGTACGTGGAATGCGTCGTCCCCGGTGTGGTGGAGGGCGAACTGGTGGGCGGCACGCTGCCGGTGCTGAACTGGACGGTGGGGACGCCGTGGGAACTCGATCTGCGCGGCAAAATCCTTTTCGTCGAAACGAACCGACGCGGGCCGGGGGACATTGATCGTTTCCTGTCGCACCTGCTCGCGGCGGGGCGGTTGCAGCAGTGCGCGGGGTTAGTGATCGGGGAGTTGTTCGAGAGCGGGCCGCAAATGTCCGGTAGCCTCAGCCTTGCGGAAATCTTCGACGACCTGATCGTGCCGCTCGGAATACCGACGCTTTACAACCTGCCCATCGGCCACGGCACGCACCATGCGACCCTGCCGATCGGTGTGCAGGCCCGACTGGACGCGACGGCCAGGACGCTCCACATTCTCGAACCGGGCGTCACGTAGGGGATGTTATTGGGCGACGTAGCCGCCATCTACGGCGAGCGCCTGCCCGGTGATGAATGAGGCGGCGTCGGAGCAGAGCCAGACGACAGTTTGTGCCACCTCCTCGGGCGTCCCGTCGCGCCGCATCGGGTGCATATTGATCGCCTGCTCCCACCTCTCGGGCGTGTAGACCGGGCGGGTCATCGCGGTCTCGATCAGGCCAGGGCAAACCGCGTTGACGCGGATGCCCGCCGTCGCATGTTGCACCGCGACTTGCTTGGTCAGCCCGATCACGCCGTGCTTGCTCGCGGTGTAGGCCGCCCCGAATCCGCCGATCAGCCCGGCAATCGAGGCGGTGTTGACGATCGCCCCGCCCCCCGCGCGAGCATCTGACGGACTTCCGCTTTCAGGCAGAGCCACACCCCTTTGAGGTTGACTGCGATGACGTTGTCGAAGAATTCGTCCGGGTACTCGGTGAAGGGCTGGGCCGATGCCCCGGCGATGCCCGCGTTGTTGTGGGCGAAATCGAGCCGCCCGTACCGCTCCACCGTGCCGTTTACGAGGGCCGTCACGTCGGGCGACTGGGAAACGTCCGCCTGGATAAAGATTGCCTCGCCGCCCGCTTCGCGGATCATCCGCACCGTGCCTTCGCCGCCGTCCGGCGCGACATCGGCAACGACGACGTGCGCGCCCAGCGCCGCGAAGGCGAGCGACGACGCCCTGCCGATCCCCGATCCGCCGCCCGTGACGAGGGCGACCTTGCCCGTGAAGTCGAGCAGTTGGATAGCGTTCGCCATGCGACACCTTCCTTGATTGGCTTCCTCGATGCGGCTACCATCCGACCGCATTCCTGCATATCATACGGCCAAGCGCACCGCCACCGGGTTTCTCGTTACGTGCGCTCCACGACGGGACCAACGGTTCCAACTATGTAGCGGATGCCGCCGGGTGCGTCGGGCATCGCAGTGACGAAAAAGGCAATCTCGCGACCGCCATCGAGGCAAAGAATGTAATTGCGCTGCACAATCGCCAGGGGGCCACCCGTGATGACTTCTACCGCCCCATCCATGCCTTTGGCGCGACCGGTTCTCGCCGTCGGCGTGAGGTGGTAGCGCACCGTTGCGGCTCGCGCTTCGCCGTAGAGGACATCGCCCACGCCCGTCAGGCTCGTTTCTGTCACATGAACCCCCGTGTCGCTTCTTCCGTTGTCATTCCGACACTCAGTGAGATTTAAGGATTGGCTCAGATGTTTTTCATCTCGCCGCGCGATACTCATTCTTGACGGGGCCGGACGGTTCGCGGCGATGGTCGAACGGATAACAGGATGCCGCACCCACCTGCCACACACCCGGAGTCGTGAGTCGTTCGTGGCCCGTCACTTCTTCAATGATTACTCCTTCCTCCTCCCCAACCCTTGCAGCGGCGTCAACCCTGGCGTCGCTGCTTTTTGCGCGTCGGAGATGGAGACAGGCGAACGCGCGCTATTCAGTACGGATGCGCATCCGATTCGTGCAGCAACACGGGCGCGGCGTGGTCGTCCGTGCGCGGGTCACGGACGCACCGGGCGACGACCAGTGTCGCCAGCACGCCAAGGGTTGCGGCGAGCGCGAAAACGGTCGCGTAGCCGCGCCGGTCGGCGATGGTTGCCGCCAGGATTGGCGCGCCGAAGGCGAACGGCGCCTGGGTAAGCATCGCTACGCCGATATAGGTCGGGCGCTGCTTCGGCGGGGCGAAGTCCACGATAAAGGTCAACGAGGCGAGTTGCAGCGCGCTGCTGCCCAGCCCGACCAGCGCGAAGACGAGGCAGTAGCCGGGCAGACCGATCCACGGTTGCCGGGCCAGCACCGCGACGAGGGCCGCGCCGCCGGTACACGCCGCGCCCGCGACTACCGTGCGCTTGTGGCCGTAGCGGTCGCCGATGTATCCCCACACGGCGCTCCCGGCGGTCGAAGCGATGAGGAGCAGGACCGCAAACAGGCTTGCCGCCGCGTCGGTGAGGCCGAGGACACGCTTGGCGTCCACGACGTAGAAGGCGGTGGCCGCGCCCGCGCCCGTCACGAGCATGATTGTCAGGAGATACCAGCGCAGGTTGCGATCTCCACGGACGAGCGCGGGCAGGCGATGCCACAACGCCGGCGCGGACGAACGCACCGGGTTGGTCACCGCTGGCGCCATCGGCGGCTCGCGACCGAGCGCGATGAAGACGAACGAGATGGCCAGGCAGACGAAGGTACAGGCGAAGCAGAGCGCGCCGCCCGTGGACCAGCCGAAATGGCCGAGCAGGTATGCCGCGCCCGCGCTCCCCGCGACGCCGAGCAGCCCGCCCAATGCGGACGACAGCCCGAAGAACCGCCCGCGCCAGTGGGCGGGGAACATGCGGGCAATCAGGTCGAGCCACGCCGGTGTCGCCACCCCACCGGCGAGGGTCGAGAGCGCGATCATCGCGAACAGGAGCCAGAGAAGCACGGCGGGCTGCGTGGTCGCCAGTAGCGGGGTGGCGACAGCAAGGACGAGGTACGGGAGGCGCTCGACCACCGTCCACCCGATAACGAACGGCTTCTTGCGGCGGAGCCTCTCGGTGAGACCGGCGACGAAGAGCGGCGGCAGGAGGTTGGCGGCGCGCAGGGCGGGGATCGCCCCGAGCGCGAGGTTCGACCCGGAAAGGTGGCGGACGAAAAGTGGCAGGATGCCGTACACCGAGGCGAAATTAATACCGAGCACGAACAGCGTGAGGTCGAGACCCATCACCACGAAGTTCCAGCGAAAAGCGCGCGGCGGCAAGACCATGTTCACTCGCTGACCGATCACCCCCGCCATCCACTCTCTCCCACTATGCAGTTGCCTGATTGACCGGACGACATAACGCATCCCAGATGGAACGACGCAGTGTATACGAACCGCACGACGCGCGGCTGCGAATCGAGATTCGAATGATGAGGGTGCATGATATGCGAACCTGCTGCCACGAAGTCGCCTTGTTCATGCGACGGCTGGGAAATTGCTACGCCGGACGTGCGAACACGGTGGCGCCGGTGGCTGTGTGCGTCTGGTATCTGCCTGTTCTAACTTGCGCATAAACTTGAGCCGTCGTTTTGAAGGATCGGAGAGGAATATGCGTCGAGGCCGTTGTCGCTGCCGTTACGGGTTGCTCCTGCTCGTCGTCCTCCTCGTCGGTTGCGGCGGCTCCAAGGCGCAATCGACTGCCCCTCCCGACACCGTACGCGCCCCGGTGGGGGCGACGCCGGTCCTCCTTCGCCCATCGCCCACGGCCCCGCGCCCGGTGTCCACCGCCGTCGCGGCCCCCTCGGATGTTCCGGCGAAGGCCTACGAGACGCTTCGCTACGTCGAGTCGCACAACGGCAACCCGCCGCCCGGCTACACGGGCGGGACGACCTTCGAGAACCGCGAGCGGCGATTGCCGGTGGGTCACTATAAAGAATACGATGTGGACCCGAGGGCGTCGGGCGGTCGCAACGCCGACCGGCTCGTGATCGATCAGGACAACGGCAGGGCCTACTACACGTCCGATCACTACGACACATTTATCCCACTTTCGTCGGGGCGGTGAAGCATGACAACCTTGTGGGACGGCTGGAATACCCTGCTCACCCCGCGCCCCCCGTGGGCGCATCTCGTCCGCGCGGCGCAACGCGACCTCGAAGTCGCGTTGCGCGCCGACGCACCAGCAAACGTCGGCGCGGTCGTCCGCATGTTGCGCGGCGATCGCTGCGCCACGAAGCGCGGCCTGATGCAGGAGTGGGGGGCGGCCCTCCAGTTCCCGTACTATTTCGGCGAGAACTGGGACGCCTTCGAGGAGTGCGTCAACGATCTGGGGTGGCTGCCCGCGCGCGGGTACATCCTCGCCGTGACTGACGCGGAGCGCCTGCTGGGTGAGGGCGATGACTTCGCGACCTTCGTGCGCATCCTCGCCGCTGCCGCGACTCGCTGGGAGGGTAAGGCGGGGGCCGGATCCGACCGACCGAGCCTGCCCGTCTCTTTCCATGTCATCTTCCAATGCGATCAGGAAAAAGCAGATGCAACGCGCCATCGCTTCGCGGATGTGGGGGTCGCGTTGGCGGACCTACCCCCGCCTGGGCCGTGACCGGGTGATATCCGCGACTCGATTGCGGCAATTGTTGAGCGAGCGGAAGGGTGAGTTGTCCGTGCTTCGGGTGGCGTTATGCCCCCACGCCCTCGATCTCGTCGATCAGCCGCGCCGCGTGATCCATATCGAGTACTTCCACAGCGGCGTCGGCCGCCGTGTTGGTCATCAGATAGCTGCCCGACGCGGACGGTTCGAGCGTACACGTCACGCCCTCGGATTCGTGGGTGTAGGCGGGTCGTGCGGGCGCGGACCCGGCCACAGGCCGGTCACCCAGCGGCTCGAAACGGCGATTATTGACGGCGAAGATCGCTGACATCGTGGTAATCTTTTCTTTGCGGTATTGGACGAACCGCTGACTGTACTGCATTTGGGAGATATACGTATGTCGGGGCCATGGCTTCATGTGTCCAGGATATGATACCGCACCCCTTTCGGCTGGCAGTCGTCGCCATTGATCGGCGTCACGTCCATCGGACAGGCGGAGAAGACCAGCACGGCGTCGACCAGTGCGCGTAAGACGACATAGTCGCCCGCCGTGCTCACCGGCGCGGCAATCGCCAGCGACATGTTGTCCCGCACGGGAATATTCATCCACAGGTTGAGCGGGTTCGGCACGATCGGCGGCGCGATGTCGAGTGTGGCCAGTGCCATAACGAAGTTGTCGCGGCAATTCTCATGTCCCGGCGGGCAACCATAGTGCGCGTAGACCCAGGGGTCGCAGCACGCGAACAAGGTATCGTGGATACCCGGCGAGGTATCCCGCTCCATGACCAGCATCGCGTTGCGTCGGTTGCTGTAGAGCGTGTCGCCCTCCTGCGGCCAGAGTTTGAGGAGCATCCGCCGTGTTTGCTCCATGGAAAGATACTCGGTCGTGTCCGGGAGGTTGAGCGCCCAGGTATCGACGACCTGCGTTCCGTGCGTGTTGACGACTTTTACCGCCTGCCCGACATGGAGGCGGACCGCGCCGCCCGTTCGCGCAGGGATCAGACAGGCCGGTGGGTCGCCGACGGGATCAGTCGTGTGCTCTACCATGCCTTCCTCCGAGGATAGAATCTGGTAAACAGGGGAAGGATACGCCACGTTCCGCCACGAGGAGCGTAGCATATCAAAGGTGGCGATCAATCGGCGGGGACGGCCGTCTGCCCGCTGTCGGGGCGGTTGGTAACGCCCGGCAAGGCCGACTCCATCAAGGCATTGAGCGCGACACCGAAGACGAGCCAGCGCATCACCTCCACCGCGACCAGCACCTCGTTGTGCCGCGCCTCCCCGCCCGCCTCCCGCACCTCCGCCAGCGGGTAGATCACCAGTAGCGCGAGCAGTAGGGGCGGGCCGGCGAACAGCGCCACACGGGCGAGGTCCGGCAGCCGGTGCAGGTCGAGTAGGTGGTACGCCGCGCCGAACAGGCTCGCCGCGACGAGGAAGAGCGGCCAGCCGAGCAGCAGCCGCCAGCCGCTTCCCACCCCCGTCGAGGCGAGGATGCCCGCGTGACCGGAGAGGCGGAAGCCGAAGCGCAGGAAGCCGAGCGCCCCATTCGTCGCGAGCAGCGCCATCGCCCCCGCCAGCGCGCCGAGCACGACCGCCCGCTCCTCGCGCAGCGCCCCCCGCGTCTCCCGCACGATGTAGACAAGGGCGGCGAGGGCGACGAGGGAGCAGAGGGCGGCGACGGGCAGCGAGAGCCGCTCGAAGGCGGAGAGTGCGGCGGGGCCGACGAACACCCCGACCAGCGTGAAGGCGAGGATGTATAGGAAGCCGCCCAGGGCAAGGGCGGGGAGGAAGGTGGTGTATGGCCCGCCGAGCACGCCGGCGGCGACGGGGGTGACGACGCGCAGGCCGGGGATGAGGCGACCCAGCACGACGGACAGGAAGCCGTGGCGGGCGAGCCGGGCCTCGACCGCACCGAGACGCTGGGGTGTGAGGTGGATGAGCTTCCCGTAGCGCTCGACGAAGGGGCGGCCGACGCGACGGCTGGCGGCGAAGAGGCCGGACGCGCCGGCGAGGGTGGCGAGCGTCATGATGAGCAGGACGACCCAAAGGCGCTGGCGGTGCTGGGCCACCTCGACGCCGGCGAGGAGCATCAGCAGGTCGGAGGGGACGGGGCTGGGGACGCCGAGTTCCTCGATGAGGATCAGGGCGGCGATGACGAGCAGCGTATGCGTGACGAGGAGCGAGTGGAAGGTGCCGCTGAGTGCGCCGGCGACGATAGTCAAGGTGGCCTCCCCTGTGTTTCATCAAGACACTCGGATGCGACCTTTCCCCTTGCATGAACGTGGCCGAGGCATCCACCGGGCGGGCTTATTGCCCTGCCTTCCCCGCAAGTCGCGCCGCTCCGCTGCTGGCATTCCTCCTGCATTGCTTCTGGCGAGGGCCGGCTGCTTCATATCACGCCGTCGGCACTCACCCTGGTTCAGTAGTATGCCCGCGTCCCGGCGAGCGTGGGCGCCATCAAGGAGACGACGATGAAACCTTTCCTCACCTTCCGCAGCTTCGCGCGATTGCCAGGACTGCTGCGCCTCGCGCTCCGGCTCCTGCCCGATCCGCGCGTCCCGACCCACACCAAAGCCATCGCCATCGGCACGGTGGCGCTCGTCCTCTCACCGCTCGATCTGCCGAACTGGGTGCCGCTCGTCGGCCAGGGCCTCGACGTGATGTTCATCGTCGCCATCCTGGACCGCTTCATCCGCTCGGCCCCGCAAGAGGTGGTGCGCGAGCATGCGGCGGCGCTCGACCGGCGCGACTCGCAATACGTATGAAGCACTATTCCTTGACACCGTCGTGCCGCGCCAGCAACCAAGTGTACCGTGATGGGGCGTGCATCTACGCGGGCAAGCGCTGCAATAGCGCGGACGATGAGGCGTGGATCGAAGGCGAGACCGGGATCAGGCTGTATAAAAGAGGAAGTGGTACGCGGGGAGGGGCTCGAACCCACGGCCTTCTGCTCCGGAGGCAGACGCTCTATCCACTGAGCTACCCGCGCATTACCGCTATGGTAGCGGTTTCGGCGGCGGGCGTCAAGGCGACGATGACGCCTACTGTGACCGACTGATCTTTTACGATGTGACGTACGTGATGTTGAGGGCGCCGGTGCAGGAGGTGGCGGGTCTGATCGTCGGGTCATTGACGAAGTCGCGGACAATGTTCAATCCGCACGACCCGCCGTTGCCGATCACGGAGTGGCCGACGCCGGGCGTTTCGACATAAAAACTGTTCGCGAGCGCATCGGCGGTGGACTGCCCGAACTTGGGCGGCGTCACCGGGTCGTTTGCGCTCTCCATCACAAGGGTCGGCGTGTCGCCCGTGACGGGCTGATGGTCGCGTGGGTCGGGCGGTTTTGTCGGCCACTGCGGGCAGACGATGAAAGGCGTCACCACGTCAACGCCGAGGCTGTCCCGCACCTCGGGCAGGAGGTTCTGCGCGGCGGCAATCGCCCAGTCGCGGTCGTTGAAGGGCAGATATTCGTTGCACCGGACAGACAAACCCATACCGATGCTGCTCCCGCTGAAATGGTTCTCTTGCGCGAGGGCCTGCAACAATTTCGCTGAGCCGCTCGTCACCTGCGCGATCAGCGCCGGGACGCGGGCGATGCCCGACCGGTAATACAGGAGGTCGTAGATGAGGAAGACGAAGCGCGGCCCGTCAATGACGAGGTCGTAGCTGACGCCGGTGGAAGGTCTTTTCACCGTGACCGTCATCGGTTTGCGGTTCAGTTGATCGTATGCGCGGCTGAAATCATCCCGCAGGGTAGGGAATGCGCCGTTGCAGCGTGCGTCCGCCGCGCAGTTCGCGAACAACAGATTGATCGCCCGATCAAGGCTGGCCGGGTACTCCTCGTAACTGTTGGACTGCGGGGCCGACACCGAATCGAGGACGGCGCTGCGGACGATGCCGGGAAAGTCGCGCATTACCGTCAGGCCGAGGCGCGTGCCGTAGGAGATGCCGAGCAGGTTCAGCTTGTCGTAGCCGAGTGTGGCGCGAATGTCGTTGATGTCGGCGGCGCTCTCGGTGCTGTTGTACGCGGACAAACTGATCCCCCCGGCGACGAGCCGGTCGCGACACGACAGATCGGCGGCGATCTCGTCGTCCCGCTCGTCCGCGAGGCTGAGCGGGCGGGCATCGTCGCGCAGTCCCTGCTCGCGCACTTCGGGGCAGTCGAGGCTCGGCTCCGATGCGCCAGTGCCGCGCTGGTCGTAGGCGATGAAGTCCCGCGTCGGCGTGAACAGGGTCGTGAAGCTGCGGACGAACGAGGAGGTAAGGGTCGCGCCGCCGGGGCCACCCTGCAAAAAGATCACCGGGTCGGGCGCGGGCGTCGCGTTCGTGCTGCGGAAGCGCGCGACCGCGAGCCGGATCGTCGGGCCATCCGGCTTGCTATGCTGCTCCGGCACGATGACGAAGCCGCAGTCTACCGTCTTGCCCTCGGTTTGGCCGCTCGCCAACCGGAAGGGGCACGTCGCTGCCTCGAAACGCGGCGCGCTTTCCGCCCCAACCGATGCGGTGAGTGAAGCCATCGGTAGTGCGTTGACCAGCATCACGATGAGCATGGCGGCGACAATCAGACGGCGCATTTCCCCTCGCATCTTCGCATCCTGCTCGCGATTTCGACTGGCTGAGAATACGAGAATTCGCCGCCATTGTCGAGTTTCTCGGTACGCTTCCGCACGGCAACCCACTTGACAAAGGGGACATACCCCGGTAGGATGCCGGTCGGCGTCCCGGAGTGGGGCGTAGATGTTCTGAGGAGTCTGATGATGAGCAGTCGGAATCGCAGCCGAAAACTTAATCGCGAGGCGCATGATCGCGAGGAGTGAATGGTGGCGGCCGATTGTTGGCAGACCGACGCTCCACTCCTCGCCCTTCGGTGAGGGGTTTTTGTTTGTCCGGTTCCCAGCCGCCCCGCATCCGATGACCGATCACCCTCAACGACGTGTGACATGAGCGGCGGGAACCGAGAATGAACGAGAGGCGCGGCATGGACCCGGAAACGTACATCAAACGGCTCGGACAGATCGTGGCGGCGAAGAAGTATGCGCACGCGCACGCGTTCGCGGCGAAGAACCACGCGCCGCTCGCGGAGCGGTTCACTCACGATCAGCGGCAGGCGATCCGCGCGCTGATGGCGACGGTGGCCGCGGCCCCACCGCCGAAACCGATCACTCCCCAGGGTGATGCGATTGTTTTGCGTTCGCGCGAAGATGCGCTCGACCTGACCATTTTCGGCGACCCGGAGGAGAAGACGGTCGCGCAGATGCGGCGGTGCCTGACGATGCCGGAAGCGGCGGCGGGCGTGCTATGCGCCGACGCGCATTACGGCTACTCGCAACCCGTTGGCGGAGTTGCGGCATATCGGGGCGCGGTCTCCGTTTCCGGTGTCGGGTACGACATCGGCTGTGGTTTGAAGGGTGTGCGCACGAACCTCAAGGCGTCGGATGTGCGCGCCGACCTGACGAAGATCGTGGACCAGATCGCGCGGACGATCTCGTTCGGCATTGGACGGAAGAACCCGCGCCCGGTCGAGCATCCGCTCTTCGATGAACCGCTCTGGACGGAACTGCCGTGGTACGGGCGGCTGCGCGACATGGCGCGCGCCCAACTCGGCACAGTCGGCAGCGGCAACCATTTCGTGGACCTGCTCGTCGAACCGGCGACGGACGACCTCTGGGTTTCGACGCACTTCGGTTCGCGCGGCCTCGGGCACAAGACGGCGACGGGGTTCATGAACCTTGCGGGTGGCCTCGGCTTCGACGACCGCCCGCGCTCCGAAAGCATGGACGCCGCGCCGACGCTCCTCGCGACGGACAGCGCGCTGGGCCAGGCATATCTGGCGGCGATGCGGCTGGCGGGCGAACACGCATACGCCGGGCGGGACGCCGTGATCGGTGAGACGCTCGGCATCCTCAGCGCGTCGGCGACCTTCGCGGTCCACAATCATCACAACTTCGCGTGGGAGGAGGAGCACTTCGGCGAGCGGCTGCAGGTCGTCCGCAAAGGGGCGACGCCGCTCGCGCCGGGGCAACTCGGCTTCGTCGGCGGCTCGATGGCGGACATCTCGGTCGTCGTGGAGGGGATCGCCAGCGAGCGGGGCGCTCAGTCCCTTTACTCGGCGATGCACGGCGCGGGGCGGATCATGTCGCGCACGCGGGCGGCGGGCAAGGTGAAGTACGTCCGCGACGCGACGGGTCGCAAGCAGATGCAGCGGCTCGGCGGCGAGGTGACGCCGGAGATGATGCGCGAAGCGGTGCGCGCATACGGCGTTGAGGTGCGCGGCGCGGGGCCGGACGAATCGCCGTTCGTGTATCGCAAACTCGCCGATGTCCTCGCCGCCCATGCCGGGACGCTTACCGTTCGCCACGTTCTTCAGCCCATTGGTGTCGTCATGGCGGGCGAGGGCGAAGTGGACCCGTACAAGGACTGAGGGGAGCCAGATCGCGAAGGCTTTCCAGCCCGCGCCAGCCGCCACCTGATGACAACACCGCGCGGATCGTCCATCATGCGCGGAACGACGGGACTCATGTGCAGTGCGACGCATGGCGGAGCGAAAAGGAGAGAGGCGCACGATGCCGATCATTGACCCACCCGACGCCCGCTCGATCCTGGCAGTCGCCGCGCATCCGGACGACATCGAGGCGTACTGTGCCGGGACGATGGCCCGCGCGATTGATGGCGGCGCGACGGCGCGGCTGCTGCTCGTCACCTCCGGCGACAAAGGTTCCGGCGATCCCGCCGCCGATGCGCGTGCCGTGGCGATGCGCCGTGAGGCTGAAGCAATGGAGGCCGCCCGATTGCTTGGCATCGCGGACGTCGCTTTCCTGCGCTACACGGACGGCGAGGTCGAGAACACGCAGCCGCTCCTGCGCGACATCGTCGGCGCGATCCGCCGCTGGCAGCCGGAGGTCGTCTTCACCTTCGACCCGGAGCATTCCCTGCCGCACTACCTTAGCCACCGCGACCACCGCACCGTCGGCCGCGCGACGCTTGACGCGATCTACCCCCTCGCGCGCGACCCGCTCGCCTTCCCGCAGCAACTGCGCGACGGCCTGATGACGCACAAAGTCGGCGCGGTCTGGCTCTTCGCCAGCGCCGTTGCGGATTCGTACGTGGACATTTCCGCCACCTTCGAGCGCAAAGTCGCTGCCCGCCTCGCCCACGCCAGCCAGACCGCCGATCCCGCTGTCCTCCCCGAACGCTTCCGCAAACGCGACAGCGACGCCGGCGCCCTCGTCGGTCTCCCCCTCGCCGAAGCCTTCACCATCGTCACCATCGGGCGATGACCGTTCAATCGTCGCATATCGGACTGAGATACATTGCACACAATGGAGTATCGCAGCAAATGGCAGATAGACGAAAGGGGTAAACGATGAGCAGCGAGCAACATTGGAGCAGGGAGCCGGGGCGGTGGGAAGCGGGGTTCACCCCGGCGGCGTACGCGATGATCCCGACGAATGCGACGCCGCGACCGTCGCCGGATGGGCGGCTCGTCGCGTACAGCCGGGGGTATGACGGACGGGTAGATTTGGTGGTCGTGCCGGTGGTGGGCGGGACGCCGATGCAACTGAGCGACGACCCGGCGATGCAGGGACCGGACCCGAGCCAGCGGCAGGCGTCGTCCATCGCTTGGACGCCGGATGGGCGCACCATCGTCTTCGCCTCGCAAAAGGACGGCAAACTCTTCGCCGTGCCTGCTCACGGTGGCAAGGCGCGGCAGATTGATGAGGGGCCGGGCAACCACCACTCGCCGAGCGTGTCGCCGGACGGCACGCGTGTCGCCTACGTCGCGGAGCGCGGCGAGGAGGTGGACATCTTCATCGCCGCGCTCGACGGGTCGTGGGCGCGCAAAGTGAGCCGAGGTGATGAGTACGTGCTGGAGCCGAAATGGTCGCCGGACGGAACGCGCCTCCTTTTGTGCCAGTGGCCGCACTATGACATGCCGTGGGACGAACTGGCGGTCGTCGTTGCCGACGCCGAAGGGAACGGCGCGCGGGTCGTCGCAGGCGGCAACCGGGTGACGAACAACTACCCGGTCTGGTCGCCGGACGGGCAGCGGATCGCCTTCATCTCCGACCGGGAGAGCGATTTCGGCAATCTCTGGGTGATGAACGCGGACGGCAGCGGCGCGGAACGGCTCGTCCATGAACCAAACCAGCACGCCTCTCCCGCGTGGTCGCCGGACGGGCGGCGCATCGCCTATACCCGCAACGACGACGGCGAGGTGCAGGTTTATATCTGGCAAGATGGCACGACGCGCCAACTGACATCGTCGCCCGGTGTCCACGACAATGTCGCCTGGCTGGATGGAGACCATCTGGCCTACACATTTAGCAGCCCCCTCCTGCCTGCAGACATCTACGTTCACGCAGCGGACGGCTCGACGCGACGGCCGCTGACGCAGAGCGCGACAGGCGGCATCCTCGGCGGCGACCTTCTCATGCCCGAACACGTCCAATGGACGAGCCGCGACGGGTTGGAGATCCACGGGCAGTTAATCACACCGCGCGAAACCGTGCCCGGCGAGCACCCGCTCGTCGTCTCGATCCACGGCGGGCCGGTCGGGCAGACGATGTACAACTGGATGCCGCAGGTGCAGTACATGGCGCAGCGTGGCTGGATCGTTCTGCAACCGAACTATCGGGGCAGCAAGGGGTATGGCCGCGCCTTTATGGAGAAACTGTACGGCGACTGGGGCGGCGGCGATCTCGACGACTACATTACCGGGGCGGAGATGGTGATCGGGCAAGGACTGGCGAACCGGCGCAAGGTCGTCGCGATGGGTGGCTCGGCGGGCGGCTACAGCACGCTGATCTGCATGACCAAGGCGCCCGACTTCTTCCGCGCCGGTGTCTGCCGTTTCGGCATCGCCGACCTCGCCACCTTCACCGACAAGACGTGGATCTTCGAGCGGCACTACATCGCCAAATTGATGGGCGCGCCGAGCCGCAACAGCGACCTGTATGTGGACCGCAGCGCGATCCACTTCGTCAATGACGTCAAGGAACCGCTCCTGATCCTGCAAGGCGAGGAGGACATCGTCTGCCACCCGAGCCAGATGAACGCGATGGTGGATGCCCTGCGCAAGGCGGGCAAGGACGTCGAGTACCACACCTATCCCGGCGAGGGCCACGGCTGGCGCAAAGTCTCCACGATGATTGACGATGCCCACCGCACCGACGACTTCCTCGTTCGCAAGGTGCTGAACCGGTGACGGAAGCCGGGGAGAACCGCAGAGGCGCAGAGGACGCAGAGAACACGGAGAGGAAAGAGGAAAGAAGGCTTTTCTTTTTGCATTCTCTGCGTTCCTCTGCGCCTTTGCGGTTCAATCGGTTTGTCCGGCGGTGAATGGGAGGTGATGGATGACGACGAACCTGCGGGTGGGGGAGCGGTTTCCGGACATCGCGCTGCCGGATACGCAGGAGCGGATGGTGCGACTGTCGGGGCTGACAAAGCCGGGGCTGCTCGATGCGCAGTTGGGGTTCCAGGACGGCTACCCACTGATCGTTGTCATGTATCGCGGCTTCTTCTGTCCGCGCGATCAGCAGCAGTTCCGCATGCTCGTGCGGTTTCAGGCTGAACTGGCGGTGAACTACGGCAAACTTGTCGCGATCGGCGTGGATCCGCCGCGCGTTCATGCCGCGTTCCGCGCCGGGCTGGGGGCAGACTGGCCGTTTTTGTCCGATGAGGACCGCGCCGTCGTTCGGCAACTCGGTATTCTGGACGAGACGGAGGGGGAGTATGCCTTCCGCGCGCAGCCGTACACGTTTGTTCTGCGGCCCGATCTGACAATTCATGCGATCTACAACGGTTGGTTCTTCGTCGGGCGACCGACGCTCGACGAATTGCGCCGCGATCTGCGCGCAATCATGGAGACGCGCGCCGACTACCGCTACGAGGCGTACGCCGACCCACTCGTCCGGCAGGTGCGCATCCCGCAGCAGGAATGGGCGGAGGGCGCGCCACCGCTCGGCGCGAACGGACTACCCACCGGGCACGGCATGGTGCGCTGGTTCGACACAAACGGCGGTGTCGGCATGATCGTCCGTGACGACGGCGACGACCTTTTCTTCTCTTTCACCGCGATCCCTGGCTTCGGCTATCGCACACTGCGAGCGGGCACGCCCGTCCGGTTCGAGATCGCGCGCGGCCCGGTCGGAAATGTCGCGCGCAATGTGCAGCAGGAAATGGGCGATGAACCGGACTGATCGCCTCCTCGCCATTGTCTTGGAGTTGCAGCGGGTGGGGAAGCGGCGCGCCGAGGATTTGGCCGCGATGTTCGAGACGAGCACGCGGACGATCTACCGGGACATGGGGGCGCTTTCCGAGGCAGGCGTGCCGCTGGTCGCGGTGCCGGGGCAGGGATACGCGCTGATGCCCGGGTATTTCCTGCCACCGCTCTCCTTCCGCACGGACGAGGCGACGATGCTCCTGCTCGGTAGCGACGTGATGGCCCAGCAGTTCGACGCGCAATATCGCGCGGCGGCGGAAGCGGCGGCAGCGAAGATCGAGGGTGTGCTGCCGGAGCGGTTGCGGGAAGAAGTGCGCGGGCTGCGCGAGCGCATCCGCTTCGTCGCGCCCGGTCGCCCGGAGGAGCAGGAGCAACTGCGCCACCTCCGCCGCGCGATCCTGGAGCGGACGACGGTGCGTTTCCGCTATACCGCCCGTAATCCGAGCGACAGCGCGCCACCGGCGCATCGTGAGGTTGATCCGCATGGCCTCATCCATGTCGCTGGTGTCTGGCACGTTTCCGGCTACGACCACGCGCGGCGCGATGGACGCACCTTCCGACTCGACCGCATCGAGGACCTCGCGCTGCTCGACCGGACCTTCGCGCCCGCCGCGCCCGTCGTGCTGCGCCGCCGCCCGCCACAGGACGACCGGACGATCATTGTCCGTGCGCTGTTCGATGCGGAGACCGCGCGCTGGGTGCGCGAGTCGCGCTCGTACTATGCCGTCGCGGAAGAAGAAACGACAGACGGGTTGCTCGTCACACTGACCGTGCGGCGCGAAACCGATGTGCTGCAATGGCTGCTCGGCTGGGGGAGCCATGTGCGCGTGGTCGAACCGGAGTCCTTGCGGGTCCTGATCGCGACGGAAGCGGCTGCGTTGCTCAGGATGTATGCGGTCTCGGGAACGACCTCACCCCCCAACCCCCTCTCCATCGCAATGGAGAGGGGGAGCGAGACTTCGTGAGAATCGGATGTTTGGGGAATGTCTTAGTGTCGCGACGAGTCACCCCTTCCTCGCGGGAAGCGGGTGCCCTCTGGGCAGTGGGGGTTAGGTTCCCCAGCCATCGCGCTTCCCTTTCACTACTGACATAATGGTGTCACGACGGGGCGGTATGGTGTGGAGGAAAGGCAGCGACCACCGGGGTTGCCGCCGGGATTCCATCAGGAGGTATCCGATGAACGCCGCACCGACCCTTTCCTTCGCCCTGCTCCACGTCGCTGACATTGACGCCGCGTACCGCTACTACACGGAGCAGCTCGGCTTCGTGCCCGTCTCCGATCAGAGCGGGCCGGCGTTTCGCATGTTCGCGCCCGCCGAGGGTGGCATCCCCTTCAGCATTGCCACCGCGCCGGAACCGTCTATGGTCGGCGAGATCGAACTCTACTTCTACACAAACGAACTCGAAAACCTGCGCGCAACCCTGCTCGGTAAGGGCGTTGACGCCGGGCCGATCCAGTCCCCGCCGTTTGGCGACATCTTCACCGTTCCCGCGCCGGACGGCGTGCCGCTGACGATGATGCAGCCGCCGCAATAGGTATCGTTCTTGCGGGCGAGCCATGTGCTCGCCCACGCAGGGCGGATCGCGGAAAACAGAAGGAGAGACCATGACTACGGACAATGCTCGCGATGTCGTTGATCGGTACTTCGCCGCGCTCAAGGAAAAAGACTTCGCCACCATGCGTACCCTCATCCACGACGACGTGGTTTTCAAGGGGGCGTTGGGGACGACCGACACTGCCGAGGAGTACATCTGCGGGTTGCAGGGCATGATGGCGGCGATGACGGGGATGGAGCGCACCGTGGTGTTCGCCGAGGGCGAGAACGTGTGCCAAATCTACGATCTCACCCTTGCGGAGCCGCCTGTCACCTTGTCGATCGCGCAATGGCTCACGGTGCGGGATGGCCGGATCGCGATGCTCCGTGTCTACTTCGATCCGCGTCCCCTGTTTGAGAAGGTGTGATGGTCCTCACCCCGGCCCCTTGCGGGGCAGCCACAAGGGGCCGGGGACGGACTGGCGAGAAGTGTCAGTGCGTCCAGCGAACGGCGATGGCGCAATCCTGGACGCCCGAGGAGGGAAAGCGATGTTGAGAGGATTGACCACGATCAGTTACTACGCGGACGACGTGGCGGCCGCGACGCAGTGGTATAGCGAATTACTCGGGATTGAGCCGTACTTCAAGCGCCCCGAGGGTGAGGCTGTCGCGCCACAATACGTGGAGTTCCGCCTCGGTGATTACCAGCATGAGTTGGGCCTGATTGATAGCCGCTACGCGCCCGGCGGTTCGGCGACCGGCCCTGCCGGTGCGGTCATCTACTGGCACGTTGACGATGTGACAGCGACGCTCGAGAAGCTGCTGTCTATGGGAGCGACAGAGTATCAGGCACCCACAGACCGTGGCGAGGGTTTCATCACTGCTGCAGTGGTCGATCCCTTCGGGAACATCCTGGGCATCATGTACAACCCTCATTATCTCAATGTATTGAAGGATATTCCTAACGCATTGGTCAAATGAGCCGCTGACCAACGGATGTACGGCAGCCACGGATTGAGATGCGATTGCCCTGCTCCCGGCCCCATCGCGAAGGCGAGGGGCCGGGGGATTTAAGGAGAAGGGAAATACGGATGAATGAGATTGGTATTGAACTGAGGCCCACGCCGCCGTTTGATTTCGAGCAGTCGCTGGCGTTTCTGGGTGGGTTTCCGCTCATGCGCGGGGAGACAGAGATTGCGGACGGTTCATTGACGCGGGCGGTGGTTGCCGGGGGCGAGACGGTGGTTTTCCGGGTCGAAAGTCGCGGGACGATTGACGCGCCGTTGTTGCACTGCACGCTCTATGCGGTGCGGCCGATCACCGATGCGGTGCGGGAAGCGGCGCGGGATCGGGTCGCGTTCTTCCTCAGCATTGCGGACGATCTCGCGCCGTTCTACGCGATTGGGCAGGCGGACGCCACGTTCGCGCCGGTGATCGCGCATTTGTATGGTTACCATCAGGCCAAGTTCCTCACGCCGTTCGACAATGCGGCGTGGGCGATCCTTTCGCAGCGCACGCCGATGGCGGCAGCGCGCAAGACGTGGGACGCACTGAGCGAGCGGTACGGCAGCCGCCTCGCGGTCGGCGGACGGACATATCGCGCCTTTCCGACCGCCGAGCGACTGGCGACGGTCAACCCGGACGACCTGCTCGCCATCCTGCCGAACCTGCGCAAAGCGCCCTACCTCCATGCCACCGCGCGGGCCTTCGATGATGTGGACGAAATCTGGCTCCGCACCGCGCCGTACGACGCGGTGCGGGCGTGGCTGCTGCGCATTCCGGGGATCGGCGACTGGTCCGCGACGTTCGTGTTGAGCCGTGCCCTCGGGCGGATGGACCGGCACGCGGGCGAGGAAGCATTGCTGCGCGCAGCGGCGAAGGTCTACGGGCCGAGTGCGGCAACGCCCGATGGCCTCGATGCGGTCGCCCGACGGTATGGCCCGTATCAAGGCTACTGGGCGCACTATCTTCGCGCGTTCGCTTGAAAGTGCCGCCCACCGCGCCTATCATTCAGGGGTGATGTCGCGCGATGCACCCGGAAGGATTGAGACGCGAATGCGCGGAATGAATCAGGCACGATTGCTCCCATTGCTCGGTTGGTTGCTTGTCGTCGTCGGTATGATGCTGCCGCCCGCTTTTATTATCACGGCGCCCCGCTTCCTGATCGTCATGCTGCCGCTAGCATGCGTCCTGCTCGTCTTCGGGTTGCTGCTCGTTTCCGGTCGCTGGCCCTCCGGGCGGGGCGTTGTCTGAGTTGCACCCGCCGTGCCGTCTGGTACGATGATCGCCGCGTTTGCAAGATGGATCACGAACGGAGGCGGCAATGGCGGATGGCGCGACGGGGCGACGGATGAAACTCGGTGTGATGCCCTCGCTCGGTGAGGGGTCGTTTGATGGCGGTACGCCGCGCTACGCCGATATTCAAGCGATGGCGCAGACGGCGGAGCGGATCGGTCTCGATTCCTTCTGGCTGGCGGATCACCTGATCTACCGCTATCCCGAGAAAGACGAGAGCGGCTGCTGGGAAGTCTTCACCTTCATGAGCGCGGTCGCGGCGGTCACGTCGCGGATCATGATTGGCCCGCTCGTTGCCTGTACCTCATTCCGCAACCCGGCGTTACTCGCCAAGATGGCGGACGCGCTGGACGAGATCAGCAACGGGCGGTTCATCCTCGGTCTCGGCTGCGGCTGGCACGAGCCGGAGTACGACGCCTTCGGCTACCCCTTCGATCACCGCGTCGGGCGGTTCGAGGAGGCGATGCAGATCATCGCGCCGCTCCTGCGCGAGGGGCGCGTGGATTTCCACGGCAAGTATTACGACGCGGCGAACACCGTCCTCAAGCCGCGCGGCCCGTCGCCGACCGGCCCGAAACTCTGGATCGGCTCGAAAGCACCCCGGATGCTCGAACTGACCGCCAAGTATGCCGACGCCTGGAACACCGTCTGGCACATTGATCCGGCGGTCGTTCTGGAGCGGTATGCCCCCCTGAAGGAAGCATGCGCCGCCGTCGGCCGCGACCTCGCGACGCTCGAACTGACGGCGGGCACCTTCGTCAACCTGCCCGAACCGGGCAAGGAGGGCGAGGACGACGGCAAGTCCATCACCGGCACGCCGGAGCAGGTCGCCGAAAAGTTGCAGGCATTCGCCGACATCGGCGTCAAGCACCTGATCGTCATCTTCCGCCCGTCCACGACCCCCGCCGTCATCGAACGCTTTGCCCGCGTCGTGGAGATTATGGATCGGGGATAGGAAACGGGCGGGTTCCCCCTCCCCCGCCGCAACGGGGAAGGGGATTCTTTGCCCGCTACCCCACCCTGACCCTTTCTTCCGCATCCGCTGTGTGTCGGTCGCGCTCCGCGTTGGCGAGGGCGCTTGGCCACCACATGCGTGCGCCGACATCGAGTGTCAACGCTGGGACGAGGATCGAGCGGACGATCAGCGTGTCGAGCAAGACACCGAAGGCGACGACGAAGCCGATCTCCGTTAATGCGACGAGCGGCAGTGTCGCCAGAACCGCGAAGGTCGCGGCGAGGACGACTCCCGCGGAGGTGATCACGCCGCCCGTGACGGCCAGCCCCTTCAACATGCCGCGCCGCGTCCCGAGATGCTCCGACTCCTCCCGCACACGCGCCATCAGGAAGATGTTGTAATCAATACCCAGCGCGACGAGGAAAATAAAGGCGAAGAGCGGTAGCGAGGCGTCCTCGCCGCCGAAGTGATACAGATGGTCGAAGACGAGCGCGCTGACACCGAGCGAGGCCGCGAGAGAAACGATCACCGTGAGCATCAGCAGGATCGGCGCGATGATCGCGCGAAGCAACAGGCCGAGGATGACGAGCACGATAAACAGGACGAGGGGCAAAATGATCTTGCGGTCGTGCAACGAGGCGCGCTTGACATCGAGATTGACCGCGCTGGTGCCGCCGACGCGCGCCCCCGGCCCGGCGGCCGTTCTCACCTGCGCGCGGAGTTGGTCAATCGCGTCGAAGGCGTCGCCGCTCGCCGGGTCCGCCTTGAGCGTCACTGAGAACCGCCCGTAGTCGCCCGCGCGATCAACCGGCGTCACCGCCGCGACATCCGGCGAGTTGGCGATGGCGTTGCGCGCGGCGTCCACGTTCGCCGCCGGTTGGACGATCACGATGGCTGGCGCGCTCGAACCGGACGGGAAACTCTTCGCGAGCAACTTCTGCCCGGCCACCGAATCCACCGAGCCGCGGAAACTGTCGTTCTGGGAAAGATTGGTGTTGAGCGTGAAAAGGCCGAGAGCCATGATCGCGAGCGCGACCGTCGTGCCGATCCAGACTGTACGCGGCCGACGGGCGATCCACGCGCCGACGTGCGCCCAGAGGCCGGATTCCTCCTGCGGTGGCGAGCCAAAGCGCGGGATAAAAGGCCAGAAGACGCCGCGCCCGACGATGACAAGTAGCGCGGGCAGGAGCGTTAGCATGGCGGCGAGCGTCAACACGATGCCGATGGCGCTCACCGGGCCGAGGCCGCGCGTGCTGTTCAGTTCCGCGACGAGCAAACACAGCAGGCTGATCGTGACGGTCGCGCCGGAGGCGAGGATCGCCGGGCCACCCTGGCGGAGCGCGAAGGCCATCGCCTCATGGCGATCCTCGTGACGGCGCAACTCCTCCCGGTAGCGCGCGATCAGGAGTAGCGCGTAGTCGGTGCCCGCACCGAAGATCAGCACGGTCAGGATGCCCGTGCTTTGGCCGTTGACCGTGATAATCCCATTTTTGGCCGCCCCGTAGACGACTCCCTGCGTGACCTGGCTGACCAGTCCGACCGAGATGAGCGGGAAGAGCCAGAGGAATGGGCTGCGGTACGTCAGGAGCAGCAGCACGGTGACGATCAGTACGGTCGTCAGGAGCAGACGCGTGTTGATATTGCTGAAAATGCCGATTGAGTCCACGACGAAGCCCGCCTGCCCCGTCACTTTGATGTTCAGGCCGTTGTCGCCTTCCCCAGTGATCTTCCGCAATCCCTTCACGGCGTTGGCCAGTTGGTCCGACTCCGGGCCGGATTGGAACGGAACAATATACAAAATCCCCTTGCCATCCTGCGCGGGCGTGACAGGCGTCGGCGGGAGCGCCCGCGGCAGTTTCGCCGCGATGAACGCCTCTCGGTCGGCGGTCGCCTTTGCGCTGTCCGCAGGGGTGAGGCCGCTTTCGCGGTAGTACACGACGACCGCCGAAACCGTCTGACCGGCAGGAAATTGCTGAAGCAGCTCGTTGACCTTGGTGGATTCCGCGCTCCCCGGTAGGAAACTGGCGGCGTCGTTCTTCTCGACAGCGGTCAGTTTGCTGGCGAAAGGCGCGACGAGCGCGGCGACAACGACCCAGAAGAGCAGCACGAGCCACTTGGCTCGCCGCCCCGATGCGAGCGTTAGGATTGAACTCAGTGCACGCATACCGATTGCTCCCGTTTCCGCGTTGCCCTTGTCGCCCTCGATAGCAAACCATATCTTCGCCGCAGGTGCTATGCCGCCATCGGACATACCCCGCGCAACCGGCATCGGTTCATTGGCTTCGGGAATCATCAGTCTTATCCCGTACCAGGATCTCCCTACCGCTCTGCCGGGAAATGAAGGACCGTTATTATCCTTTCAGACAGTCTGTCAGCGGGGGATGTTTCGCTCATGGACGGAGCGGATGCGCTCGGCGAGATCGTCGAGGGTGTCGCCCTTCTCAAGAAACAGGGCGATACCCGCCTCGAATGCGGCGGCGCGCGCCTGCTTGCCACCGAACGCAGTGAGCATAATGACATCACTCACGCTACCAGCCGCGCGGATGCGACGGGCCGCTTCCATTCCATTGATGCCGGGCAGGATGAGGTCCATAAGCACGATGTCCGGTCGCAATGCCGCCGCGAGTGCAACGGCGTGTTCACCATCGCCCGTTTCACCGATCACCTCGAAATCCGGCTCGCTGCCGAGGACATGACAAAGCGCACGACGCACTGATCCCGCATCCTCCACGAGCAGAATGCGCACAGTCTTCGCGGGTATCTTGTGGATCAACATCACTGGCTGTCCTCATCGCCGAAACGAAGCCGAATGCTTCTCCGTCCAATCTACGGGAAGGAGTAGAACCCGCACATCGGTCGGTCGGGAAGATGCAAGGTCGTCCGAAAGGACGATGGTCGTTAATTGCTGATGTCTGAATGCAGGATATCTGTCGTCATCGCTCGTCGCTGTCCACCAACCCATTGCGAACCGCATAGAGTGCGGCTTGCGTGCGGTCGGTGACGGCCAGTTTCTGGAAGATGGCGCTGAGATGGCTTTTGACGGTGCGGTCGCCGATGAACAAATCATGGGCGATCTCTTTGTTGCTCATGCCCTGCGTGAGGAGTTGGAGGACTTCATGTTCGCGCTCGGTGAGCGCTTCATGCGATAGTAGCGTGCCTACTTGCGTAGTGGCTGGCCGCTGAAAGCGGGAAAGGAGCCGCTTCGCAACTTCGGGGTCGAGCGGCGACTCGCCCGCATAGACGGCCCGGATGGCGGCGACCAATTCGTCCGGGTCAATATCTTTGAGCAGGTAGCCGTCCGCGCCCGCTTCAAGGGCGGGGAAGACCTGCTCGTCATCGGCGAAGCTGGTGAGCGCGATGATCTTGAGCGACGGATACGACTGCCGCAGCGCGTCAATCGCCGCGATGCCGCCCATGCCGGGCATCATCAGATCCATCAGGACGACATCGGGCACCAATTCCGGTACGCGGGCAATCGCTTCCTCGCCCGTCTCCGCCTCACCAACGACGCTCAAGCCCGGTTCGCCTTCGAGAAAGCCGCGCAGCCCACTCCGCACCATACGGTGATCGTCCACAATCAGCATTCGAATCGTCGGCGCGTCGCCCATTCCGGCATTCTCCACGGAAGCGATCACTGCGCCGCCTTTTGAGGTGGCGCGGCACACCATCGTCCGTAGTATACCCGATGGCGATGACAGGAAGGGTGCGGAAAGTCGGTGACTTCCTGGGGCGACAACCGACGAGTTTGTCGGTTGTCGCGTTGTCGGCTGCGAGTACACACCGTACAATACGGGTGAAGCGGCGGCGATGGTTGCGCCGTACGGCACAGGCTATCCATAGGGAGCGTGAACGAGTTGGTATCGCCGTTCGACCGCATGGCCGAGTCATCGCCCGGTACGACAATCTACCTCGATCACGCCGCGACGACGCCGACCGATTCGGTGGTGATCGAGGCGATGCTGCCTTATTGGCGGGAAATATGGGGCAACCCGTCCAGCCTGTATGCGGCGGGACGGCAGGCGCGCGCGGCGCTCGACCGAGCACGGGCCGACCTCGCGGAAACGCTCCATTGCCACCCGCGTGAAATCACGATCACCTCGGGAGGGTCGGAAAGCGACAATCTCGCGCTGCGCGGCGTCGTTGCGGAGGCACGCCGGGCGATTTCGCGCCCGCACCTCATCACGAGCGCTGTTGAGCATCACGCGGTCATGCATACGGCGGCGGCATTGGAGCGGGACGGTGTGGATGTTACGTACCTGCCGGTGGACGAGTACGGCATGATCGCGCCGAGCGACCTCGACGCCGCGATTCGGCCCGAAACGTGCCTCGTCTCGATCATGTACGCGAACAACGAAGTCGGGACGATCAACCCGATTGCCGAACTCGCGGCGATTGCCCGCGCGCGTCATATTCCCTTTCACACTGACGCGGTACAGGCGGCGGGCGCGCTTTCGCTCGCTGTGGAAGAACTCGGCGTGAATTTGCTTTCGCTCTCCGCACACAAATTCAACGGCCCAAAGGGGGTCGGCCTCCTGTATACCCGGCGTGGTACGCGATGGACCCCGCAGATCACTGGCGGCGGGCAGGAGATGAATCGCCGCGCGGGGACGGAAAACGTTGCGTACGCGGTCGGTATGGCCGTCGCGCTCGCCCGCGCCGAGGCGGGACGCGCGCGGACCGTGGCGTACTGCGCCGCGCTGCGCGACCGGCTAATCGCGCGCGTGATGGCGGAAATCCCCGATGTTTGCCTAAACGGCCATCCGACACGGCGGCTGGCGAACAACGTGAGCCTCGGTTTCGCCGGTGTGGAAGCAGAATCACTGTTGATCCTGCTCGACACGGAAGGGATCGCGGCGTCGGCAGGCTCCGCCTGCGCGAGCGGCAGCATCGAGCCGAGCCACGTCCTGACTGGGATGGGCGTCCCGGAACCGCACGCGCTCGGCACGCTCCGGTTTTCGGTCGGTGCGGAAAACACTGCCGACGAAATCGAGACCGTCGCCGATCTCCTCCCCCGCCTCGTCGCCCGCCTCCGCTCTCTCGCTCCGGTGGCGGTCTAATGGTCGGACCGATTGAGCCGCAAAGGCGCAAAGAAACGTAAAGAACCCAAAGGATACAAGGTAGAATGAGGACTGAGGAGAATCATGCGATCGAGGGCCAATCGGAGCGCATTTCCTCGTCTCTCTTTCCCTCTTGCGTTCTTTGCGCCTTTGCGGTTCATTTGGTTTCACCCGGAGGTGATATGTGGAGCGGGATGAGGCGATACGGCGGCAGTTCGATCGGGCGGCGGCGGCGTATGGCACGTCGCCAATTTTTGCGCAGGGGGCCGACCTCGCATTGATGGTCGAAACTACCGCGCCGAGCGCCGACATGGCGGTGCTTGATGTCGGGTGCGCGGCCGGGCATACCGCGTTCGCCTTCGCGCCGCATGTGCGGGAGGTCGTCGGCGTGGACCTCAGCCGCGATATGCTCGCGGAGGCAGCACGGCTGGCGGCGGCGCGCGGCATCACGAACGCGCGATGGGAGGAGGCGAGCGCCGCCGCGCTCGCCTATGCCGACGCGACGTTCGACATCGTCGCCTGCCGGATGGTCGTCCATCACTTCCCGTCGCTCGTCCCGCCGCTCGCCGAGATGGCGCGCGTGCTCAAACCGGGGGGCCGGTTCATTGTGGTGGATATCATCTCCCCGGAGGACGACGCACTGGCGGATTTCATCAATCGGGTGGAAATGCTGCGCGACCCGTCGCACAGCCGGGATTGGATGATCTCCGAGTGGCGGTCGGCAGGCGACGCGATCGGTGTGCCGTTCGCGGTCGTCACTCGCTGGGACTTGCCGCTCGATTTCGCCGATTGGACGGCCCGCCAGCAAACACCGCCGGAATCCCTCGCACGCCTTGAAGCGCTTTTCGACTCGGCTTCACCATCCGCCCGCGACGCTTTCGCCATCGTCACTACCCCGCCCCGCTCCTTCCATCTCTGGGCCGCGATGCTCGAAGGAACGAAAGGGTAGAGAGTTCGAACCTCGAACCTCGAACCTCGAATCTCCCCGGCAAGGTTTGTGCATCATCAGGCCGTCCGGTACACTGCCGGGGCACGATTCATCATGCGGTTGGGATGAAGGGGAGCGGATGAACGAGCGTGTCGTCCGGGGTATCATTGGTATCTATCGCTGGGCGCAGGAGAACGCGCTACGTGCAGCCTTCCTCGTCGGGCTGACGATCGCCGTACTCGGCTGTTGCATGCAGCGCACCGAACCGGCGCACGACCCCGGTGTGATCGGCGGCGATCCGGTCGTGCATCCGCTGCCGGTGCGCACGGTGATCGGCTTCCCCCTCGTCGTCGCGTCCACGCCGGATATACATGCGGAGACGGACTGGGATTTCGGGGCGTGGCCGCTCCGGCGCTTCTTCGTTTTCTGGGCGAATATCTGGCTCTGCGGTCTGCCCGCGCTGCTTGGCTCGCTCGCGCACCGCGCGAACACCGTCGCCTTCGCGATGCCGCGCTTGCTCGGTGGATTTCTGCTGACCTGGCTCGCCTACCCGATGCTCGTCGCGCCATTATTGCTGTCGCAGTGGAGCGCGGTCGCGCCTCGTTCGCCGCTCGTCTATGCGACGCTGTTTGGTCGAGCAGTCGCGTTGGCGCCGGGCGTGGCATGGGGTGGCATCGCGCTGATGGCGGTGGGCTGGTTTCTGTTCGCCTTTCCGCCACGTCCGCTCCGGTTGCTTATCTACATCCCGTCCCCACCGCAGTTCGAGCAGCCTGATTTCGAGCAGGCGCCGATGCGATGAGCGACAGAAGGTGGGGAAAAGACGAAGGAGAGAAGGACGAAGCGCAGAGGACACGGAGGACACAGAGAAGAGAGAATAAAAACCCCATTTCATGTTTCTCTGTGGTCTCTGCGTCCTCCGTGTCCTCTGCGCTATGTTCCTTTCGCTTTTCCTAGCGTCCTTGCGCGGCACCCTCTGGGCAGTATTAGCGGTTCGTCATTTTGAGTTGTACGGGAGGGCTTGGGCATGCAAGAGGAAACACTGCGACCGACGTTTATCTTCACAGAAGTGGCGGGCGATCCATCGGTTTCGCGCTCGACCTATGAGAATGAGGATGGCATTTTCTTCCTTTCGGTTCACGAGCGCGCACAGGCGGAAGGTGCCATGCAGTATCTCGTTAATGTCTTCAACATGGGCGACCCGATGGAAGAAGAGGGAACCGTCTTCATCGCGTCGTGGGGACAACTCCTCTGCGCCTTCACGTCGGAGTGGATCGCGGCCGACCCGGATGTCAACCTCGTCGAGGCGGCGGAGGATGCTGCGATGAACTGGCTTGATGTGGAAGATGTCGAACTCGGCGCGACGCGCTACCTCGTCTTCACCGAAGCCCAGCCCGAGGGTGAAGAGCGCGACTGGCTGGGAGCATAATACGGAAACCGGGGAGAATCGCAGAGGGCGCAGAGAACGCAGAGAGGGAAGGGAAAAGGTGTTTGACTCCTCTCATTTCTCTTCTCCGCGTTCTCTGCATCTCTGCGCTCTCTGCATCGGCGAGGGGTATTTCAATGCCGCGCGCGTGATGCGTGCCCTCCAGCGCGTCGGCTTCACCGGCTTCCTGCTTGATGACCACGGCCCCTTCATAGTCAACGACACCGATTACGGCCATCGCGGCCGCGCTCACGCCATCGGCGATATGCAGGGATTGTTGGATACTCTGGCGCGGGAAGCGACCTAAATCCCTACACCTTCCCACGCTGCGGAATAGAAGGAGGCGGAGTTTAGGTCGCGTCGTCCACCACCTGCAACCGCCGCACGATGTCAGGCGGATTAGAATCGTGCGAGGCGCGGATGATGGCGGCGGTCGCGGGTGTGCAGCCCCATGATACGGCGAGGTCGGCGCCGAGGGCGGCATGATTGAGGAGTCGCGCCATGCTGCTCCGCCAGCGCGGGAACAGCCGCCCGTTCGCTGTCGCCCATACGAGGGCGCGCGGCCAACGGGCGAGCAAAACGCGCGCCGTCCGCTGGGTAATGCCGATGCCAGGATGCTTGCCAACATCGTGCAGGAGCGCGGCGGCGAGGAGATCGTTTTCCGTTTCTCCACTCATCACGAGGACCTGATAGATGCGTAGCGCGTGTCGTTGATCCGCTTTTGGCAGCGTGCGGAATGCCGCTCCCGCCGGTATCGGCAGGCTGGAGAGCGCCGCATCACGCGCCGTGCCGTCGAGCGGCATGAGGGGCGAAAGGATTGTGCGTATTCCCTGCATGGTGCGGTAGCGGACGGAACCTAACCCCCGGCCCCTTCCCGCGAGGAAGGGGAGCGGACCTCCACGAGATCGAGGTGTTGCGGAAACGTCCCGGTATCGCGAAGAGTCACCCCTTCCTCGCGGGAAGGGGCCGGGGGTTAGGTCGTTCCTCGCCTCAGAAGCTTCCGAAGACACCGGACGCTCCCTCGATCAAATGCGTCAGCGTTTCGTAAACGGGCGCGCTGATGTTGAACAGAACGGGCCGCAATGGCTGGAAAAAGATGACGAGGAAGAGAATCACAAAGCCGTACTGATCGAGTCGCGCGAGGATCGGATACCAGAAGTCCGGCAGGATGCCCGTCAGGATCTTCAAGCCATCGAGCGGCGGGAGTGGGATGAGATTGAACGCCGCGAGAGCGATGTTGAGTTTGACAAGGATGTCAACGAATGTCTGCGCACTCGACGGAAGTGTGTGGAAGCCGGTCGCGAAGACGCGCTGCGGCACCGCGAGAACAAGCGCGAGGATGACATTCGAGATCGGCCCCGCTGCGGCGACCAGCGCAACGCCATGCTTGCCCCAACGCATTCGGTATGGGTTGAACTGCACCGGCTTCCCCCAACCGATGCCGAAGCCCGTCAGCGCCACAAAGACGAGAAAAAGGAAACCAATCGGGTCGAGGTGTGACATCGGATTCAGCGTCACACGTCCCTGCTCGCGCGGCGTCGGATCCCCCAGCCGTGTCGCCGTATAGGCGTGCGCGAACTCGTGGATCGTGATGCTGATGACGAAGGCGAGCAGAATGGAAACGAAAACCTGCGGGTTGATATCCGTGCGACCAAACACAGCAGCGACTCCCGGTTAGCGAAGACGGGGTAGGCGAAACGTCATCCAAGCAGCGTTTCTCGCCCATTGTACCATCCGCCTGCGGAACCCATTAAATGAAAATCGCCCCACGCATGACAGGGCGATAACGTATCTCGGATTCGCATCTCTCCCCCTCTCCATTGCGATGGAGAGGGGGCAGGGGGGTGGGGTCAGTCCCCCACCGACGCTGTCGGCTTGATCTCGGCGATCGGGCTTTCGGCGGTGTAGAGGTGGCAGGCAACGAAGTGATTGCCGCCCTTATCCTCGAACGGTGGTTCGATCACGTCGCAGGTGCCCTTGATCGCGTACTGGCAGCGCGTGTGGAAGTGGCACCCGCTCGGCGGGTTGATCGGGCTGGGTACGTCGCCAGTTAGGATGATCCGCTCGCGCTTCTTCTCGATCACCGGATCGGGGATCGGCACGGCGGAAAGGAGCGCTTTGGTGTACGGGTGCAGCGGCTCCTCATAGATCGTATCGCGCGAGGCGAGTTCGACGATCTTGCCGAGATACATCACGGCGACGCGGTCGGAGATGTGCTTTACCACAGACAAATCGTGCGCGATGAAGAGGTACGTCAGGTTGAACTGCTCCTGCAAGTCTTCGAGCAGGTTGACGATCTGCGCCTGAATCGAAACATCGAGTGCGGAGACCGGCTCATCCGCGACGATAAAGGCAGGGTTCGCGGCGAGGGCGCGCGCGACGCCGATGCGCTGCCGCTGACCACCGGAGAACTCGTGCGGGTAGCGATTGGCGAAGTACGGGTTGAGGCCGACCGTCTCCAGCAGCTCCTGCACGCGCTGGTTGCGGTGGCCACGATCCACGAGATTATGGATTTGCATCGGCTCGGAGATGATCGAGCCGACCGTCATGCGCGGGTTGAGCGAGGCGTACGGGTCCTGGAAGATCATCTGCAAATGGCGGCGCATCTTACGCATGTGGCTCGCATCGAGCTTCGTCAGGTCGGTGCCCTCGAACTTCACTTCGCCGGAGGTCGGCTTGTAGAGTTGGAGGATCGCACGGCCCGTCGTGCTTTTGCCGCAACCGGACTCGCCGACGAGGCCGAGCGTTTCGCCCTTCTTGACGGTGAAGGAGACGCCATCCACCGCCTGCACCGCGCCGACCTTGCGCTGCAAAATAATGCCCTGCGTGAGCGGGAAGTGCATCACGAGGTCATTGACCTCGAGCAGTGTCTCCCCAACCCCATTCGCGCCGTTCATCGCCGGCTTTGCCTCGGTCGAGGCCATCTGATCCGCCATTATGATACCTTCTCCCCATTGACGATGTTGAACCAGCAGGCGATCTCATGACCCGGCACGACCTCGCGCAGGAGCGGATTCTGTTGGAAACACTGCTCCTCCGCGTAATCGCAGCGCGGCGCGAAGGGACACATGTTCGGCAAATCAATGAGGTCCGGCGGCAGGCCGCGGATCGGCTTCAACTTGCCCTTTTCCTGATCGTCGAGGCGCGG